>NZ_BAAAOS010000018.1:0-128679 GCF_039530625.1 Kribbella sancticallisti | reverse complement strand
ACCGGAGGTCAGCGCTCCAGCGGAGGCTCGGCCTGCGGCGGGTTGTCCTGCACCGGAGCCGAGGTCACGGCCGGCGGCGTGGCCTGCTGGCTGCGGGAACTGACCGCCGCGTTCTGCGCGGCGGCGATGGCTTCCTGTACGGCGTTGTCGGCCTCGGCCACCGCGGCGTCCGGAGTCGCCGCGGTACCCATCCCACTCTCGACCTCGACCGCGTGCGCGTCGCCCAGGTCAGGCTCGGGGAACGGGCCTTCGGCCTTCTGGGTGATGCCGGCGATCTGGCCGACGGCGCTGCCGAGACCCTCCATCGCCTTGCCGATCTCGCTCGGGATGATCCACAGCTTGTTCGAGTCGCCTTGAGCGATCGACGGCAGCATCTGCAGGTACTGATAGGCCAGCAGGCCCTGGTCCGGCTTGCCGGCGTGGATCGCGTTGAAGACCGTGGTGATGGCCTGCGCCTCACCCTGCGCCTTCAGGATCCGGGCTTCCCGCTCGGCCTGGGCGCGGAGGATCCGGGACTCCCGGTCACCTTGCGCGGTGAGGATCGCGGACTGCTTCTGGCCCTCGGCCGAAAGGACGGCCGACTGCCGCATACCTTCGGCGGTGAGGATCGCGGCGCGCTTGTCGCGGTCCGCGCGCATCTGCTTCTCCATCGAGTCCTGGATCGACGGCGGCGGGTCGATCGAGCGCAACTCCACCCGGTTGACCCGGATGCCCCACTTGCCGGTCGCCTCGTCGAGGACGTAGCGGAGCTTCTCGTTGATCTCCTCGCGGCTCGTCAGCGTCTGCTCCAGATCCATGCCACCGATGATGTTTCGCAGCGTCGTCATGGTGAGCTGCTCGATCGCCTGGATGTAGTTGGAGATCTCGTACGTCGCCCGGACCGGGTCGTTCACCTGGAAGTAGATGACGGAGTCGATCGACACCATCAGATTGTCCTCGGTGATGACACCCTGCGGCGGGAACGCGACCACCTGCTCGCGCATGTCGATCGTGTAGCGCACCTTGTCGACGAACGGGGTCAGCAGGTTCAGGCCCGGCTGCAAGCCGACCTTGAACTTCCCGAACCGTTCCACGATGCCGACGGTCTGCTGCTGCACGACCCGGACGGACTTGATCAGTGTGACGACCACCAGTAAGGCGACCAAAGCCAGCACTATGAGGAACGCGGTCACTAGACCCTCCCACTCGAAGAACCCTCAGGACGGACAGTCTTTCCTATCGACGGTCCACTCCGGGCAACGGTTCCCTTACGATCCGGGAGGTCCCTGAAGCGACAACGACGGCAACGATGTCCTCAAGTCCGACAGTACTTCGCGCGCAGCGCCGCTCAAGCGAGCACGACGGCGCGGCGACGGATCACTTCGGGGGTTCGGCGTCCGGGTTGTTGCCGAGCTCCGGGTGGCGGTGGTTGAGCGGTTCGCCGATCGGATAGACGACCGCGGTCGCGCCGTCGATCGACATCACCTCGACGCGAGTGCCGGGGGCGATGGTGGACACCTCGTCGTACGGACGGGCGGTCCACAGCTCGCCGCTCAGCTTGATCGAGCCACCGCCGTCGGGGTGGATCTCCTTCACCACCACGCCACTGCGGCCGATCACGTGCGCCGACCCGGTCTTCAGCTCGGGGCCGTGGTGGAACTTGCGGTTCAGCAGCGGGCGGATCGCGCCGAGCATCGCGCCCGCGGTCAGCAACGCGACGACGATCTGCAACCACAGCAGCCCGGGGAACACCGCCGCCACGCCGCCTGCGGCGACCGCGCCCGCGGCCAGCATCAGCAGGGTGAAGTCCAGCGAGGCAAGCTCCGCCAGACCGAGCGCGGCGGCGAGGGTGAGCCACGCCGCCCAGACGTTGTCCCGCAGCCAATCCATCATTTGCCAACTCTATCCGCGATCAGGACCTCCGGCAGGCCCACCGCCGCTGAGACGCGCGGCGGACCCCCACGGATTCGTCAGAGCGAGCGAGTTCGCCGGAACGCACGGGTTCCTCAGAGCACGGGTTCCTCAGAGGGGCGGGCTCGTCAGAGGGCGCGGGCGAAGTACCGGCCGTCCTGGTGGTCGAGGCTCAGGGCGAGGTCGAAGGTGTCGGACAGGGTCTGCGCGGTGAGGGCCTGCTCGATCGGGCCGGCTGAGACGATCCCGCCCTGCTTCAGCAGCATGGCGTGGGTGAAGCCGGGTGGGATCTCCTCGACGTGGTGGGTGACGAGCACCATCGCCGGCGAACCCTCGGCGGTGGCGATCGAGCTCAGCGAGCGGACCAAATGCTCGCGCCCGGTCAGGTCCAGGCCGGCGGCCGGTTCGTCGAGCAGCATCAGCTCGGGATCCGTCATCAGCGCCCGGGCGATCTGGACCCGCTTGCGCTCCCCCTCCGACAAGGTGCCGAAGGTGCGGTCGCTGAGCTGGCCGATGCCGAGCTCGGTCAGCAGTTCCTTGGCCCGTTGGTGATCCAGCTCGTCGTACTCCTCGCGCCACCGGCCCAGTACGGCGTACGACGCGGAGACGACGACGTCGGAGACCCGCTCGGACCGGGGCAGCCGGTCGGCGAGAGCGGCGCTGGTCAGGCCGATCCGGGGCCGCAGCTCGAACACGTCGATCGCGCCGAGCACCTCGCCGAGCAGCCCGACCACGCCGGTGGTCGGGTGCATCTGGGCCGCCAGGATCTGCAACAGCGTCGTCTTGCCGGCGCCGTTCGGGCCGATCACCACCCACCGGTCGGCCTCGTCGACGAACCAGTCGATGCCGTCGAGCAGACGCGCACCACCGCGGACGATCGAGACGCCGGCCAGCTCCACCACTGCAGTCATGGACCAAAACCTACGGGGTCGCTCGCGAAGACCCGCGCCGACCCTGGTGCTTGCGTGCCGAACAGCCCGGGGGTGGTAGTGCCGGGGTCGCTCGCGAAGACCCGCGCCGGCCCTGGTGCTTGCGTGCCGAACAGCCCGGGGGTGGTAGTGCCGGGGTCGCTCGAGAAAGCCCGCGGCGACCCTGGGGGTGTCGGGGCGTAGGCGGGTGGATGGGATGATGGCCGGCGTGCTGACCACTGCCGCCTCGGTGCGTTTCACCGTCTGGACGAACGCGATGCTGACCGGCGCCTGCGATCCGGACACCGCCGCGCACAAGATCCTCGGCGAGGATGTCGGGCACCACGTTTCCGGCCTCGCGGCGCACCCCGAGCCGGCGACGTTGCCGGTGGCCCTCAACCTGCTGCGCGCCGCCGGCGTCACCCAGGCCCACCTCGCGCTGCCGATCCCGGGCGACCCGATCGGCCTGGCCGGACCACCGCCGTTCAACGAGGCCGCACTGGAGACGGGCGAGGCCGTAGTACTGACCGGCGCCGAGATCGGCCTCGTACCGGCGTACGTCGGGCCGGCTGTGCAGTGGACCGTGCTGCCGGCGACGAGCCCGCCGCCGGCCGACTTCGGCGAGGCCGACCGCGGGTTGCGGGCGGCACTGATCGAGGCGGCCGAGTCGCTGGCCGCACTCGACGTGGCCCAGTGGAAGCCCGAGGTCGCGGACGCGTTGATCGACATCCGGCGGATCGGTTCGGGCAAGGGCGACGAGCTTGCCCCCGGCTACGAAGCCCGCGCGGTCAAGACGGCGGCGACGGCCCGGCGGCTGCTGGCGATCGCCGACGCCGCGTTGGAGGACGACGGCGCCGCGGTCACCGGCGCCGAGGCGGACGCCCGACGCCGTACGTTGCTCGACCTGGCCGCCGCGGCCCGGCGCGCGCTCGTCGCGGCATGTGGACCGCCCACCCTCCGTTGACCATTCATAGGTAGCGTGAGGCCTTGACATGACAGGACAGGCTGAGCACGAGACGCCCCCGTTGGACCGCCCCACCCTGCTGGTCACTCTGACCGGTACGGATCGGCCGGGCTTGACTTCCGCAGTACTGTCCACGCTGGCGGTCCGCGGCCTGGACGTGATCGACGCCGAACAGGTCGTACTGCGTGGCCGGCTCGTGCTCGGCGTACTGCTGACGGCGCCGCGGGACCACAAGGAGCTCAAGAAGGAGCTCAAGCTGCTGGCAGACAGCCTCGAGGTCGAGATCGAGGTCCAGAAGGGGTTCGGCGACAACGAGCCGCGACGCAAGGGCCGGACCCAGGTCACCGTGATCGGCAACCCGCTCACCGCCGCCGGGTTCGCCGCGATCGCCGGCCGGATCGCGGACACCGGCGCGAACATCGACCGGATCAGCCGGATGGCCCGCTACCCGGTGACCGCGATGGAGATCGCCGTCTCCGGTGCCGAACCGGACTCGCTACGCGCGATCCTGGCGCTCGAAGGGGTGACCCAGGGGCTCGACGTCGCAGTACAAGCAGGTGGGTTGTACCGGCGCGCCAAGCGGCTGGTCGTGATGGATGTCGACTCGACCCTGATCCAGGGCGAGGTGATCGAGATGCTCGCCGCCCACGCCGGCCGCGAGGAGGAGGTCGCCGCGGTCACCGAGCAGGCGATGCGCGGTGAACTCGACTTCGCCGAGTCGCTGCGGCATCGGGTGGCCACACTGGAAGGCCTGCCCGCGTCCGCGCTGGACGCGGTGTACGAGGCGATCGAACTGGCACCGGGCGCGCGGACGCTGGTACGGACGCTGAAGCGGCTCGGGTACAAGTTCGCGATCGTCAGTGGCGGCTTCAGCCAGATCACCGACAAGCTCGCGGCCGACCTCGGCATCGACTTCGCGGCCGCGAACGTGCTGGAGATCGTCGACGGCAAGCTCACCGGCAAGGTGGTCGGCGACATCGTCGACCGGGCCGGCAAGGCGACCGCACTGCGCCGGTTCGCGGAGTCCTCCGACACCCCGCTGTCCCAGACCGTGGCGATCGGCGACGGCGCCAACGACCTCGACATGCTCGCGGTCGCCGGCCTCGGCATCGCCTTCAACGCCAAGCCCGTCGTCCGCGCGGCAGCCGACACCCACCTGAGCGTCCCCTACCTGGACACGATCCTCTACCTGCTCGGCATCAGCCGCGAAGAGGTGGAAGCCGCGGACGCACGCGCCGCCGATCACTGAGCCAGTCGGCCTGATTGACGCGGCGGGAACGTTCCCTGAGGTCTTTTCGGTGATGAAGCGTTGACACAGGGAGATGAGAGCGCTCTCATGTACGCACTCACCTGCCCGGCGTCGTTCTGGTGAAGGCGCTCGGCCCTGACCGTGGAGGTCATCATGCGTTCCCGCCCGAACCAACCATCCACACGTCGCCGCACGATCCTGAGCGCCCTGCTCGCCCCGGTCCTCGTCGTCGGCGCGCTGACCGTCGCCGCCGAGGCCAGTGTGCCGCCACCGCCGGCCGGCTGGACGACGGTCTGGAGTGACGACTTCAACGGCGCCGGCGGCTCGTTGCCGTCGAGCGCCAACTGGATCATCGACACCGGCCACGGCTACCCCGGCGGTCCCGGCAACTGGGGCACCGGCGAGATCCAGAACTACACCAACAGCCCGAACAACCTCTCCCTCGACGGCGCCGGGAACCTCAAGATCACCCCACTGCGCGACGGCGCCGGCAACTGGACCTCGGCCCGAATCGAGACCCAGCGCAGCGACTTCAAGCCACCGTCCGGCGGCACGGTCGCGATGGAGGCGCGGATCCAGATGCCCAACGTGACCGGCGACGCGGCCCTCGGCTACTGGCCGGCCTTCTGGGCGCTCGGCCAGCCGTACCGCGGCAACTACTGGAACTGGCCGGGTATCGGCGAGTTCGACATCATGGAGAACGTCAACGGGATCAACTCCGTCTGGGGCGTGCTGCACTGCGGCGTGAACCCCGGCGGACCCTGCAACGAGACGAGCGGCATCGCAAACAGCCGGGCCTGCCCGGGCGCGTCCTGCCAGTCCGCGTTCCACACCTACCGGTTCGAGTGGGACACGAGTATCTCCCCCAACCAGTTCCGCTGGTACGTCGACGGCCAGCAGTTCCACTCGGTCAGCCAAGGCCAACTCCCGGCCGACACCTGGAACAACATGACGTCGCACGCGGGCTACTTCCTCCTGCTGAACCTGGCGATCGGCGGCGCCTTCCCCGACGCCCTCAACGGCCCGACCCCGCGAGCCTCGACCGTGCCCGGTCATCCGATGCTCGTCGACTACGTGGCCGTCTCGACGCGCGGCGGCGGTACGACGCCCCCGCCCACTACGCCGCCCACGACTCCCCCGCCCGGCGGTAGCAGCGCGTACAGCACCATCCAGGCCGAGTCCTACACCCAGCAAGGCGGCACCGGCGTGGAAACCACCACCGACTCCGGCGGCGGCCAGAACCTGATGCAACTGGGCAACGGCGACTGGGCCATGTACCGCGGCATCGACTTCGGCAGCTCAGCCGCCCGCCAGTTCACCGGCCGAGTCGCCTCGGGCGCCGCAGGCGGAGTCAGCGGCCTGGTAGAGGTCCGCCTCGACAGCAGATCCAACGCCCCCATCGGCAGCTTCGCGATCGCCAACACCGGCGGCTGGCAGAACTGGCGCTCCGTCCCCGCCAACATCACCAACGTGACCGGCGTCCACGACGTCTACCTCACCTTCACCAGCGGCCAACCGGCCGACTTCGTCAACGTCAACTGGTTCACCTTCGCCCACTGATCGCGCAGGTGGTGCCGGGCGAACCGCCCGGCACCACCTATTCTTCGGCTATGTCTGAACAGCAGGGTGGGGTGACGACGAGCGGGCCTGGAGCCCTGTTCGCCATCGGTGGTGCCGAGGACAAGCTGAAGAAGCGGCTGGTTCTGCAGGAGTTCGTCGAGGCGGCGGGTGGGTCGAGGGCGCGGATCGTGGTGGTTCCGACCGCCTCCACGCTGGGTCCGGACGTGATCGACGTGTACTCGGCTCTGTTCGCCGCGCTCGGAGCCGCCGGCGTCGTCGGAGTACGGCCGGAGAATCGGGAGGACGCCGACGACCCGGCCTTCATCGAGCCGCTGAACCAGGCGACCGGGATCTTCATGACCGGCGGCAACCAGTTGAAGCTGAGCGGCGTCGTCACCGGTACTGCGTTCGGCCGGGCCGTGACCGCGGCGCATGCCCGGGGCGCGGCCGTCGGTGGTACGTCGGCGGGCGCGAGCATCCTGGCCGAGCACATGATCGCGTTCGGGCGGTCCGGGGCGACCCCGCGGCAGCGGATGAGCCAGTTGGCCGGCGGACTCGGCCTGGTCCAGGGCGCGATCGTGGACCAGCACTTCGCCCAGCGCAACCGGTACGGCCGGCTGCTGTCGCTGGTGGCGCAGTCCCCCGGGCTGCTCGGGATCGGCGTCGACGAGGACACGGCGGCCGTAGTACGGGGGTCTCATCTGGAAGTCGTCGGGCGGGGTGCGGTGACGATCTTCGACGGCAGCCGGATCACCTCGAACGCGCACTACGCGAAGCGGTCCGAGGCGATCCTGGCGTCGGGTGTCGTGTTGCACGTGTTGCCGGCAACTGCGACGTTCGACCTGAAGGCGCGAGCGTTGCTGTCCTACGGGCCGCAGCCGCCCGCGGAGGAACTGGCCGAGATCGAGGCGGCCGAGGCGGACCTGCGCAAGCTCGCCTCCGAGATCGCCGCCGAGGGGGTGTCACCCGCGTACTACGCCGAGCGCAAGCGGCGGGCGGGCCGCCGTACCGCCAAGACGGCCCAGCCGCCGAGGACCAGATCCTCGGCCGCCGGGCAGTCCAGACCGGAGGCGACCGAGCCTCTGGGCGCGGGCGCCGAACTCAGCCGACCAGACACCGATCCGCTACCAGACAGTGGGACCGCATGACCGAAACCGCCCAGCAGCAGACGCACGGCACTCCCAGCCCGGACCTGAAGATCATCGAGACCCGGGTCTACCGAGGACCGAACGTGTGGAGCTACGACCCGGCCATCCATCTGGTGGTCGATCTGGGGTCGCTGGAGAACTTCCCGTCCAACACGATCGACGGGTTCACCGAACGCCTGCTCGAGCACCTGCCCCGGCTCGACCAGCACCACTGCTCGCGCGGCCGGCGCGGCGGCTTCATCGAGCGGCTGCACGAAGGCACCTGGCTCGGTCACATCGCCGAACACGTCTCGCTGCAACTGCAGCAGGAGGCCGGCCACGACCTGCGGCGCGGCAAGACCCGTCAGGTCAAGGGCGTGCCGGGCCGCTACAACATCATCTACTCGTACGCCGACGAGGCGGTCGGCCTGGCCGCGGGCGAGCTCGCCGTCCGGTTCGTCAACCACCTGGTCCAGCCGGACCCCGAATTCGACTTCACCACCGAGCTCGAGCGGTTCATCAAGCAGGCCGAGCGGACCGCGTTCGGGCCGTCCACGCAGGCGATCGTCGACGAGGCGATGTCGCGCGACATCCCGTGGATCCGGCTGAACAAGTACAGCCTGGTCCAGCTCGGCCAGGGCGTGCACGCGAAGCGGATCCGGGCCACGATGACGTCCGAGACCGGCTCGATCGCGGTGGACGTTGCCAGCGACAAGGACCTGACCACCCGGCTGCTCGCCTCGGCGGGCCTGCCGGTACCGCGGTCGGGATCCGTCCGCGACGTCGAGGACGCGGTCCAGCTGGCGAACAAGATCGGCTATCCGGTGGTCTGCAAGCCGCTCGACGGCAACCACGGCCGCGGCGTCTGCCTGAATCTGAAGGACGCCGACGAACTGCGCGAGGCGTTCCCGATCGCGGCCGAGCAGTCCCGGCGCGGTTCGGTGATCGTGGAGAACTTCGTCACCGGCAAGGACTACCGCTGCCTGATCATCAACGGGCGGATGGAGGCGATCGCCGAGCGGGTGCCCGCGCACGTGGTCGGCGACGGCGTGCACACGGTCGCCGAACTGGTCGAGATCACCAACGCCGACCCGCGGCGCGGCGTCGGGCACGAGAAGATCCTGACCCGGATCACGGTGAACGCGGCGGCGCGCGAACTGGTCCGGACGCAGGGCTTCGAAATGGACGACGTGCCGCCCGAGGACACGATGGTGAAGCTGACGCTCACCGGCAACATGTCCACCGGCGGCATCTCGATCGATCGCACCTTCGAGGCGCACCCGGAGAACGTCGAGATCGCCGAGGAGGCGGCCCGGATGATCGGGCTGGACATCGCCGGCATCGACTTCATCTGCCCCGACATCACCCAGCCGGTCCGCGAGACCGGCGGCGCGATCTGCGAGGTGAACGCCGCGCCCGGGTTCCGGATGCACACGAACCCGACGATCGGCGACCCGCAGTACATCGCCAAGCCGGTGGTGGACATGCTGTTCCCACCCGGCGCGACCAGCCGGATCCCGATCGTCGCGGTGACCGGGACGAACGGCAAGACGACCACCTCGCGGATGATCAGCCACGTCTTCAAGGGGATGGGCCGCAAGGTCGGGATGACGTCCACCGACGGCATCGTGATCGACGAGCGGCTGGTGATCCGGTCGGACGCGTCCGGCCCGAAGTCGGCCCGGATGGTGCTGCAGAACCCGCGGGTCGACTTCGCCGTGTTCGAGGTCGCGCGCGGCGGGATCCTGCGGGAGGGACTCGGGTACGAGCGCAACGACGTGGCGGTGGTGCTGAACATCCAGCCGGACCACCTGGGCATGCGCGGGGTGGACACGCTGGAGCAGTTGGCCGACGTGAAGGCCGTGCTGGTCGAGGCCGTACCGCGGAACGGGTTCGCCGTACTGAACGCCGACGATCCGCTGGTACGGAAGATGCGGCGGAAGTGCTCGGGCGAGGTGGTGTGGTTCAGCATCGCCGAGCCGGGGACCGAGGTGCGCGACTACATCGAGGGACACTGCCGGCGCGGCGGGCGGGCCGTCGTACTGGAGCGGTCCGACCTGGGCGACATGATCATCATGAAACACGGCCGCCGGTCGATGCAGCTGGCCTGGACGCATTTGCTGCCGGCAACGTTCGGCGGGCGGGCGATGATGAACGTGCAGAACGCGATGGCCGCCGCGGCCGCCGCGTTCGCCGCCGGGGCGCCGCTGCACGACATCCGGCAGGGGCTGCGGACCTTCAACACGTCGTACTACCTGTCCCCCGGCCGGCTGAACGAGATCGACGTCGACGGGCGGACGGTGATCGTCGACTACTGCCACAACGCGCCGGCGATGCGGATGCTCGGCGACTTCGTCGACAAGCTCGGCGACAGCCTGAACGCGTCGTCGGAGCTCGGCCGGTCGTCCCGCATCGGGGTGATCGCGACCGCGGGTGACCGGCGCGACGACGACATGCGCGAGCTCGGCGAGGTCGCGGCGCAGCACTTCGACGTCGTCATCGTCCGCGAGGATGCCCGGCTGCGCGGCCGGCAACGCGGCAGTACGGCCGAACTGGTGACCGAGGGCGTGCGCGCGGCGATGGAGAACGGCGCCCGCTGCCGGCAGGTCGAGACGGTGCTCGAGGAGCTGACCGCGGTGCAGCACGCACTGGCTCGGTCGAACCGCGGCGACCTCGTGGTGCTCTGCGTCGACCAGCACCAGCAGGTGCTGTCACACCTGGAGTCGGTCTCCCACCTCGCCCAGGCCGGCGCCCGCTCCGGCGACGAAGGCGGCGACCCCGACTTCGTCCAGCCGGACGCGGCCGGCGAGCCGGCCGAGGCCGTCGCGACCGACCCCGCCTCCGGCTCCGCGTCCCCGACCGACGCCGCCTCCGCCTCCCCGACCGACCCCGTCTCCGGCTCCGCGTCCCCGACCGGGCTGGCCGGCGCCACCGCCCCGGCCGATTCAAGCAGCGCGGAAGCTGAGTCGTCAGGCTCTTGAGCGATGCGTGAGCGGGGACACACCGAGTGTCCCCGCTCGCGGGAACTTGGGTCGGTGGAGCCTCGTTGGCCTGTCCGTGAAGACGAAGCTGCTGATGGCCGGTCTGGTCATCGCCCTCCCCGCATTGCTCTCCTCTTGTGGATTGTCCGACGAGAAGCCCGACGCGGCGACCACCCAGGCTGCCGTGACCACCCCTGGCGTGCTCGTCGAGGACGTCTGGGTGCGGGCGACCGCCGGGGCCAAGGACATCACGATGACGGCGGCGTTCATGTCGCTGACCAACCCGGGCAAGTCCGAGGTGAAGTTGACCTCGGCAACCTCTCCGGTGGCCGGCCTGGTCCAGTTGCACGAGATGGCGATGAAGGACGGCAAGATGGTGATGCGGGAGAAGACCGGCGGCATCGCCGTACCGGCAGAGTCTCACGCGCACCTGAAGCCGAGCGGCGACCACGTCATGCTGATGGAGCTCAAGCAACCCCTGAAGCCGGGCGACGAAGTACCGCTGACGTTGAAGTTCTCGGACGGTTCCTCGCACGATCTCACCGTGCCGGTGAAGGCGTTCACCGAGGAGGAAGAGCACTACCACCCGTCCGCAACCCCGACCAGCACGCCTTGACCGGTAAGCCTTCCCGGCGGCAGCTCTTCGGCTACGCCGGTGCGGCCGCCGCCGGTGCCGCGGTCACCGGTGGAGCCGTTGCACTAGGCAACAGCTCCTCCGATCCCGCCTCAGCGCAGCCGGCCGCCGCCCGCACCATCGACCCGTACGGCGACCACCAGCCGGGCATCGCCGCGGCCTCTCCCAAACACGCCGAACTGGTGGCCCTCAACCTGCTGCCGAGCACCGACGACCAGGCCGCGCTCGGCCGGTTGCTGCGGCTCTGGACCAAGGACATCGTTGCCCTGAGCGCCGGTCGCCCCGCGCTCGGCGACACCGCGCCGGAGTTGGCCGTCGCCAACGTCGCGCTGACCGTGACAGTGGGTTTCGGGCCGAAGGTGTTCACCTTGCCCGGGCTGACCGCGAAGAAGCCGCGCGGGTTCAGCGCAGTACCGGCGATGTCGCACGACCGGCTGCAGCCCCAGTGGTCCGGCGGTGACCTGCTCCTGCTCGTCGGAGCGGACGACCCGGTATCGGTAGTTCACGCCGTACGGCGCCTGGTGGCTGACGCGGCTCCGTTCGCGCGGCCGGTCTGGCGGCAGACCGGGTTCTGGAACGGGACCGGGTCTGACGGCAAGCCGGTCACGGGGCGGAACCTCTTCGGCCAGGTCGACGGCAGCGGCAACCCGGCTCCCGGTACGCCGGAGTTCGACAGCACGGTCTGGTCCACCGACGGCTGGCTGACCGGCGGTACGACGCTGGTGGTCCGGCGGATCACGATGAACCTGGACACCTGGGACGAGTTGACCCGGTCCGAGCAGGAGCGCGCGGTCGGGCGGACGTTGTCCAACGGCGCACCGCTGACCGGGTCCGTCGAGCAGGACGACCTGGACCTCGAGAAGCGGGACGCCGAGGGCCGACTGGTGATCGCGGAGACGTCGCACGCGCGCCTGTCCCACCACTCCACGAACGACGGGCGCCGGATCTTCCGCAAGGGCCTCAACTACGTGCAGGACACCGGCGCCACCCGCGAGTCCGGCTTGATCTTCCTGAGCTACCAGGCGGACATCGTCAGCCAGTTCCTCCCGCTGCTCGCCCGCCTCGACGCCGCGGACGCGCTGAACGAATGGACCACCACCATCGGCTCGGCCGTCTTCGCGATTCCACCGGGGTTCCGCGAAGACGGCTGGCTCGGTCGAACCCTGCTGACCTAGGGCTCCGACACGGGCGTTAGCCGGCGCGGAAGCTCAGGAAGGTGCGGCCGGGGTAGCTGTGGAAGTTGTTGGCGGGCTCCAGCGAAGCCGTGCCGGTGCAGTCGGCGGTGCGGTAGAGGTAGATGTCCTTGCTGCTCCAGTTGAAGAGCGAGCCGGGGGCGAAGGGCAGTCGGGTGCAGGACTCCGGCGGGTTGGCGTAGGTGACGCTCTTACCGCTGAAGCTGGTGGTTTCGTAGAAGCAGGCGAGACCCTGGACGCAGTCGAACGCGTCGGCGCTCTGGTCCTGGTAGGCCGAAGCCGGCGTGATGCCGACCGCGACGACGGCGGCGGCAGTGGCGGTTCCGAGGGCGAGACGAAGTTTCACGAGTCCTCCGGGAAGTTGGGCGGTTCCCTGACGCTCGGAAGTTTATAGTTGAGCTTTCACTAAAACGGTTTTCACCGGCGCGCCGGAAGCAGCCGCCGCGGCGGCTCTTCGCGGTCGACCCAGTCCAGGTCGTCGGACAGCACGGCGTCGTTCGTGCGGTCGTCGTACGGCGACCGTGGCGGGGGTGGCGGCGGCAGGGCCCGAAGCTTCAGCGCGACCATCGGGATGGCCAGCAGGACCGCCAGCGCGAGCCACGGCCAGTACTCGCGAAGCAGCGGCTCGAACGCGCTGAAGAAAGCGTCCGTGCCGGCGTTCGCGACCTCGTCCGTACTGTGACCACTCGCTCCGGTGACCGCCTGCACTCCGTCGACGAGGGCGAACGCGGTGATGTACACGGCGGTCAACGGCAGCCAGTAGTACGCCGAGGACCACCCGCGCCGCCAGCAGGCGACGTACAGGACGAGGGCGAGACCGATGGCGACGAGCAAACCGTTCAACTGCCACAGCCAGCGCCAGTCCATCAGATCAGCCGCCGGGCGCAGCGCGTACCAGGCGACCGGCACGGCCAGCGCGAACGCGGCGACCACCGAACTCCGGCTGCCCAGCGCACCGAAGATCGCGCCGACGACGCTTGCCACCAGCACCGTGGCCAGCAAACCTCTGGCGGACAGCGGGTTCCCGCTCAGCAACCAGACGCCGAAGGCAACGACCAGGACCAGCGGCGCCGCGATCCGCAGCCGGCCGACGATCAGGCCGGCCAGCACTCCCCCGGCGAACCCGCCCAGCACGAGCAGGTCCACCCGGGGTGACACGAGCGTGGACGATGCCTCCGGCAACCCGCGCAGGTACGTCGGCGCGAAGCCGGCCACGAACCAGGCGATCACCGCCGCCGGTATCGACCACAAGTAGCGCATGGGAACCCCATTCCGCCCCCGGGCGGTGGGGTCCGGGGGTCAGTGCTGTGCTCGCTCGACCTTCGCCTTCAAGGTCTCCGGGTTATCGACGGTAGCCCCCTCGGACCGCAACCACTCGTCAAGACTCGCCCGATCCTGCAGAGACATCACCGCGACCACGTCACCCGCCTCCGCCTCGCCGACCAGCGCCTTGGCCGCCTCCAACTCGGTCGGATAGGACGGTACGTCGTCGACGCCGACCGAGCTGGTGCCTTCCCGGAAGACGGCCTCCAGCTCCTCCGGCGGCCGGCCGCGCAGGTAGTCACCCTTGTGCCCGATCACCACCCGGTCCGCCCCGCGGGCCCCGATCGCACCCATCGCCGCCACCATGTCGTCGGCCCGGTCACCCGGCGAGCCGAGTGCGAGCAGCAGCCGCCCGCCCGGCTGGCGGACGCCGTTCATGATCTCCAGCAGCGCCTCGAGCCCGGCCTCGTTGTGGGCCAGGTCGATCACCACGGTGAAGTCGCGGACGGAGTACATGTTCATCCGGCCGGGGTTGTTCTCCGCCGGGCTGAACGTGCTCAGTCCCTCGATCACCGCGTTCCGGGGCAGCCCGAGTCCGAGGGCGGCCGAGGCCGCCGCGAGCGCGTTCTCCACGTTGTAGTGGGACAGGCCGGACAGCGTCATCGGGACGTCGACGACCTTCAGCAGCGGTTCGGCGTCGCTCGACTGGTCGAGCACGGTGATGAACCCGTCCAGCACGGTGGTGGCCCGGCCGCCCTCGTCGAGCACGGCCCGGATCGACGGCGAGTCGGGGTCCCGGGAGAAGACCCAGCACTTGGCCGGCGAGTCGAGCCGCATCGCGAAGGTCCGCGGGTCGTCGCCGTTGACCACGCACCAGCCGCGCGGCCGGGTGATCTTGGTGATCACCGCCTTCACCTCGGCGAGCTGGTCGACGGTGTCGATCCCGCCCAGGCCGAGGTGGTCGGCGGTGACGTTCGTGACCACCGAGACGTCGTTGTACGCGACGCCGACGCCGCGCCGCAGGATGCCACCACGGGCTGTCTCGGTGACCGCCAACTGCACGCCGGGCTGCGAGAGCACCTGGCCGGCGCCGCTCGGCCCGGAGAAGTCGCCGTACTTGACGAGTTCGCCGTCGTAGTACACGCCGTCGGTGCTCGACCAGCCGACGTGCAGGCCGGCCGCGCGGCCGATGTGCGCGATCATCCGCGAGGTGGTCGTCTTGCCGTTCGTGCCGGTCACGGCGACGACCGGGACCTTGGGCCGCAGGGTCGGCGGCGGGTCGCCGGCCGGCTCGTTGCGGACCCGGTCACCCACACTGCTGACGAGGTCGGGCAGGTCCTCGGAGCCGAACGCGTCGACGACCTCGACGATCGCCGCACCGAGCGCCCGGGCCCGTCCTTCGTGCGCCCACGGGAAAGCGACGACGAGCCGGTGCACGTCGGACTCCGACCGGACCCGGACACCGATCCGGCCGATGCCGGCCTCCCGGGCGATCCGCCGGACGATGTGCCCGACCACCCGGACCGCGAACCGCTGCCGGAAGCCCGACCCGATCCGGCCGGGCCGGGTGGCGCCGAGACCGAGCGCCGACGCGTACGCCTTCGCGGCCGGCGCCGGGGCGTCGATCAGTGCGGTCAGATCGAGGGTCAGCTTGACCGCCGCACGGCTGAAGTAGAGGTTGGCCCCGTCCAGGACGCGGAGCTCGACCAGGGAAGTGAGCACTTAGGCACCCATCGCGTGATAGCCGCCGTCGACGTGGATGATCTCGCCGGTGGTGGAGGGGAAGAAGTCGCTGAGCAGGCCGACGATGGTCTTGCCGGTCGGCTCCAGATCGGACGGGTCCCAGCCCAGCGGAGCCCGCTCGAGCCACGGCTCCTCGAACTTCTCGAAGCCGGGGATCGCCTTCGCGGCCAGGGTCTTCAGCGGTCCTGCCGACACCAGGTTGCACCGGATGCCCTGCGCGCCGAGGTCGCGCGCCAGGTACCGCGAGGTCGACTCCAGCGCCGCCTTCGCGACGCCCATCCAGTCGTACCCCGGCCAGGCCACGGTGGCGTCGAAGGTCAGCCCCACGATGCTGCCACCACGGCTCATCAACGGCGCACACGTCACCGCCAGCGCCTTCAGGCTGTACGCCGAGACGTGCACGGCGCGGGACACGTCGTCCCACGGTCCGTCCAGGAACTTGCCGCCCAGAATCGTCTCCGGGTTGCCATAGGCAATCGAGTGCACGACCCCGTCCAGGCCGTCCACGTGCTCGCGGATCGCGTCCGGCAGGGCGGCCAGATGCGCTTCGTCGGTGACGTCCAACTCCAGCACGGGCGGCTCCACCGGCAGCCGTTTGGCGATCCGTTTGGTGATGCCGAGCGCGCGGCCGAAGTTGGAGATCAGCACGGTGGCGCCTTGTTCCTGCGCGACCTTGGCCGTGGCGAAACCGATCGAGGAGTCGAGCGTGACGCCCGCGACCAGGATGCGCTTGCCGTCGAGGATGCCCACGGGCAGGCCCTTTCTGATGAGCTGGAGCGGAGAGGTCTGGTACGGAATACGAGGAGGACGGTGGCCGGTCAGTGACCCATGCCGATACCGCCGTCGACCGGGATCACGGCGCCGGTGATGTAGCCGGCCTCCTCCGAGGCGATCCAGCGGACCGCCTTGGCGATCTCGTCGGTCGACCCGAACCGGCCGAGCGGGATCTGGCTCAGGTACTGCTTCTGGGTCTCCTCGGGCAGCACCGCGGTCATGTCGGTCTCGACGAAGCCCGGCGCGACCACGTTCGCGGTGATGCCACGGCTGCCGAGTTCGCGGGCCATCGAGCGGGCCATCCCGATCAGGCCGGACTTGCTGGCCGCGTAGTTCACCTGGCCGGGCGAGCCGAGCAGGCCGACCACCGAGGAGATGAAGACGATCCGGCCCCTGCGCAGCCGCAGCATCCCCTTGGCCGCCCGCTTGGCGACCCGGAACGAGCCGGTCAGGTTGGTCTGGATGACCGCGTCCCAGTCGTCGTCGGACATCCGCAGCAGCAGCGTGTCGCGGGTCATGCCGGCGTTCGCGATCAGCACCTCGACCGGGCCGTGCTCGGTCGCGATCGTGTCGAACGCGGCCTCCACCTGCTCGGCGTCCGTGACGTCGCACTTGACGCCGAGGAAGCCCTCGGGCGGCTCACCGCTGCGGTAGGTGACGGCGACCTGGTCCCCGGCCTCCTTGAAGGCGGTCGCGATCGCCAGGCCGATGCCCCTGTTACCGCCGGTCACGAGTACCGATCTAGCCACGACTACGTCTCCTCACTGAAGTCTTCTGCCACTGCCGGACGAACGCTATCGCCCGCACCCGCCGGTACTGCGAACCGGGCGGGCCCGGGCGGTTCGCGGTACCGGCCGTCTGGGTGGATCAGCTGTCCTCCAGGCGGAAGCCGACCTTCAGGCCGACCTGGTAGTGGTCGATCGCGTTGTCGACGATGTGGCCGCGGACCTGGGTCACCTCGAACCAGTCCAGGTGCCGCAGCGTCTCGCCGGCCCTGGTGATCGCGTTCGTGATCGCCGCGTCGACGCCCTCCTTGGACGTTCCGACGATCTCGGTGACTCGGTAGGTGCGATCGGTCATGACAGTTCCCCTTCTCCTGGGTGCGCCCACGCTTCCGTGGCGGCGTACCGTTGGTGTTGCTGAGGAGGATAGATGTCGAAACGCCGTGAACGGGCCGACGAAACCGTCATCTCGGTGACGAGTGCGCAGCCCGCCCGGTCAGAGGATCTGGACAGCAGGATCGTCCGCTACGCCTGGATGATGTCGCTGCGCATCGTCTGCTTCGTGCTCGCCGTCCTGACCCCGTCGCCGTGGCGGTGGATGTTCATCGTCGGTGCGGTTTTCCTGCCCTCGGTGGCGGTGGTGCTGGCCAATGCGCGGCGGACCGCGAAGGTGTCCGGAGCCGAGGTTTACCTACCGCCGGCGCGGGCGGAACTGGGCCGCGATCTCGACACCGAAAAGTGATCCGCGTCGGGACTGGATTCTCAAGACTGATCCGTGTCAGAATCTCCCGCGTGCTCTGAAGTTCACGGATGGAATTCAGAGACTTGATGCGGCGTCGGACGGCTCCCCCCGTGGCTGTCCGACGTCGCTTCATTTTGCCCAGGCTATTGATTATTGAGTGGTCAGGAACAATTGCCTGCACCGACAGGAATGGCCTCAGGAGAGCGCACCGATGACCGAAGAAGCACTGCCGTCCGTCTGCTCTGCAAGGGGATGCGGCCAACCGGCCACCTGGGCGCTGTTGTGGAACAACCCGAAGATCCACACCCCCGACCGGCGCAAGACCTGGCTGGCTTGTGACGAGCACAAGGACAGCCTCTCCGACTTCCTCGCCCGGCGTTCTTTCCTGCGCGAGGTAGAGCCTTTCGTGGGCTGAAACTCGAGGTATCGAGCGCGTTACAGCTGAAAAAGTAAATTTCCGGTTCAGAACGTCCGGCGCGCGGTTCAGCCGCCGATGGCCGACATCGGCCGGGCGGGTTGCAGGAAGGCCGGGTCGGCGATGCCGTGGCCGGGCAGTTTGCCCCGCATCGCCCGCCGCCAGCGGTCGGCCAGGTCCTCGTCGTCGGCGCCGGCCCGCAGCGCCGTCCGCAGGTCGGATTCGGTCCGCGCGAACAGGCAGTCGCGCACCTGGCCGTCGGCGGTCAGCCGGACCCGGTCGCAGTCGCCGCAGAACGGCCGGGTGACCGAGGCGATGATGCCGACCGTCGCCGGGCCGCCCCGCACCGTGAAGGACTCGGCCGGAGCGCTGCCCCGGCTGGCCGCGTCGGTCGGCTGCAGGTCGAAGCGGTCGGCGAGCCGCTCGAGGATCTCGTCGGCGGTGATCATCGTGTCGCGGCTCCAGCCGTGCTGGGCGTCGAGCGGCATCTGCTCGATGAAGCGCAACTCGTAGTCGTGGTCCAGGCAGAACTGCAGCAAGTCGGGCGCCTGGTCGTCGTTCATCCCGCGCATCAGCACGGCGTTGACCTTCACCGGGGCCAGACCTGCCTTGTGAGCTGCCGCCAGGCCGTCCAGGACGTCCTGCAGCCGGTCCCGCCGGGTGAGTTCCTGGAAGGTGTCCCGCCGGATCGTGTCGAGGCTCACATTCACCCGGTCGAGGCCGGCCTCGCGGAGCGCCTCCGCCTGGCGGGACAGGCCGATGCCGTTCGTGGTGAGAGAGACCTGCGGCCGGGGCTGCAGTTGCGTAGTACGGGCGACGATGCCGACCAGGCCGCGGCGCAGCAGCGGCTCGCCGCCGGTGAAGCGGATCTCGTCGACGCCCAGGTGGGTGACCGCGATCGAGACCAGCCGGACGATCTCGTCGTCCGTCAGCAACTCGGGCTTGGCGAGCCAGTCGAGGCCTTCCTCCGGCATGCAATAGGTGCAGCGTAGGTTGCACCGGTCGGTGAGGGAGACACGCAGATCGGTGGCGACCCGGCCGTAGTTGTCGGCCAGGCCGAGCGGGGTGCTGCTGGGCGCTGTCACGCCCCCAGCCTACGTGCCATCGGCGGGCGAGGGGTGGGCGTTTCGGAGGATGGCTTAAGTTCGAAGCGTGCCCCGAAGCTCACACCCCTTGCTGAATACCCGGTGGATCGCCGCCGCGTTGGTGATTTTGGTGCTCGCCGGGGCGTGTGTGCAGCTCGGCCGCTGGCAGTTGCACCGGCTCGACGAGCGCAAAACCCGCAACGACGTCACGCGGAGCAACCTCGCCGCTCCCCCGGCTCCCCTGGCCGAGGTGGTCGGACCGCAGCGAGTGGTCGGCGACCAGCACGATTGGCGTACCGCGACGGTCACCGGGCGCTACGACGCCACCAAGCAGGTCGTACTGCGCTACCGCAACGTCCGGGACAAGCCGGGCTTCGAGATCGTCACCCCTCTGATGCTGGACGACGGCAGCGCAGTACTGGTTGACCGGGGGTTCCTGCCTCGGCAGGGCGGGCAGCTCGCTCCGAGCACCATTCCCGCGGTTCCGAGTGGAGAGGTCACCATCACCGGCAGACTTCGCCGCAGTGAGCGCGGTGGTCGCACCAGCGGCGGCACTCCGGTGGACGGCACCGCACGGCTGATCAACGGGCCGGCGTTCGCCTCGGCACTCGGCTTGAACCTGTACGACGGGTACCTGACCGTGGATCAGCAGGTGCCGGCGGCAGACCCGGCCTTCGGCGGGTTTCCCGGACCGGAGATCGACGACGGGCCACACTTCTTCTACGCGTTGCAGTGGTTCTTCTTCGCCATGCTGGCCATCGGCGGCTTGGTGTACTTCTCCCGACGGGACGTGAACGGTGACGAGACAGCAGCGGCCCCAGACGGCGCCGTCGGCTCCGAAGGTGGACCCGAACCGGCGGCAGCCGCTTCCGGACCGGCGGATCGAGGACTACGCGCTGATCGGGGACACCCAGACGGCGGCGCTGGTCTCGACTGACGGCTCGATCGACTGGCTCTGTCTCCCCCGCTTCGACTCCCCCGCCTGCTTCGCGGCCCTGCTCGGCACCGACGACAACGGCCACTGGCGGCTCCGGCCGCGCGACGGCAGCGCCAGGAGCACCCGGCACTACCGCGGCGACACGCTCGTGCTCGAGACGGAATGGTCCACCCCGAGCGGCTCTGTCCGGGTGATCGATTTCATGCCGCCGCGCGATGTCGCGCCCGACGTGGTGCGCATCGTCGAGGGGATCAGCGGCACCGTCTCGATGCGGTCCGAGCTGCGGCTGCGGTTCGACTACGGGCACGTGGTCCCGTGGGTGCGCCAGGTGGACGGGCAGATCGTCGCGATCGCCGGGCCCGACTCCGTCGCCCTGCGCAGCGACGTCCACCAGTACGGGCGCGACTTCGCGACGTACGCGGACTTCGAGGTCAGCGCGGGCGATCGGGCCTGGTTCGTGCTCACCTGGCACCCGTCGCACCTGCCGCCGCCGACCCCGACCGATGCGCTCGCCGCGCTCAAGCCGACCGAGAGCTACTGGAGCGAGTGGATCGGACGCAGTACGGATGCCGGCGAGATGAGCGAGGAGGTCACCCGGTCATTGCTCACCCTGAAGGCACTCACCTACACCCCGTCGGGCGGGATCGTCGCCGCGCCGACCACCTCGCTACCCGAGGCGCTGGGCGGTGGGCGGAACTGGGACTACCGGTTCTGCTGGTTGCGAGACGCAACGATGACGCTGGCCGCGCTGCTGCGGTCCGGCTTCACCGAGGAGGCGCAAGCCTGGCGCGACTGGCTGCTTCGGGCGATCGCCGGCTCGCCTTCGGCCCTGCAGATCATGTACGGCGTCACGGGCGAGCGCAGGTTGCCCGAGTTCGAGGCGCCGTGGCTGCCCGGGTTCGGTGGTTCGGCGCCGGTGCGGATCGGGAACGCGGCGGCCGACCAGTTGCAACTCGACGTGTTCGGCGAGGTGATGGACGTGCTCGCCCTGGCCCGGGAGACGCGGATCGGGCCGAGCGACGACGCCTGGGCGATGCAAAGCGGACTGATGCGGCACCTCGGCGACGTCTGGCACCTCCCGGACGAGGGCATCTGGGAGGTCCGCGGCGCGCGGCAGCAGTTCACCTACTCCAAGGTGATGGCGTGGGTGGCGTTCGACCGGGCGGCGCGGGCGGTCGAGCGATTCGGCATGAGTGGTCCGGCGAAACAGTGGCGGGCGACGGCCGACGAGATCCACCGACAGGTCTGTGCGGAGGGATTCGACGCCGAGCGGAACACGTTCACCCAGGCCTACGGGAGCAAGGCGCTCGACGCCTCGGTGCTGCTCATTCCGCAGGTCGGCTTCCTCCCGCCCGGCGATCCACGGGTCGTCGGCACGGTCGAGGCGGTCCGCGCAGAACTCGGCTCCGACGGCTTCGTCCGGCGGTACCTGACCGACGACGTCGACGACGGACTGCCCGACCACGAGGGCACCTTCCTGATCTGCTCCTTCTGGCTGGCCGACGCCCTGGCGATGATCGGCCGCGTCGGCGAGGCCCGCGACCTGTACGCCAAACTCGTTGCCCTACGCAATGATGTGGGTCTGCTCGCGGAGGAGTACGACCCGGTCGCCCGACGCATGCTCGGCAACTTCCCGCAAGCCTTCTCCCACCTGGGCCTGGTCAACACCGCCTGGCACCTCAACACCACCACCACCGACACCCCACTCCGCCGCTCGGCGTACTGACGGCTGCTGATTGCCCTCGGCTACAACCATCACCGGCGTGTCGGCTGCCGGGCGAGGTGGAGCCGACGGTTCGCCGGTGAATTTCCGCGCTGGGAGATGAGACAGACGTCCGACAGATGAGATCGATGCCACAGTTCGCGGCGCGCTCGGCGGCGGGATCGGGGCCGGTGAGGCAGGATGGTCGCGTGGACCTCGGACTTCGCGATCGCGTGTACATCGTCACCGGCGCCAGCGGTGGGCTTGGCTATGCAACCGCCAAGGCGCTGGCGGAAGAGGGTGCCAGGCTGGTGATCTCGAGCCGGAACGAGGACTCGATCTCCCGGGCCGCTGCCCAGCTCGGTGACCAGGTGGTCGGGATCTCGGTGGACAACGCCGACCCGGAGAGCGCCGAGCGGCTGGCCGCGACAGCGATCGCCAAGTGGGGCAGTCTGCACGGCGCGCTGATCAGCGTCGGCGGGCCCCGGCCCGGTACCGCGCTCGAGACCGAGGAGGACGACTGGCGCGCGGCGTTCGACAGCGTGTTCCTCGGCGGTCTGCGGATCGCCCGCGCGGTCGCCCGGGCCGGCACCGACGGTACGTCGATCGCGTTCGTGCTCTCGTCGTCGGTCAAGTCGCCGATCCCCGGCCTGGCGATCTCCAACGGCCTGCGCCCGGGTCTGGCGATGGTGGCCAAGACGCTCGCCGACGAGCTCGGCCCGAACGGGATCCGGGTGAACGGCCTGATGCCCGGCCGGATCGCCACCGACCGGCTGAAGGAGCTCGACGGCAAGAGCGGCGACCCGATCGCCGCCCGGCGGGCCTCGGAGAAGACCATCCCGCTGCGCCGCTATGGCACCCCCGACGAGTTCGGCCGGGTGGCCGCGTTCGTGCTGTCGCCCGTCGCGTCCTACATCACCGGCGCCATCATCCCCGTCGACGGCGGCGCCCTCCGCACCTTCTGACCCGCCCCCGGCGGCAGCAGAGCTACTCCTTCGGCCGGTCGCGGTCCTTCGACGGCTGGACGCGCTTGGGCTCGCCGGGCATCTTCGGGTACTCCGGCGGGTACGGCATGTCGCCCTCGCCGAAGTCTCGTTCGTGTTTCGCCGACAGCTCCAGCAGGGACTCCAGCGAGAACGCCTTCTCCCCCACCGCCGCGTGCAGATCGCCGACCTCCGCGAACCGGGCCGGCATGGTCAGCACGTCGAAGTCGTCCGGAACCACCTCGTCGACCTCCTCCCAGCGCAGCGGCGCGGAGACCCGCGCCCGCTCGTTGGGCCGGACGGAGTACGCCGAGGCGATGGTGCGGTCCCGGGCCATCTGGTTGTAGTCGATGAAGACGCGCTCGCCGCGCTCCTCCTTCCACCAGTTCACCGTCACCTGCTCGGGCATCCGGCGGGACAGCTCGCGGCCGACCGCGATCACCGCGCGCCGGGCCTCGACGAAGTTCCAGCGCGGCTCGATCGGCACGTACACGTGCAGTCCGCGGCCTCCCGACGTCTTCGGGAAGCCTTCCAGGCCGTGCTCAGCCAGCAGCTCACGCAGTACGGGAGCGACCGCGGCGGCGCTCTTGAAATCGGTGCCGGGCTGGGGGTCCAGGTCGATCCGCAACTGGTCGGGTGAGTCCAGCTCGGGGCGCCGGACCGGCCAGGGGTGGAAGGTGAGGGTGCCGAGGTTGGCTGCCCAGGCGACCACGGCCAGCTCGGTCGGGCAGACCTCGTCGGCCGGCCGCCCGCTGGGGAACTTGATCGTCGCGGTCTCGACCCACTCGGGCGCGCCCTTGGCGACCCGCTTCTGGTAGAACGCGTCGCCCTTGTTGTCCATCCGGGTGGACAGCTTGGCGCCCTCGAACCAGCCGCCGGGCCAGCGCTCCAGCGTGGTCGGACGGTTCCGCAGCGCGCCGAGGATGCCGTCGCCGACGGCGAGGAAGTAGTTCACGATGTCCAGCTTGGTCAGTCCGCGGTCGGCGAAGTACGGCTTGTCCGGGTTGCTGATCCGGACCGTCCGCTCGCCGATCTCCAGCTCGATTGCCTTGGTCGCCGCCATGCAGCGACGGTATCGCCCGGCTCGGACCAAAAGGCCGGGAGCGCGCGGGAAAGACAAGTTTTCCCGACCTCTGGCCACCCTAGGTGACTGAGCGGTAACGTTCCAGCACCTCGTTCCTGGGGCGTGAGGCCTCCGGGACACTCTTGAAGGAGCGCGAGGATGAACAAATCCGCCCTGCTCGCCGCTGCCACCGCAGTGGCGACCGCAACCGCCCTCGGGCTGACCGGCGTCTCGACAGCCACCGGTGCCCCCACGGCAGAACCCGGTCCGACCCCCGCCGCGGCGGTCGCCCGGGCCAAGGCCGCGATCGGCCAGAATCCCGGCACGGTCAAGGCCACCGCCGCCGACGCGTTCGCGGTCCGCGACGTCATCGTCGACGCCGACGGCTCCAGCCACGTCCGGATGGACCGCAGCATCGGCGGCCTGCCAGTGCTCGGCGGCGACATCGTCGTCCACCAGGCCAAGGACGGCACGTTGAAGGGCGCCAGCCTGACCCTGGACCGGTCGGCCAACGTCGGCCGGACCCCGAAGGTCAGTGCCGCCACCGCCACCGCCAAGGCGGTCACCCGCGGCCTCGAGGCCGAAGGCAAGCCGACCTTGGTGATCGAGGCCCGCAAGGGCGCACCGCGCCTGGCCTACCGAGTCGCGACCGGCGGCACCCAGGCCGACGGCACGCCCAGCCACGTCACCACCACGATCGACGCCCTGACCGGCGCCAAACTCGTCACCGAGCAGCACATCCACACGGCGACCGGCGACGGCAAGAGCCTGTACTCCGGGACGGTGCCGATCGACACCACCGCGGCGACGGGCGGGTTCACGCTGACCGACGGCGTCCGCGGCGGCGGCACCACCCTCGACGCGCAGAACAAGACCGACTCGATCTGGTGCCAGATCTTCGGCATCGGCTGCCCGGTCGCGGTCAAGTTCACCGACGCGGACAACCACTGGGGCAACGGGCTGAACACCGACCGGGCCTCGGCCGCCGTGGACGCGCACTACGGCGCGGCGACCACGTTCGACTACTTCAAGGTCAACCACGGCCGCAACGGAATCTTCAACAACGGCAAGGGTGTTCCGAGCCGCGTCCACTACGGCGTCAACTACGTGAACGCGTTCTGGGACGGCAAGCAGATGACGTACGGCGACGGTGACGGCGTCGTCGCTGGACCGCTGGTGTCGATCGACGTGGCCGGCCACGAGATGTCCCACGGCGTCACCACGGCGACCGCCAACCTGACCTACTCCGGTGAGTCCGGCGGCCTGAACGAGGCCACCAGCGACATCTTCGGCACCTTCGTCGAGTTCTCCGCCAACAACGCCGCCGACCCGGGCGACTACTACATCGGCGAGGAGATCATGAAGGACCGCCCGGCGCTGCGCTACATGGACCAGCCGAGCAAGGACGGCAACTCCAAGGACTGCTGGTACTCCGGGATCGGCAACATCGACGTGCACTACTCCTCCGGTGTCGCCAACCACTTCGCCTACCTCGCCTCCGAGGGCAGCGGGGCCAAGGAGATCGGCGGCCTGCCGCACAACTCCACCACCTGCAACGGCTCGACCGTCACCGGCATCACCCAGGCCAAGGTCGGCAAGATCTGGTACCGCGCCCTGACCGTCTACATGACGACGGGTACCACCTACGCACAGGCCCGGACCGCGACCCTGAACGCGGCCACCGACCTGTACGGCGCCACCAGCACCGAGCGGGCGACGGTGGCAGCGGCCTGGTCCGCCGTCAACGTCAACTAGGCCGGGATCAGCCTGCTGACCGTTTGAGGCTTCGCCGGTCCTGTCCCACTGGGGCGGACAGGACCGGCGATCAAACGAATGATTCGTTGCCCGGCCGACCTGCCGGACCTACTGTCGCTTCATGGGTGGGGACCCGGAAGGAAAGCCGAGCCTTCGGGCGGCACGGCCACTGATCCTTGTGGCCGACCGAGACCCGGAGCGACTGGACCGGCTCGAGACCGAACTGGAGCGCAGTTTCGGAGTCGACTTCAGAGTCCGCGGTGAGCTGACCGCGGCCGACGCGCTCCGCTGTCTGCAACAGGCCCGCGACCTCGACCAGCGGGTCGCGGTCGTGCTGGTCGACCACGCGTTCACCGATGCCGAGCGGTCGCAGATCCTCGGCCGGGCGCGGACCCTGCATCCGGATGCCCGGCGGGCGCTGCTGATCGAATGGGGCGCCTGGGCGGACCGGGAGACGGCCGCCGCGATCCTGGCGGCGATGGCCGTCGGCGACATCAGCTACTACGTATTGAAGCCGTGGATCGCGCACGACGAACTGTTCCACCGCACGGTCGCGGAGTTCGTCCAGGAGTGGTCCCGCAACGAGATCGCCAACCTTCGTGAGGTGGTGGTGATCGCCGAGGAACACAACGCCCGCGGCCATGCCATCACCAGCCTGCTGACCCGCAACGGCATCCCCAACGCCTTCCGGCCGAGCGGCTCACCACCGGCGAACGACGTCCTGCACGAGATCGGCGAACCCGATCCGGGCGCCGGCGTCCTCGTCTGGATGGCCGCGGTCGGCGGTGCGGTGCTGCACGATCCGACCGATGCCGAGGTGGCCGAGGCCTGGGGTGTGCGGACCACTCTGGCCGGTGAGCGGCGCGAGTTCGACCTACTGGTCGTCGGTGCCGGTCCGGCCGGGCTCGCGGCCGCGGTCTACGCGTCGTCGGAGGGCCTGCGGACCCTGGTCGTCGAGCGGGAGGCGATCGGCGGGCAGGCCGGCACGAGTTCGCTGATCCGCAACTATCTGGGCTTCTCCCGCGGCGTCACCGGCTCGGAACTCGCTCAGCGCGGCTACCAGCAGGCGTGGGTGTTCGGGGCGCACTTCGTGCTGATGCGGCAGGTCGATCGGATCGAGCCGATGGAGCACGGATTCCGCGCCGAGATCGGTGAGGTCGGCGAGGTGTCGGCCAAGGCGGTCGTGCTGGCGACGGGCGTCGCGTACCGCCGGCTCGGGGTTCCCGACCTCGAAGCGCTCGCCGGCGCCGGCGTGTACTACGGCGCCAGCGTCTCCGAGGCGCACGGGCTGACCGGCCGTGACGCGTGCGTGGTGGGCGGCGGCAACTCGGCCGGGCAGGCGGTGCTGCACCTGGCTCGCTACTGCCGCCAGGTCAGCCTCGTCATCCGCGGCGACTCCCTCGTCCGGACCATGTCGCAGTACCTGATCGAAGCGATCGACGCGGCCGAGAACGTGGTCGTCCGGCCGTCGACCGAGATCGTCGGCGGCAGTGGCGAGGGTCGGCTGGAGAGCATCACGCTGCGAGATCGCCAGACCGGCGAGGAGAGCCGACTGGCGGTCGACGGGCTGTTCGTGATGATCGGCGCCGAGCCCGGGACCGGCTGGCTCCCCGAAGCCGTCGGGCACGACGGGCACGGGTACATCCTGGCCGGGGCGGATGCCGCCGCTGACTCCCGGTGGACCTGTTCTCGCCCGCCGCAGCCCTACGAGTCGACGGTTCCCGGCCTGTTCGCGGTGGGCGACGTCCGGTGCGGCTCGGTCAAACGGGTCGCCTCCGCGGTCGGTGAGGGATCGGTGGTGGTGTCGCAGGTCCACGAGCATCTCAAGGTCACGAATGCCTGAGCGGAAGTTCGTCTACTCCCCTGCGATGTTGGTCGCCACCTCGCTGGTGCTGCTGGTGCCGCTGGTTGGCCTGGCCGTGCTGATCCGCGAACCACGGCTCGACGTGCACTGGCAACACCACCCGTCGCACTTCTGGCTGGTGCTCACCACGGCGTTGCTCAGCGCAGTACTGGCTCATGCGAGTGGTGCGGCGGCGCTGCAGCGAGGTGATCCCCGGGTGTTCCTGGTCGCGTTGGCCTTCCTGTCGGCGGCCGGATTCCTCGGCCTGCACGCGCTGGCGACGCCCGGCATCCTGCTCGACACTCCGAACGCGGGGTTCGTCCTGGCGACTCCGATCGGGATCGCGCTCGGCTCGGTGTTCGCGTTGCTGTCCAGCCTCAGGCTGTCCGGGAGCCGGCTGCCGGCGGCCATGCGCTGGGGACGGTGGTTGCGCGCCGGGCTGCTCCTCTTGATGGTGCTGTGGGCCGTAGCCTCCCTGTTGCGGTTGCCGCCGTTGCACGGCACCAGGGTTCCCGAGAGCGCCGACGGGATCCTCACCGCTCTCGCCGTACCGGCAGTCGTCCTGTACGCCGTCGCCGCCGCGCGCTACCTGCGGCTGTGGTGGCAGCGGCCTTCCCTCATGCTGCTCTCGATGATCACCGCCTTCGTGCTGCTGGGCGAGGCGATGATCGCGCTGGTCTTCTCCCGGAACTGGGCGTTGTCGTGGTGGGAGTGGCATCTGCTCCTGCTGGCCGCGTTCGTCCTGGTTGTCGCGGGCGTGCGGATCCAGTGGCGGGAGGAACGGTTCTCCGACCTGTACCTCGCCGACACCGTGTCCGGCCGGCGGGAACTGAGCGTGCTGTTCGCGGATCTCCAGGGGTTCACCACCTTCTCGGAGAACCACGAGCCGACCGAGGTGACCGGCATGCTCAACACGTACTTCGAGGTCGTGGTCCCGCCGGTGGTCCGGCGGCACGGCGGCGAGGTGGACCGGATCATCGGGGACGCGTTGATGGTCACCTTCAACAAGCGCGGCGATCAGGCCGACCACGCGGCCCGGGCGGCCGCCGCCGGGCTCGCGTTGCAGGAGGCCGCGGCGGCGGTCCAGGCGGCGCATCCCGACTGGCCGCGGTTCCGGGTCGGTATCAACAGCGGGATCGCGTCGGTGAGCCTGCTCGGCACCGAGGGCGGGCGGACCCATACCGTGATCGGCGACACGGTCAACGTCGCCTCCCGGATCGAGGGCAAGGCTCCTGGCGGAGGGGTCGCGATCGGGCCGGGCACGAAGGCGCTGCTCCCGGACGCGGTGACCGAGTCCCTCGGCCTACTCCCCCTCAAGGGCAAGGCAGAACCACTGGAGGTGCACCACCTGATCGCGCTGCACCCCACCGGCCAATGATCACCGCTGATCGCGCTCTGCCATACCGGCGAGTGAGCACCACTGATCGCGCCGTCCGCCGGTGCACGAGCGCCACTGATCTCGCTGCGGCCCGCCGGCGACGGCACTCGGCTGCCCTTCTCGCTCGCATGATCACCCCTGACCTTCCCGTCCCTTCCGGGTGTTCACCTGTTGGCCCTTGGCGCGGCCTGGTCCGGGTGTGAGAATCCGCCTCATGTCAGCCCTGAACCGATCACGGCGCCGCCTGGGCGCCCTTGTGGTCACCTCCAGTCTCATCGCCGCCGGGACGGTCTCCGCGATCGCGGCCGCCCCGGCACTCGCCGCCTCGTCCACCGTGGTCATCACCGAGGTGTACGGCGGCGGCGGCAACTCCGGCGCGCCGTACACGAACGACTTCATCGAACTGACGAACAACAGCGGTTCAGCGGTCGACCTGACCGGCTGGTCGATCCAGTACGCGTCCGCCGCCGGCACCTCCTGGGCGAACAAGATCACCTTGTCCGGCAGCATCGCCCCTGGTGGCGTCTACCTCGCCCAAGGCGCCGGTGGAACCGCCGGCCAGCCGCTCCCGACCCCCGACGCGACCGGCAGCGTGAACATGTCCGCCTCCTCCGGCAAGGTCGCCCTGGTCACCTCGACCACCAGCCTGACCTGTACCACGGGCTGCGCCACGGCCGCCGGCGTCGTCGACTTCGTCGGCTACGGCTCCGCCAACGACGCGGAGACCACTCCGGCCCCGGGCACCTCGAACACCACCTCGGCCACCCGCAAGGACCCGACCAAGGACGCCGACAACAACGGCACCGAGTTCGAGGCCGTCGCGCCGTCGCCGAAGACGCTGACCACGACCCCGCCGGATCCTGACCCGGTCGACGCCAAGATCCACGCCATCCAGGGCTCCGCGCACCGCTCGCCGATGGCCGGCGTGAAGGTCACCACCACCGGTGTCGTCACCGCCAAGTCCGCCAACGGCTTCTGGATGCAGGACCCGCAGCCCGACGAGGACCCGGCGACCAGCGAAGGCCTGTTCGTCTTCACCAGCGCGGCCCCGAACGCCTCGGTCGGCGACGCCGTCTCCGTCGTCGGCACCGTGGCCGAGTTCCGGCCCGGCGGCTCGGGTGGCACGACCAACCTGACCACCACCGAACTGACGAACCCCACAGTGACCGTCACCGGCACTGCCGCCGTCCCGGCGCCGACCGTCGTCGGCCCCGGTGGGCGGGTCCCGCCGTCGACCGTCATCGACGACGACTCCGAAGGCGATGTCGAGACCACCGGCACCTTCGAGGCGGCCACCGACGGCATCGACTTCTGGGAATCGCTCGAGGGCATGTGGCTCGGCATGAACACGCCGAACGTGACTGGCCCACCCACTTCCTTCCGTGAACTCCCCGTCGTTCCCGACGGCGCCGGCGTCCGGACCGTGCGGGGCGGCATCGTCCTGCAGAAGACCGACAGCAACCCCGAGCGGATCCTGCTCGACGACCTGCTGGCACCGATCCCCGACGCCAAGACCGGGGACACCCTCGCCGGCCTCGTCACCGGCGTCCTGGACTACTCGTTCGGCAACTTCAAGTGGCTCGTCACGCAGACCCCGGCCGTTGTCGACGGCAATCTTCAGCGTGAGGTCACCAGGCCCTCCTCTCCCTTGCAGGTGTCGGTCGCGACGTTCAACGTGGAGAACCTGGACCCGTCCGACGGCGACGCCAAGTTCGACGGACTGGCTCAGGCTGTGGTCAGGAATCTCGCCTCTCCTGACATCCTCGGGCTGGAGGAAGTGCAGGACAATGACGGCGCGGTGAACTCAGGGACTACCGGCGCTGACCTCACCCTGACCATGCTGGCCGCGGCGATCCAGAAGGCCGGCGGCCCGAAGTACGCGTGGCGGCAGATCGATCCGGTGAACAACGCCGAGGGTGGCGAGCCGGGCGGCAACATCCGGGTGGCGTTCATGTACCGCACCGACCGGCCGGTCAAGTTCGTCGACCGGGCCGGCGGTGGCTCGACCACACCGACCACGGTGATCACCGACCGGTTCGGCCGGCCGCACCTGAGCTCGTCCCCCGGCCGCGTCGACCCGGCCAACCCGGCCTGGGCGGCCGCCCGGGTGCCGCTGGCCGGCGAGTTCACCTGGCGTGGCCAGAGCCTGTTCGTGGTGGTCAACCACTTCAGCTCCAAGGGCGGCGACAACCCGCTGTGGGGCCGGTTCCAGCCGCCGGTGCAGAGCTCCACGGTGAAGCGGCACGAGCAGGCCCGCTCGGTGCGCGCCTTCGTCGACCAGATCCTGGCCGAGGACACCGGCGCGAACGTGATCGTGCTCGGCGACATCAACGACTTCGACTTCTCCGAGACCACCGACATCCTGGTCGGCGCCGGCAAGACCGCGCTGATCGACCTGCCGCGCACGCTGCCGGTCAAGGAGCGCTACAGCTACGTGTTCGAGGGGAACAGCCAGATCCTCGACCAGATCCTGATGTCGAGGAACCTGCAGCCGGCGTCGTCGTACGACATCGTGCACATGAACGCCGAGTTCCCGGACCAGATCAGTGACCACGACCCCCAGTTGGTGCGGGTGGTTCCGCTGCCGTCCTGGGTGCGGTGATGACGGCTGCCTTACGGGACCCCACCTGAGCGGGGTTTCACTTGAGCAGCCGCCGATAATGGAGAGGAGCCGGATTCCCCAGGGGTCCGGCTCCTCGACTGAGGAGGACGCATGACAGACAGCAGCACCAGGCAGTACGCCGTACAGAAGTCCGACGAGGAGTGGCGGGCCCAGCTGTCGCCGGCGGAGTTCCAGGTACTGCGCAAGGCGGGCACCGAGCGGCCGTTCACCGGTGAGTACACCGACAGCAAGACCGTCGGTGTCTACAAGTGCCGGGCCTGTGACGCGGAGTTGTTCCGCAGCGAGACCAAGTTCGACTCGCACTGCGGCTGGCCGTCGTTCTTCGCGCCGCTGGCCGAGGACCGGGTGGAGTACATCGAGGACCGCGCGCTCGGCATGAAGCGGGTCGAGGTCCGCTGCGCCAACTGCGGCTCGCACCTCGGCCACGTCTTCGAGGGCGAGGGCTACGGCACCCCCACCGACCTGCGCTACTGCATCAACTCCGTCAGCCTCTCGCTGGCTCCGGCGGAGTAGTTCAGAGCGGAGCAGCTCGGAGCGGAGCAGCTCAGATCGGCTTGGCGAGGGCCACTGGGTTGTTGTCCGGGTCGGAGATGTAGGCCTGGCGTTCACCCCAGGGCATCGTGGCCGGCTCCTGGAGGACCGGGTAGCCGGCCGCGCGGAAGGTCTCCACGTCACCGTCGACGTCGTCGACGTACACGAACAGCTCGAAGCGCGGCGCGGTGCCGACGGTGATGCCGAGCTGCGCCTCCGGCCAGCCGGAGTCGGCGATGCCCAGGGAGGACTCGCCGCGCTCCAGACCGACGTAGTGCGGGTCACCCTCGAGCGGAAACTGGTACCGCGACTCATAGCCGAGCAGGGCGTAGAACTCGACCGACCGGCGCACGTTGGTCACGTACAGGACCGGGAAGGCTTTGCGCTCCATCGATCAGGCCAGGTTGGCGATCAGCTCGCCGAGCTCGGCCCGCTTGCCGGTGTAGAAGGGGATTTCCTCCCGCACGTGCCGCCGGGCCGTGGACGCGCGCAGGTCGCGCATCAGGTCAACCATCCGGTGCAGTTCGTCCGCCTCGAACGCCAGCATCCACTCGTAGTCGCCGAGCGCGAACGACGCGACCGTGTTGGCCCGTACGTCGGGGTAGCTGCGGGCCATCTTCCCGTGCTCGGCGAGCATGAAGCGGCGCTCCTCGTCCGGCAGCAGGTACCACTCGTACGAGCGCACGAACGGATAGACGCATACGTACGCGCGCGGCTCCTCGTCGGCCAGGAACGCCGGGATATGGCTCTTGTTGAACTCGGCCGGCCGGTGCAGCGCGAGCTGCGACCAGATCGGCGCCAGGTGCCGCCCGAGCCGGGAGCGACGCAGCGCGTGGTACGCCTTCTGCAGCGCGTCCGAGGTCGGCGCGTGCCACCAGACCAGGAAGTCGGCGTCGGCGCGGAATCCCTCGACGTCGTACCAGCCGCGGATCACCACATCCTCGTCGGCCAGGAGCTTCGCCGTGACCTCCGCCAGCTCAGTGGCCAACTCGTCGCGGTCCGCGTCGCCCAGCGGCGTCTCCACCTTGAAGACCGACCACATGGTGTAGCGGATCACATTGTTCAGCTCGCGCGCCTTCGGCTTCGTCTCGGTCACCTGGCCATTGTCGCCAATGCGTCCAGGTGAGCCTGCACCCGGGTTGCCGCCTTGCTGGCCGAGGCCACACAAGCAGCGATCCCCACCCCCCTGTACGCCGCTCCGCAGACCGCCAGCCCCGGCTGTTCCGCTACAGCGGCTTCCACTCGATCAACCCGGTCCAAGTGCCCCACGGCGTACTGCGGAAGGCCTCCGCCCCACCTGGTGACTAGGGAGCCCACTACAGGGGCCTCCAGGCCAATCGCCTTCTGCAGATCGGCTGCTGCGAGTGCGGCTAGCTCCTCATCCGACCGCTGGAGCACGTACTCCTCGCCGAGCCGCCCAACCGAGCAACGCAGTACTGCGAGGTCTCCCCCGGCCTCGGCGGACCACTGCCACTTGGCGTGCGAGTACGTCGAGGCCTTGATCGTGCGGCCCTCTACGGACGGCACGAGGAAGCCGGAACCGCTCGCGCCCGATGGCCAGTCCTCCTTGCGGACAGCGAGTGTGACGATCGCCATACTCGCGTAGGCGATGTCAGCCAGGTCAGTAGACGCCTGAGGGGCCACCTCCGCGAGCATGCGGGCTGCTGGGGACGCAGGAACGGCTACAACGATCGCGTCGGCCTGCAGGAGGGACGGAGCAGGTACTGGGCCTGTCTCCAGCTCGTAGCCGGTCTCAGTGCTGCGTATGCGGCGTACGGTCGCGCTGCGGTGGATCTGCACGCCGCGGGCTGCGAGGTCGGCTTCCAGCGCAGTGATGAGGCGGTTGATGCCGCCGCGGATGCCGGCGAAGACCGGAATGCCCTCGGCGTTGCGGCGCTGGCCGGTCTCCCGCATCTCTGCGGTGGCGGCGAGCAGGCTGGGCGCGGTACGGAGCTTGGCGTAGAGCTCGGGAACGGCTGCGGCGAGGGAGATCTCCTCGGCGCGGCCTGCGTACACACCGCCCAACAGAGGATCTACCAACCGGTTGGTTACAGCTTGGCCCATGCGGTCGGCTACGAAGGGGCCGATCGCGACGTCTTCGGTGAGCGCCGGCTCGGGGAGTTCCCGCTCATGGGCAACCTGCTCGGCCGCCTCCTCACCGAGGACATCGACGGTCGACGCGGGGTCGGTCGGTACGCCCATGACGGTTGGCGGGATGGCCCGGATCTTGTCGCCGATCCAGAGCCCGGCCGAGGTCGTTGCCGGGTGCACCAGGTCGTCGGACAGCCCGACCGCGCGGATCAGGTCGACGGCCTCGGGGCGCCTGGCGAGCACGGACTCCGCGCCCAGATCGACCGGAACGCCTTCGAGTTCGGCCCCCGCGAGCTTGCCGCCGAGCCGAGGGGAGGACTCCACGACGGTGATCCGAGGCGGATTCGGCCTACTCGCCAGCGCGTAAGCCGCCGCCAACCCGCTGATCCCGCCACCTACGACCACTACCGACCTAGGCTCCACGCCCCCATCACAACAGACGGTGTCAGGCGGTCAGTTGCCGGGTGTAGAAGACCTGTGGCTCGTCACCGGCCACGACTTCCCCGGTCTGCACGAAGCCCGCGCGGAGCAGCACTGCCTGCGACGCCTTGTTACGGGCCGAGGTCCCCGCCCGCAGGCTGGTCAGCCCGTACTGCGCTGCCGCCAACTCGAGCACCTTCCCAACGGCCGCCGTGGCGACTCCCCGGCCGGCCGCCTTCTCCGCGATCCGGTAGCCGAACTCAGCCGACCCGTCCGCGAGATCCACCAGGTTCACCCGGCCGATCACCTGGTCGCCGTCCAGTACGAGGTGGAACTGGATCGTCCCGACCTCCTGCTCCGACAGCAGCGCCGCGTGCCGGGCGGGGAACTCGGTGAAGTAGTCGTCCCCGCGGTCCTTCACCGACGCCGCGAAGTACGCCCGGTTCTCCACCTCGAAGGCGAGCACCGCCTCCGCATGCTCAGCAGCCAGCCGCTCGATCCGCAGTCCGTCGGGCAACCCGTCAGCCATGCTTCGACTTCTCGTGGACCGCACGCACGACCTGGTGCAAGACCTCGGGATCCGTGCTCGGAGGGACCCCGTGGCCGAGGTTGAAGATGTGGCCGGGGGCGGCCTTGCCCTCGGCCAGGATCCGGTCGATCTCCGGCTCGATGGCGTCCCAGCCGGCGAACAGCAGAGCCGGGTCGAGGTTGCCCTGGACCGGCTTGGCCGGAGTCCCGTCCGCGGTAATCCGGCGGACCGCCTCATCCAGCGGGACCCGCCAGTCGACACCGACCACGTCGGCGCCGGCCGCGCTCATCAGCCCGAGCAACTCGCCCGTGTTCACCCCGAAGTGCAACCGCGGTACGCCGTACTGCGCCAGCGCGTCGAACACCTTCGCCGAGTGCGGCTGGACGAACTCCGCGTAGTCCCGCGGCGACAGCGCGCCCGCCCACGAGTCGAACAACTGGATCGCCGAGGCGCCCGCCTCGATCTGCACCGACAGATACGCGATCGCCACGTCGGCGAGCCGGTCGGCCAGCGCGTGCCACAGCTTCGGGTCGCCGTGCATCAACGCCTTCGTCTTCGCGTGGTCCTTGCTCGGCCCACCCTCGACCAGGTACGACGCGACGGTGAACGGCGCTCCCGCGAACCCGATCAGTGGCGTGCCACCGAGCCGGGAGACCAACTCCTGGACCGACTCGGTGATGTACGTGACGTCGGCGGGCGTCACCGGCCGTACCGGGTCGAGGTCCTCCAGTGACCGGACCGGCGAGGCGACGACCGGGCCGACGCCGGGCTGGATCTCCAGGTCGACGCCGACGGCCTTGAGCGGCAGCACGATGTCGGAGAAGAAGATCGCGGCGTCGACACCGTAACGGCGTACCGGCTGCAGCGTTATCTCCACGACGAGGTCGGGACGCATGCAGGACTCGAGCATCGTCGTGCCCGCGCGGATCGCCCGGTACTCCGGGAGCGAGCGGCCCGCCTGGCGCATGAACCAGACAGGCGTGTGCGGCACCGACTCACCCCGGGCCGCACGGAGGAAGGCGGAGTTCTCGAGAGCGTCGGCAGCGGTGGGTGATTGAGGCGATTGCGTCACGGGCACAAGACCGATGATCCCACGGGTCTCAGACCTGCTCACTCGCGGTCACGGGAGAGCAAGCCCCGTGACCACGCCGGTGCCGGAGGGCCGGCCGTCAAACCCTGTCACCGGCGCGTCGTCACCGGCGTCGGTGAGTAATCAGTCGTAGGCTGCCAAGCATGGGTGCCCGCAAGCAGGTCGACGCGCCACCCGCGGAGTTCGCCGAGGCCCTGACGCAACTGCGTGAGGCCCGGTTCCGGCCCGAGGTTTTCGTCGAGGAGATGCCCGCACCGCAGCGGATCGCACCGCACGCGGCCGCGGTCAGCGCTGACGTGACGGTCGACGGTGACGATGTCGCCACCGGCCGCCTGGTCGTCCTCTACGACCCGGCCGGGAACGACGCCTGGCAGTAGACCTTCCGCTGTGTCGCGTACGTGCGCGCTGCCGTCGAGCCGGAGATGGTGACGGACGCGCTGCTCGGTGGCGTGGGCTGGACCTGGCTGATGGAGGCTCTGGCCGACCGGGGCGCGGACTACTTGGCGCCGAGCGGTACCGTCACTCGGGTGGTGTCCGAGAGTTTCGGCGGAATGGCCGATGACGAAGCAACGGCGGAAATCGAGATCCGTGCGTCCTGGAGCCCTGTGCCCGGGCCGGACGGAGCGCTCGACGTGACCCGTCATGCCGAGGCGTGGGGCGAGGTGCTCTGCACCGCGGCCGGACTGCCGCCGGTTCCGCCGGGGGTGGTCGCGATGCCGACCCGGCGCGGTCAGCGGGGCCGATGAGCCCGGCCGAGACCCAGCAGCAGCCGCCCGTCCCGGACGACCCGACCGAGAACCTGCCACTGCTCGAACTGCGCGACGGACTCTCCGACGTCGTCGAGACCGACTCCGCCCTGACCGAGGTGGTCGAGGCGTTCGGGTCCGGCACCGGCCCGGTGGCCGTCGACGCCGAACGCGCGTCCGGCTATCGGTACTCGCACCGCGCCTACCTGGTCCAGTTGCGCCGGGAGGGATCCGGTTCCGCACTGGTCGACCCGATCCCGTTCGGTGACCTGTCCGCGCTCGGCGACGCGATCATCGACGCTGAGTGGATCATCCACGCGGCCAACCAGGATCTGGCCTGTCTGGCCGAGGTCGGGATGGTTCCGCGCACCGTTTTCGACACCGAACTCGCCGGCCGCCTGCTCGGCTATCCCAAGGTCGGGCTGGCCTCGCTCGTGAGCGAAGTGCTCGGCTACAAGATGCGCAAGGAGCACTCGGCGGCGGACTGGTCGACCCGGCCGCTGCCCGGGCCCTGGCTGATCTACGCCGCGCTCGACGTGGAAATGCTGATCGAGTTGCGCAACGCGATCGAGGCCGAGCTGCGGCGCGAAGGCAAGTGGGAGTGGGCGCAGCAGGAGTTCACCGCGATCCTGAACGCGCCGCCGCGTGAGCCGAAGCCGGACCCGTGGCGGCGTACGTCCGGGATGCACCGGGTGCGCAACCGCCGCAGTCTCGCCGTGGTCCGTGCGCTCTGGCAGGCTCGCGACCAGATCGCCGAGTCCGCCGACATCTCCCCCGGTCGCATCCTGCCGGACGCCGCGATCGTCGAGGCCGCCGCGGCGATGCCCGTCGACCGCGACACGCTGCAGCGCCTCACCGCCTTCAAGGGCCGCGGCGCTCACCGCCACATGCGTACGTGGTGGGAGGCGATCGACCACGCCCGCCGCCTGCCCGAGGCGGAGTTGCCGAAGCAAGGCCCGCGGTACGACGGCCCGCCGCCTGCCCGCGCCTGGGCCGACCGCGACCCCGACGCCGCCGCACGCCTGTCCGCCGCCCGCTCGGCCGTGAGCGAGATCGCGGAGGCCCACCGGCTCCCGACCGAGAACCTGCTGTCCCCCGACACCATCCGCCGCCTCGCCTGGACTCCCCCGCCGGACGCGGACCTGGAGGTCGTCAGCACCTTCCTTCGCGAGCACGGCGCCCGCGAGTGGCAGATCGGCCTGACCGCGCAGGTCCTGACCGACGCCATCGCCACCGAGGCCGCGCCCGCCGAACCGCTCGACACCCCCGCCGAACCGCTCGACTGAGTACTACGGCAGGTTCGTCTCGATCTGGCTGGTGATCTCGTCGGACTCCGGCTGCACGTTCGGCCGGAAGCGAGCGGCGACCGTGCCCGCGGGAGTCACCAGGAACTTCTCGAAGTTCCACTGGACGTCACCGGCGGCACCTGCGGCGTCCGGGGTCGCCGTGAGTTCGGAGTACAGGGCGTGCCGGCCTTCGCCGTTGACCTCGAGCTTCGCCAGCATCGGGAAGGTGACGCCGTACGTCATCGAGCAGAACGTCTCGATCTCCTCAGCCGAACCGGGCTCCTGGCCGCCGAACTGGTTGCACGGCACGCCGAGCACCGTGAAGCCGCGGTCCTCGTAGCGCTTCTGCAGGCGCTCCAGCCCTTCGTACTGCGGGGTCAGGCCGCACTTGGAGGCGACGTTGACCACGAGCACGGCCTTGCCCTTGTACTCCGCGAGGGAAGTGTCGGCGCCGGACAGCGTGTGCAACGGGATGTCGTACAGGCTCATGGAGCTCCTCAAACAGTGGGCAGATGACGGGACAGGAAGGACTCGGTACGGCTCCACGCGAGCGCTGAGGCCTCGGCGTGGTGGAAGGCAGGCATGGGGTTGTCGAAGGCGTGGCCGGCGCCGGGGTACCGGCAGATCTCGTTGTAGGGCCCGTCCACGGCCGCGACGATCTTGTCGACCACTTCGGTGCTCAGGTAGTCGTCGGCGTCGCCGAAGTGGTGCAGGCTCACCGCATCCACCTGCGGCGCCAGGTCCATCAACTGCGGGAGCGCAGAGCCGTAGTAGCTCACCAGAACGTCAGGCGACGACTCGGCGGCCACGTTGAACCCCAGTCCGCCGCCGAAGCAGAACCCGACGACGCCCACGCCCTCGTCCCGGCCGCGCAGGTACTCGACCGCGGCGACCGAGTCCGACACCGCCGTCGACCAGTCGAGGCGGCTCGTGATCGCCACCGCCTGGTCGAGTACGTCGGGCGCGGATTCGTCCAGCGACGTGTCGTCCAGGCGCCAGTAGATCTCCGGCGCCACGACGAAGTAGCCGAGCCCGGCCAGGTCCTCGGCTCGCTGCTTGATGTAGCTGGAGACTCCGAAGATCTCCTGGAGCAGCAGCAAGCCGGGCCCAGATCCGCCGGCAGGTTCCCACACGTGTGCCGGCATCAGTCCCGAGCCGGTATCGATCTCCAAAGCCACACAGTGGAGCCTACGTCGGCCCGGCGACAGGTCCTATCTGACCTTGACCGACTCCCGCTGAACAACCGGCGCCGGAGCGGGCATCCACGCCTTGGCCTCGGCGATGGCCGCCTCCAGCAGGTCGTAGAGCCGCTCGTCCGGGTTCGTGATGCACGCCTGGGAGATGCCCTCCACTGCGCACGACACGGCCCGTGGAGCCGTCCGCCGGGCGAAGTCCGGGTTCCCGCGGTGCGGCCGAGCAGTGAAGGTCCTCGCCCACTTGGTGGCCGCCGGTACGGAGTCCAGCGCCTCCTGCGAGGCAGGCTCCAAACTGTCGAAGGGACGCCCGTCCAGCACGGCCAGGTTCCGCTCCCCCACCAGCAGACCCACCGCCAGGATGTACTGGCGCTCCTGCGAGACCACTGGCAGCGCGTGCTGGATGCACACGGCTGTGATTCGCGGTACGACGTGCGGGTCGTCGGGGACCAGGCCGATGACCGAAGGAATCATCGGAGCCAGCCGAGCCCGGCCGGCGTCCGTCGTACAGTCGTTGACGTCGCGGGCCACTCCGGCCAGCAGCGGGTGGGTGCAACTCGGGTGGTCGGACCACGGTTCGCCCGCGAGGTACGACGCGAACTCCATGAAGCAGGCGCCCTTGCGGGGGTTTCGGTGCTTGCCCCGGGACAGGATCGGGACAGTGAGATCGAAGTTGTTCATTGCGGCTCCTGAGACGCTCCTGCTCCCAGAATGCGCCTGAAAGCTCCGGGATGCCACGGGTAATTCGCCACCGCTTGTGAGCAGCGGCACAGGCGCGCCGTCTTGGGGCGATGTGTTACCGACGGGTAGCATCATTCCTGCTCCCACTCCGGAAAGACTAGGAGGGCCCCCGTGCCCCGTGAGATCCGCGATGTCGTGTTCGTCGACGGCGTTCGCACCCCGTTCGGCAAGGCCAAGGGCCAGTACGCCGAGACGCGGGCCGACGACCTGGTGATCAAGTGCATCCGGGAACTGCTGCGACGCAACCCGTCGCTGCCCCCGGAGAGGGTGGAAGAGGTCGCCATCGCGGCCACCACCCAGATCGGCGACCAGGGCCTGACTATCGGCCGGACCGCGGCGCTGCTGGCGGGCCTGCCGAACACCACCCCGGGCTACGCCATCGACCGGATGTGCGCGGGCGCGATGACCGCCGTCACCACCACCGCCGCCGGCATCGCGTTCGGCGCGTACGACGTGGTCGTGGCGGGCGGGGTCGAGCACATGGGCCGGCACCCGATGGGCGAGGGCGTCGACCCGAACCCGCGGATCATCTCCGAGAAGCTGGTCGACACCTCCGCGCTGGTGATGGGCTCCACCGCCGAGAACCTGCACGACCGGTTCCCGGGCATCACCAAGGAGCGCACCGACGCGTTCGCCGTCGCCTCCCAGGAGCGTGCCGCCAAGGCGTACGCGAACGACCTGATCCAGCCGGACCTGGTCCCGATCGCGACCCGCTCGGCCGAGCTCGGCTGGGGCTACGCGACCACCGACGAGCCGATGCGCCCGGGCACCACGATGGAGGATCTGGCGAAGCTGAAGACGCCGTTCCGCCCGCACGGCCGGGTCACGGCCGGCAACTCCGCGGGCATCAACGACGGCGCCACGGCCTGCCTGCTCACCTCGGCCGAGGCGGCCGAGGAGCTCGGCCTCGAGCCGAAGATGAAGCTGGTCTCCTACGGCTTCGTCGGCGTCGAGCCCGAGGTGATGGGCATCGGCCCGGTCCCCGCGACCGAGAAGGCGCTGAAGATGGCCGGCCTGACCATCGACGACATCCAGGCCTTCGAGGTGAACGAGGCGTTCGCCGTCCAGGTGCTGGCGTTCCTCGAGCACTACGGCATCGCCGACGACGACCCTCGGGTCAACCCGTACGGCGGCGCGATCGCCTACGGCCATCCGCTGGCCTCGTCCGGCGTCCGGCTGATGAACCAGTTGGCCAAGCAGTTCGAGCAGCGCCCGGAGGTCCGGTACGGCCTGACCACCATGTGCGTCGGCCTCGGCATGGGCGGCACCATCATCTGGGAGAACCCGAACTTCGAGGGGAACAAGGCATGAGCCTCCAGGACCTGATCGACCAGGCGGTCGCGATCGAGACCGACGAGGTCGTCACGTCGGCGCCGAGCCGCGACGTCGTGCTGCCGAACAAGGCCGGCACGATGGCTCTGATCACCCTCGACAACGGCCACGACCACACCAAGCCGAACACCTTCGGCCCGAAGGGTCTGGCCGAGCTGAACAAGGCGATCGACGCCGCGCTGGCTCGCGAGGACGTCGTCGCCATCGGTGTCACCGGCAAGCCGTTCATCCTGGCGGCCGGCGCCGACCTGACCGGCGTACCGAAGCTGACCGACCGGGAGCAGGCGCTCAACCTGGGCAAGATCGGCCACGGGGTGATGCGGAAACTGCAGGACGGTGGCAAGCCGTCGTTCGCCTTCGTGAACGGTGTCGCGCTGGGCGGCGGCCTCGAGGTGGCGCTGCACGCGCAGTACCGGACGGTCTCGGTCGCGGCCGGGATGCTCTCGACTCCCGAGGTCTTCCTCGGCCTGATCCCGGGCTGGGGCGGCAACTTCCTGCTGCCGAACCTGATCGGCGCCGACAAGGCCGTCAAGGTCGTGGTCGAGAACGCCCTCAACCAGAACAAGATGCTCAGCGGTCCCGAGGCGGTGAAGTTCGGCATCGGTGACGTCCTGCTGGACTCGGCCGACTTCCTCGAGCAGTCGCTGCTGTGGGCGAGCAAGGTGCTCACCGGCGAGGTCACGGTCGACCGTCCCGAGATCGACCGCGGTGACGCCTGGGACGCTGCTGTTGCCCGCGGCAAGGGATTCGCCGACCTCAAGGTGAGCGGCGCGGCGCCGGCGCCGTACCGGGCGCTGGACTTGATCGCCGCGGCCAAGGACAACGATCGCGACCGAGGCTTCGCGGCCGAGGACGAGGCGCTCGCCGACCTGATCATGAGCGAGGAACTGCGCAGCGGTCTCTACGCGTTCGACCTGGTGAACAAGCGCGCCAAGCGTCCGGCCGGTGCGCCGGACAAGTCGCTCGCCCGCCCGGTGACCAAGGTCGGCGTCGTTGGTGCCGGCCTGATGGCGGGTCAGCTCGCGCTGCTGTTCGTACGCCGCCTCGAAATGCCCGTGGTGCTCACGGATCTCGACCAGGAGCGGGTGGACCGTGGCGTCGGCTACGTGCACGGCGAGATCGACAAGCTGCTCGGCAAGGGCCGGATCCGCCCGGACAAGGCCAACCAGCTGAAGGCGCTGGTCAGCGGATCGGTGGATCGCGCGGTCTTCGCCGACGCGGACTTCGTGATCGAGGCTGTCTTCGAGGAGCTGCAGCTGAAGAAGAGGATCTTCGCCGACCTGGAGAAGATCGTCCGCTCGGACGCCATCCTCGCGACCAACACCAGTTCGCTGTCGATCACCGAGATGGCCGCCGACCTGGAGCACCCCGAGCGGGTCGTCGGGTTCCACTTCTTCAACCCGGTCGCGGTGCTGCCGCTGCTGGAGATCATCCGGGCCGACCAGACCGACGACGCGTCGCTGGCGACGGCGTTCGCGGTCGGCAAGACGCTGAAGAAGTCCTGCGTGCTGGTCAAGGACGCGCCGGCCTTCGTGGTGAACCGGCTGCTGACCCGCTTCCTCGGCGAGGTCAGCGCGGCGGTCGACGAGGGCACGCCGATCCCGGCGGCGGACAAGGCACTGTCCGCGCTCGGCCTGCCGATGCCGCCGTTCGTGCTGCTGCAGTTGGTCGGCCTGCCGGTCGCGCTGCACGTCGCCGAGACGATGAACCGGGCCTACCCGGACCGCTTCGCCGTCTCCGCGAACCTGGCGAAGGTGGTTGCTGCCGGCAAGAGTTCCTTCTACGTCTGGAGCGCCGAGGGCAAGCCGTCGGTCGACCCGGAGGTCGAGGCGCTCGTCACCGTCGGGGACAAGCCGTCCACCGCCGAGGAGTTGCGCAGCCGGGTGCTCACCGCGCTGGCCGAGGAGATCCGGATCATGCTCGACGAGGGTGTCGTCGCGGAGGCGCAGGACATCGATCTGTGTCTGCTGCTCGGCGCCGGCTGGCCGTTCCACCTCGGCGGCATCACGCCGTACCTGGACCGCAGCGGGATCGCCGAGAAGGTCAACGGCAAGCGATTCCTCCCGAAGGGCGTTGCCAGCGTCGCCTGACCAAAAACTGCTGGGGGTCGGTGCGGCGCCGACCGTGTTTCGCAGTACAGGCCGCTCCGGCCCCCGGCAACCTGGTCAGCCCTTGAACTTCTTCACCGCGGCGGTGAGTTGCGCGGGGGTCTTGCCGGTGTGCTTCTTGATGATCGCCGCGTACGCCGCCGGGCTGGTGTTGTTCACCGCCAGGTCCGTGTAGAGCGCGGCCATCCCCTTCACACCCTCCGCATCCGCGAGGTACTCCGCCGCCCACCAGGACTGCCCGTACGAGCGGTCGCCGTTCGCGTTGAACTCGGCCTCGGTCGGCAACACCTTCATCGACGCCAGGTACTTCGTCCGTACCGTCTTGCGGTACGGGTCGACCGTCCACTGCGGGTCATCCTCGATGGAGTGACACCGGACGTACTCCGCGATGCCTTCGACCAGCCAGATCGGCGTACGGATCCCGATCGGCACGGTCGCGACATGTGTCATCTCGTGCGCGAGCAGGTCCTCGTCGAGGTCCTTGCGCACCGCGGGGTTGACCACGATCCGGCTGCCGACCGGAGTCGCCGTCCTGTCATCGCGCGGTTCCCCGTCGTACAAGGTGACCGCCTTCGCGGCGATCGTCCAGCCCTTGCCGTCGCCGGCGGTCCACTGCATCGACATCACCTGCGGTTCGGGCATCGCGACCACCATCACGGCACCGTCCCACCGCCGCGGCCAGTGCCGGCGGACACCCTTGACGGCCCCTTCGGACACCTCGGCGATCTCCCGGCCGAGCGCCGCCTCCTTCTTGTCGACCACCACCAGCACCTTGCCGCGGCGCAGTACGGTGATCGGCTGGAAATCCCACGGCTGGCGATGCCCGTCGCTGCTGAGCGCGGCGTCGATCGCATTGTCCGCTGCCAGCAGCCACCGGCCCGAGCGGTGCACGAAGGTGTAGCCGACGTCGGTCTGCACCGGCTTGGGGTCGAGCCCGGCCACCTGGTACCGCATCATCACCCGGGTCGAGTAGGCGTTCGGCCCGTACTTCGCCGCCACGGTCGAGTCCGTCTGCTCGTCGGCCAGGAAGTACTTGAGGGTGGTGAACCTGAACTGCCGGAGGTTCGTGAACAGCGTCTTCTGCCGCGCGACCAGTTTCGGTTGCTTCGGATCGACCGAGGCCAGGAAGCCCTTCAGGTCACCCCTGAGCACCGCGGTCGAGCGGCCGGCGACGATCGCGTCGAGTTGCTTCGTGCGGACCGCGGGATCGATTCCATCATTGGCGGGCGTTTGAGCCGCGGCCACGGAACCACCGGGCACGTCAACCTGGTCGGAGCGGGTCGCGACGAGGACCCCCGTAGTACCGGCGATGGCGAGCGCTACCACCCCCGCGAGCAGGCGTCCCCGCTGCTTCACCATTCTCGTGCTCTCTCCACCCGACCGACCCCTGTCCCAGCCGGACGGATCCTACCCCGTCCAACCTTTCGACGGACCGGTTCCGCCCTGCGACGCTCGGGCCATGACGGACTCCCCGACGCTCTGCACGACGAGATCCCCACCCGCGACGGCTTCTGGACGCAGCACCTGGAGCTAAGCCCTGGCGCCAGGCGCTAGGCCCTGGTGCTCTCGCCGGTGCGCTCGGACTCGCCGACGCGACTCTTGCGGTAGCCGTAGACGAAGTAGATGACGAAGCCGATGGCCATCCAGATCGCGAACCGCAGCCAGGTCTCCAGAGACAGGTTCAGCATCAGGTAGATGCAGATCAGCGCCGCCAGGATCGGCACCACCGGGTTCCCCGGGACCCGGAACGACCGCTGGATGTCGGGGCGGCGCTTGCGCAGCAGCGGCACGGCGATCGAGACGAGGGTGAACGCGGCCAGCGTGCCGATGTTCACCATCTCCTCCAGCTTGCCGATCGGCGTCACCCCGGCCACCACCGCGACGACCAGACCGATGCCCAGCGTCAGCCGGTACGGCGTACCGAACTTCGGGTGGGTGATGCCCAGCTTGGCGGGCACCAGGTGGTCCCGGCTCATCGCGAAGACGACCCGGGCGGCACCGATCATCAGCGTCAGCACCACGGTGGTGAGACCGGCGACCGCGCCCGCCGAGATCAGCGTGGCGAAACCGGGCCGGCCCACCGAGCGGAACGCCTCCGCCAGCGCGGCCTCGCTGCTGATGTCCTGGTAATTGACCATGCCGGTGATCACGATGCAGACCAGCACGTACAGCACCGTGCAGATCGCCAGCGAGCCGAGGATGCCGCGCGGCAGGTCGCGCTGCGGGTTCTTCGCCTCCTCGGCGGTGGTCGCGACCACGTCGAACCCGATGAACGCGAAGAACACCAGCGACGCACCGGAGACCAGGCCCATCACCCCGAAGGTCGAGGGCGTGAACCCGAACAGGGCCTGGAAGAGCGGGGTGGTGATGCTGACCTCGCCGCTCTCGGCCGGCACGCTCGGCGGGATGAACGGGGTCAGGTTGTCACCGTTGATGTAGAACAGGCCGGCCACGATCACGAACAGCACCACGAACAGCTTGACCGCGACCAGGACCAGGTTGACCCGTAGCGACTCCTTGATGCCGATCGTCGCCAGGATGGTCAGCACGATGATCAGCAGCATCGCCAGCACGTTGACGCTGCTGTCCGGGCCGATCGACTCCGGCCAGCCGAGGCCGATCTGGTCGAGGAACAAGGCGGCGTAGGTGGACCAGCCCTGGGCCACCACGCTCGCCCCGAGCATCAACTCGAGCAGCAGGTCCCAGCCGATGATCCAGGCGAAGATCTCGCCGAGGGAGAAGTAGGAGAACGTGTACGCCGAACCGGACACCGGCACGGTCGAGGAGAACTCCGCGTAGCACAGCGCGGCCAGCGCGCAGCAGATCGCCGCGAGCACGAACGACAGCGCGATACCGGGACCGGCGAAATCCTTGGCCGCGCGGCCGGTCAGCGTGAAGATGCCGGCGCCGATGATGACGCCGATGCCGAAGACGGTCAGGTCGACGGCGGTGAGTCGTTTCTTGAGCTGGTACTCCGGTTCGTCGGTGTCAGCGATCGATTGCTCGATCGTCTTCTTCCGCAACAGACTCATCTGGACGCCTCCTCGAGCTCGGACGGATCATCCGAGCGTGCCCGTCTGACGGCACGAGGTCAAACCGCCACTCAGCGTTGAGGTTCGTACTCTTTCAGGTAGATCCACAGCGTCGCCTCGGTGAATCCGGTCCGGGTCAGCAGGATCCGGTCGCGCGCCGCCTGGTCGGTTCCGTGCCGGGCGAGGTCCTCGTACAGTTCCGCCACGGCCGTCAGTCCGAGCCGCTGCACCAGGAAGCGGACGGCCAGCCAACTCACGCCGTACACGTCGGCGTTGTTGGAGTAGAAACCCAAGTCGGACGGCAGCGCCTGCAGCAGCGGCAGCGCCTCGTCGATGACCTCCTGCTCCCACTCGGCCACGTCGCCCGGGCCGCTGATCGCCTCGATCCCCCGCCACGACACGTACTCCGCCGCGCCCTCCGCCAGCCAGAGCGGCTCGTACCCGCCGAGGTCGGCGGTCGCGACGTGGGTGACCTCGTGCGACAGCAGGATCTCGTCGATCCGGTCGCGTTCCTTCGGGTTGATCACGATGTAGGCGCCGGCCACCGTGCCGTCAGCGGTGTCCTCACCAGGCAGCGAGGAGAAGGTGGAACCGGCGCTCGCGGCCGACTCGATGTCCTCGTCGGCGAACCGCGCGTCCCGGATCTCGGCCTCGTCGAGCGCCGCGATCAGGACCGATCCACGCCACTTGCGCGGCCAGTACGTCGTCACCTGGACCAGCGCCTCCCTGGCCTCGGTGACGATCGCGCGGCCGCGTCTGGTGTCGCCCTTCTCCACCACCACCAGCACCCGCGGCGCGCGGTGCACCTCGAAGCGACCCAGGTCCCAGACCTCCTGGTGCGCGCCTGGTCCGAGATCGTCGTCCAGGTCGGTGTCGTCGACGAGGATCCAGCGGCCGGCACGCTGGACGAAGGTGTAGCCGAGCTCTGTCGTCACCGGGGTCAGGTCGACCTGGTGGATCTGGTACCGCATCAGCACCCGAACCAGGTACGTCGAGGAGCCGTGCTCCTTCACCGCCACCTGGTCGAACCGCTCCTCGGCCTGGCTGTACCCGATCTCGTCCAGTCCCAGCTCGACGAGGTTCGCGAAGAGGATCTTCTGCTCCTGCCTCAGCTTCACGTTCGCCGGGTCGAGGTCCTGCAGGAACAGCCGCTCGTCGACGGTCCGGACGGCCTTGGCCCGGCGGAGCAGGAAGGTGTCGACGGCGAGCCGGCGAGCGGCCACGGCGGCGGCGGTCTTGGACGGCGGCCTGGTGCCCTGAGTGGGCTGGGCCGACACGGTCACGGACGGGACCGGCCTGGCCCGGGCATCCCGTTCCCGGTCGTGCACCGCGTAGCCGACACCACCGGAGACCAAGGCCACGACGACGATCAGGCCCAGCCAGCGGCGGGGCCCGTGGGGCGGAACCTGAGCGCCGGGCGGGGCGGCGCTAGGTGGCATCACACTCACGTCGGGTCGATTCCTCCGGTCCGCGCCCGTCTGTCACAGCCCGGCTACCCTACTCGGTCCTGCCGGATCCACCACCGACACGCCGGGTATACAACTTGCCCCTAGTTGGCCGCTGCTGCTTTCAGGGCTTGGAAAAGGTTTATTTCGGTAGTACCCAGGTGTTCCAGCATGATGCGGTTCCGCTCGGCCTGGGTCGAGCCCAGCGCCGCCAGCTCCTGGTAGAGGGTGCCGACCTCGGTCCCGCCGTACTTCGTGAACAGGTAGTCCACGGCCAGCCAGGACATCGGGTACGAGCTGTTCGAGTCCTCGAAGAAGACGGCATCCAGCGGCAGACTCTTCGCCTTCGCGAGGTACTTCGTCCGTACCTCGTCCCGGTACTTGTCGAGGGCAAGGTCCGTCGCCCCGTCCATCGGCAGGAACTCCACGTACGCCGCCGCGCCCTCGACCAGCCACCGCGGCGCGTAGGCCCCGTACGACGCGGTCGCCACGTGGGTGAACTCGTGCGCGAGCGTGCGGGCATCGACCTTCGAACGGTTGCGCGGGTTGATCACCACGTAGGAGTCGGCCCGCTCCCCCATCCCGGACACTTCGCCCGGCAGCGTCCGGTACACCCAGGTCGCCATCGCGAGCGCGTCCTCGGCGTTCTTCGGCAACGTGTAGTCGGCGCCGCGCACCACCTTGTCGTCGAGCGCGATCACCACCCCGGACCCGGTCCACCCACCGGGCCAGCTCTTGCTGACCGCCCGGACCGCGCTGGCGGCCTTCGCGGCCAGGTTGTTCGCGAGCCTTTCCTGCTCTCGCTCGACCACGACCAGCACCCGCGGAGCGCGCTTCACCAGCACCTCGCCGATGTCCCAGGCCTCTTGGTGCGACCCGCGCGGCAGCAGGTGGTCCATGTCGGAGTCCGACACCAGCATCCAGTTGCCGTCGGCCTTCTGGGTGAACGTGTAGCCGAGCATCGTCCGGACGGGCTGCGGATCGATGTCCTGAAGCTGGTACGTCATCGCGACCGCGACCAGGTACGTCGACGGGCCGTACTTGTCGACGAGGCGCTGGTCGAACTGTTCCCTGAGTTGGTCGTAGCGCAGGCTGGCGAATCCGAACTGGCGCAGGTTCGCGAACAGTACTTTCTGCCGCGCGACCAGGGACTTGTTGCCCGCGTCGACGGTGGCGAGGAAATCCGCCCCGCTGCCCGACTGGATCGCCGCGGCCCGCGCCTCGAGCAGTTTGCCGACCGCGCTGGACCGCGCGGCCTCGTCGACTCCGGTGGTGCTGGGTGCTCCGCCGCTGACGACGGGTGACTCCGCTTGGGCTCCGGAGCCGGAGCGATGCAGGGCGAGACCACCGGCGACGGCCCCGGCCACGAGAACCAGCGAGAGCAGCAGCGGCCACCATCGCCGCTGCCGGGAAGCCGCCGCGTGACGGCCCCTCGCCGGCCCCGGGTCAGGCGCCGCCTGGCCTGCGCGTCGCGGTGTCCGGCTCACTGGCGATCGCGTCCCCTTGATGACTGGCGATCATCTCGATCACGTCCCGGGCCAGTCCCTGGCCCGTCAACCCGATCTCCGCCAGGACCGCGTCCCGCTTGGCGTGGTCGAGGAACTCCTGCGGGATGCCGAAGTCCCGGACCGGAGTGCTCACGCCGGCGTCCCGCAGCGCCTGCGCGATGGCCGCGCCACAGCCGCCGACCCGGCCGTTGTCCTCGATGGTGACGACGAACTTGTGCTGGCCGGCCAGGTCGATCAGTGCCGGATCGACCGGCTTCACCCAGCGCGGATCCAGCACGGTGACGCCGAATCCCTGGGCCTGGAGCCGGTGCGCGACGTTCACGGCCGTGGCCGCCATCGACCCGATCCCGACGATGAGGACGTCGGTGCCGGTGCGAACGAGTACGTCGCAGCCGCCGACCCGGTCGATCGCGTCGATGTCGGGGAACACCTCGCCCTTGGCGTACCGCAGTACGGTCGGGGCGTCGTCCACCTCGATCGCCTCGTTCAGCAGTTCCTTGACCCGGGAGCCGTCGCGCGGCGCGGCGAGCCGGAGGCCGGGGACCACCTGCAGCAGCGACATGTCCCACATGCCGTTGTGGCTCGGGCCGTCGTCACCGGTGACGCCGGCGCGGTCGAGCACGAAGGTGACGCCGCACTTGTGCAGCGCGACGTCCAGCAGGAGTTGGTCGAACGCACGGTTCAGGAAGGTCGCGTACAGGCCGACGACGGGGTGCAGGCCGCCCATCGCAAGGCCCGCGGCGCTCGTCACCGCGTGCTGCTCGGCGATGCCGACGTCGAAGATGCGGTCGGGGAACTCCTGCGCGAAGGCGGCCAGGCCGGTCGGGTGCAGCATCGCGGCGGTGATCGCGACCACGTCCGGCCGGCGGTGGCCGATCTCGACCAACTCGTCGGCGAACACGTCGGTCCAGCCGCGCGGCTTGTTCTTCGGCCGGATCTGGTGGAAGTTGTCCTCCTCGTCCTGCTCGGCCGCCGCGTACCCGAAGCCCTTCTGGGTCACCGCGTGCACGATCACCGGGCCGCCGAACGCCTTCGCCTTGGCCAGCGCGTCCTCCATCGCCTCCCGGTCGTGGCCGTCCACCGGGCCGACGTACTTGAGGCCGAGGTCCTCGAACATGCCCTGCGGGGCGAGCATGTCCTTCAGGCCCTTCTTCACCCCGTGCAGCACCTCGTACATCGGCGGGCCGACGTACGGAGTACGGCTGAGGTTCTTCTTCACCAGGTCGAGGATCTTCTCGTACCGCGGGTTGGTGCGGAGGCTGGTCAGGTGAGTGGCGAGGCCGCCGACGGTCGCGGAGTACGAGCGGCCGTTGTCGTTGACGATGATGACGAGCTTGAGGTCCTTGGCCGCGGCGATGTTGTTCAGCGCCTCCCAGGCCATCCCGCCGGTCAGGCCGCCGTCGCCGATCAGCGCGACCACGTGCCGGTCCTCACCCCGGAGGCGGTACGCCTTGGCCAGGCCGTCGGCGTACGAAAGGGAGGTGGAGGCGTGGCTGTTCTCGACGATGTCGTGCTCGGACTCGGCCTGGCTCGGGTACCCCGACAGCCCGCCTTGCTGACGGAGCGTGTCGAACTTCGGCGCCCGGCCGGTCAGCAGCTTGTGGACATAGGTCTGGTGGCCGGTGTCGTAGACCAGCCGGTCGCGGGGCGACTCGAACACTCTGTGCATCGCCAGGGTGATCTCGACCATGCCCAGGTTCGGGCCCAGATGTCCCCCGGTCCTGGACACCGTCTCGACCAGCACGTCACGGATCTCCGAGGCCAGCTCACGCAGCTGGTGGTCGGTCATGCGTTTGAGGTCCTCTGGTCCTCCGACCGTCTCCAGCACGCGCATCGAGCTCCTCCGCGGTTGTCCTCGAATGCTTGAGTCTATGCACGGTCAGCGACGAATCCGAACCTGGCCGGGCCGTCCCGACGAATCTCACACTCCGGGACGCCTCCCCGCAGAGCTTGCTCGCTTGTGATGTCGACCTCACCTAAAGTCATCGCATGGAGCTGGTGAGGACACTGTTCTGCAAGTACGACGGCCGCCCCCACCGCAGGCTCGAGTCGATCAACCTCGGCGAGGACGACCACGGCCTGTGGACCGGCTCCCTCCCCGGCTCCCGCGCCCAACGCGCCGACGGCACCTGGGTCACCATCGACCACCACCGGGTCCGCCTCTTCCCCCACGGCCAATGGTGGAGCGCCCTCTTCAACGACACCCCCCACCCCACCCAGATCTACTGCGACATCACCATGCCCGCAGAATTCGGCGTCAACTCCGTCACCACCATCGATCTCGACCTCGACATCCGCCTCCTCCGAGACGGCACCATCAAGGTGATGGACGAAGACGAGTTCCACACCCACCAGAAGCTCTACAACTACCCACCCCAGGTGGTAGCCACCGCGCAAGCCACCTGCGAGTGGGTGGTAGCCAACATCGCCACCGCCGAACCCTTCACCACCACGTACCAGACGTACCTGGAGAAACTCCGCTCGCTGGCGCCGACCGCCTGACTGTCAGTCCGCGATCTCTGCAGCCGGGAAGCCGGGAGGCAGGTCGAACGTGCTTTCGTACACCTCCGTGCGAGTGTCGACCCACAGAGGGAGCCGGCCCGGCAGACAAGACGACAGATCAGGGAACACCATCACGTAGCTCACCACCGCGAGATTCTGGAACCACTGCGCCCGGCCGGGCACGATCAGTTCGCAGACACCACCCGGGTCGGTGTCGGGCACCGGCAGGATCGCCGGCGTCAACGGCAGGCTCGCGGACACCGGGGTCCCCAGCCGGAAGAGCAGTCGGTCACGCCACGGCACGGTCCCGGTGTTGCGGAGCTTGACCTCGAGAAGGAACAGGTCCGTGCGATCGGCGCAAACCCGGAGCGTGGAGGCGGCACGGCGGATTCCAACGGCATCGCCCTCGACCGGGTGGAACGGGCCGCCTTCCCCTCCGATCTCCAGGCGGCGCCGGAGCAGGTGGAGCACTTCCTCGCTGTCGCCGCCGTAGCGTTCGAACAGTTGCCGGTACGCGCCCGCATATTCGGATGACGTCATCCGGGACAGCACCGTCAGCGGCTGCTCCCACCATCTCCTGTTCGGGACCCGGGCCACCATGCGGCTCCACTGCTTCCACCGCATGGCCGCGGTACGTGCCGGCACCGGCTCGATCAGCGGTTGCCGTACCACGCGCAGTGGCTCCACCTGCTGAGGCGGCACCCCGGACCGAATCAGCGTTTCGGCGATCTCTGCCGCCAACCCCGGTGGGAAGACGGCCGTTCCCTTCTCGATTTTGCTGAGCCGTTGCCTGGTGAGCTTTTCGGTGAGTCCGTACTCGACCAGACGGTCGATGAACTTCTTCAAGGAAGTGGTACCCCGCAGCGTTCGCAGGACCTCCGCCCGGTTGTCAGTCATGATCGGGCCAGTCCTGGTAGGGGTCCGCGATGTCCGCGGGCGGCACGATCACGGTGAAGAGGACGCCCAGAAGGGTCGTCGGGAAGCAGTAGGTGCCGTCCATCCAGCCCATCTTGAAGCAGGCGCGGTACGTGCCCGGTGCCGTGGGAGCCCGCAGTACGCAGCGGACGTCGGCGGTGGATCCGGGGTCGGTGTCGGGAAGTGGGACGCACGGAGAACTGGCCATGCCGACGGACGCACTGCCCACCCGGTACATCAGCCGGTCGCGCCAGCGCACCTGTCCGATGTTGTGGATGACGAACCGCGCGACCAGCATGCTGCCGGGCGCGGCGATCGTCCCTTCCGGCGCCTCGTCCTCCGCCTCGCCGAGAAAGCCCGTCTTGTCGCCAGTCACCGGCGCCCACATCCGCGGTGCTGCTCGGAAGCGGTCCCGCTGCCCCGCCAACTCCGACGCCTGAGTCAGCAACAGGCGCCGCAGGCTGTCGCCCGGCTCCCCGAGATCGCGGGTCAGGTAGGCGTACTCGTCGCCCGGCATCACCTCGATCGGCCGGTCGCGAACCCTGCGCGGCAGGTCTCGCAACTGGTCTTCCTGCAATGCCTCACTCCACGTGTAGACATCGGCCAGGAAGCCGTCAGCACCAAAGGCGACGTCGTATGCTCGAACGAGCCACGCCGGCACCCGGCTCGCGTTCGCCCGGATGCGGTCGACTTCCAGAACCTTGAGCCAGTGCGGGAGCGAGTTGACATCGCGGTTGGAATGTTCACCGCGTTCGAGCTGCAAGAGATACCGCGGAGACACGAGGCGAGGAGTGGAACGCAATCGGACCTTGTCCTCGCGAGGTCCTGGACGAGCATCGGGGTACAGCTCTTTGATGGTGTCGTTGAGGATCTTCGTAGTGTTGGCCGCTTCAACCCCGGAGGCGCCTCGAATCTGGCGCATGGCAGCTGTGAGCTCACGGGCGGCCAACAGGTGAACCGGTGCCGGTTTCCGCAGCCCGGCACGATGCCCGACGCCGCCGAGCAGAGACTTTGTCTTGGTTACGCTCGTGCGCACTGATGGTCCTGTTCCAAGGTTGCGTCATGAACAACGCCACCTCTGCTTCGATCTTCATCAACTACCGGTCCACGGACGAACCCAGCGCCGCGATGTTGCTGGACCACGAGCTCTCGGCCCGCTTCGGCGACGAGAACGTGTTCCTCGACAGCAGGTCGATCGCCGCGGGGGCACCGTTCGACGAGGCTCTGCGCACCGCCGTACGACGGTGCGACGTCCTGCTCGTGGTCATCGGCCGGCGATGGCTCACCTCCACCGATGAGTACGGCCGGCGGCTCATCGACCAGCGCGGCGACTGGGTTCGCACCGAGATCGTCGAGGCCTACCGGGCCGGCGCCCACGTCGTCCCGGTCCTCGTCGGCGACGTGCCGACCCTGTCGAGGGCCGCGCTCCCGCCGAGCATCCGGAGGCTGGCCGGCAACCAGTTCGTCCGGTTGCGCCACCGCGACGGCCGAGCCGACCTGAACCAACTCGTCAGCAAGATCCGAGGGCTGGTGCCCCGGCTCGACGACGACCCGACCGCCGCATGAGCCGCGGGGCCGAAGGCGGGAACGCCACAGCACCGTTCCCGCCTTCGCCTTCATCACTTGCCGCGGTTGACGGCCTTGATCGCGGCCTCGCCCAGCAGGCGCTTCTTCTCCTCCTCCGACCGCTTCCGCTGCCGGAGCAGCTCCGCCGCGTTCGGCGCCTCCTTGTTCTCCGGACCCTTCTCCATGTCGATCACCTCCCTCCTGCGATCGACTTCCCGGCCGGCGCAACCGGCGGCCGGGCGCTATCAGCCGTGTCCCCCACCTCGTCGTTCCCGGTCCAACGGGCCCAGGCGAAGACAGCGAGCAGGAGCACGGTCGACGTGATGGTCACGGGCCCGAGCGTGATGGGGCCGTGGCCAAGAGTTCCGGGCAGACCGACGATCCAGCCGCCCAGCGTGAACATGACGATCACCTGTGGCGTGGCGACCGAGACCGAGTGCAGCCACGAGTCCACGCTGACCCGCAGCGACAGCCCGGCCAGCGACATCCACAGCAGCGTCAGTGCGACCAAGCCGGCCACGATCGCCGCCGCCAATGGGGCGAGGATGACCAGCCCCTCACCGAGCAGGTAGCGCAGGGCGTACTCCGCGCCGACTACTGCGGCAGCGGCACCGATCGCCACCATCAGTGCAGGCAGAACCACGACACGAGCTGTCCTGGCCAGCACCGGCCGGCCCAAACGTGCAGCCTCCGCGAGTACGGCCCCGGTGGCCTTGATCGCGGCGACGAATCTGCGGACACCCATCACCAGCCGCCGATGAACCCAGTTGATCAGCCGGACCACCACGACCTGGACGATGTGGGCCGCGCGCAACAGCAGGTTTGCCACTCCCCGTGCAGCGGCAACGACCGCGGCCGACGCGCGGGTCGCGAACTCGTTGAGGGCCCGCTCCAGTGGAGTTTTCCTCGCCGAACAGGATCCCCGATGGGTTGCGGCCTTCCAGTCAACCTGCCACGGCACCGCGCGCGCCGCAGTGATCGGCAAGACCGACCTGTCCACCCTCGACTGCCCCTGGATGGCTCCCGCGATCGCCGCGATCAGTACCATCCCCGCGAGCGCGGTCACCGTACCCACGAGCAACCAGTTCCGCAGCCAGGCCGGTACCGAGGTGAAGCCGACCGAGGGGTGCGACAAGAGCCAGCCGAGCGCCATGGCCGGAACGACCGCGAACGCTGCCAGGGTCACCGCCGGCGCAGCGGCACCGAGCAACTTCTGACGGGACCAGGCGAACGCGCCGGTGTGAACTACCGCCAGCACAAGGACCAGCCCGGCGAGCACCGCGCGGAGTACCGATTCGGTGGCCGGGCCGAGCAACGGCAGCAGAGCTGCTACGAGACCGGCGACCAGCCACGCGCCCGCTGCGACCTTCCAGGTCAGCGGGTACCGGTAGAGCGGCGCCGCCGCCACAGCCAGCCCGGCGACGACGAACAGCAGGAACAACGGGATCGAGTTCTCCGTCAGCGCCGCGAGCACCACCGCACCACAGGCGGCGGCACGCAACAGATTGACGACGAACCAGCGCGCGCGACCGAGATCGACCTTGCTGAAGGGGATCAGCCGCTCGTGATCCGGGCAGTACAGATCGACCGGCCCGATCTCGGGCTTGGCACATGGCTCCTCGCGGCAGCCCGGCGACGGGATCGGCTCCTCCTCGCCGAGCCGGAGCAGCGTGCGCTCGTAAGGCGGGTATGCGGGTTCGGCTTCGCCGGGGTCGTGCGCGGAGAAGCCCGTGCGGGTGCTGTGGCTCATCACCACACCTCCTGTCGGTGCAGGGAACAAATACCGGACGTGGGCCGCAGGACCTCAGCGTTGCGCTGACGGTTGGACCCCGGATGGATCAGAGTTGGACGGCGACGAACTCGTCCGCGCCGCTGGTTCAGGAGGGATGAGGAGCGAGCAGTACGTCGAGCAGGTGAAGCCGTCGAGGACGGCGGCGTCTCGCCGGTCCGGCGGCGGTGACGGTGTCGCGATGCGGTCCAACGTGGCAGCGTCCGCATCGCCGACGCCGGCCGTGAACAGGTGGGGATGCGTCGGCCGCGCGGGGTCGGTGAGGGCGGCGTGCGCGGGTGGCCAGGTGGCCGGATCGGTCGGCTGCCCGTCGGAGACGAAGAGCACGACGGGCCGGCGGACGGCCGCCGACCCGGCCAGGAGTAGCCCGAGATCCGAGTCGATCGTGTCCAGCAGGAAGCTGAACGCGGTACGGAAGCTGGTGATCGAGGTACCGCGTCTCGCCGCGGAGGGCAGCTTGAAGACACCCAAGGGCCCGAGCGGGAGGAGAACCTGAGCGGAGTCGGAGAAGCCGATCAGCCCGAGCCGGACCACGGCCGATCCGGTCGCCGCGGCGCGGTGGAGACGACCGACGAAACTGGCAACGATCCCAGCGACCGCCTTGTCGTGCTCGGCCATTGACAACGATCCGTCGCAGGCGACGTAGCAGGGCAGTACCGTCTCAGGTGCCATCGGATCTCCTCGTCGCGTGCTCGTCTTTCCCACGACGGTGCACCGCGAGGTTGGACTTACTGTGGATTAACAAGGGATCCGGCCGAAACGCCCGGCCCCTTTTGGCCGATAGGGCAGGAAGAGGGGCGAGCGGCCATCATCGGGGCGGCCGGATCGAGGGGGAGAGTGCAGCGGTATGGAGTTTCGGTTGCTTGGGCCGTTCGAGGCCTGGCACAACGGTTCGAAGGTCGCCCTCGGCGACCGCCAGCAGAGGTTCGTTCTGGTCGTGCTGCTGCTGAACGCGGGGAGACCCGTGTCCACGGAACGGCTGGTCGAGATCGTCTGGCCCAATCAGCGGCCGACGACCAACCTGGTTCCCGGCTACATCAGCAAGATCCGCTCGGTGTTGCGCCAGGGCGGTGACGCCACCATCGAGAACGGCCAGACCGGGTACGTGCTCCACCTCGGCTCGGACACTCTCGACATCGAGCGATTCAGCGAACTCAAGGAGGCGGCCGCCTCGGCCCAGCGTGCCGGTGACCACGAGCGGGCATCGGACCTGCTGGAGGAGGCGATCGACCGGTGGCGCGGTGACTTCCTCGAGGATCTCGACATCGACCGCGTCGGCGGGCCGGACGTGGTGCCTCCCGACGAGTCGCTGATCGACGTCGTCAGCGACCTGGCCGAGCTGAAGCTTGCTGACGGCAACCATCGGTGGGTCCGCGACAAGGTGCGCCCGCTGTTGCGCAAACACCCGGAGAACAACCACCTGGCGGGCCTGCTGATGCGGGCACTGATCGCCGACGGCGACCGGGTCGGCGCCATCCAGGTCTACCACGACGCGGTCGACGAGCTGGGCCGGTTCGGCATGAATCCGCCGGCCGCTCTGCGCGAGCTGGCGCGGCTGGCGCACCACGAAGGCATGAAGAACACACTGCCGCCGCGTGCGAAACCGTTCACCGACCGCACCGAACCACTGCGCGCGGTCGCCAGTCTGGCCGCACAGAGCGCGGCCCGGCTGGTCTGGGTGAGCGGACCGCCCGGTGTCGGGAAGACGACGTTCGCCGTGGAGGCGGCACACTCGATGGCCGGGCGGTTCGCCGACGGCCTGTTCTTCGTTCCGCTCAACGGCTTCACCCTCAACGTCGAACCTGTCACGCCTGCCGACGCGCTGGCCGTCCTGCTCCGGGACCTCGGTGTACCGGCCGAACGCATCCCGAAGGCCACGAGTGAGCGGGCCGCGCTCTACCAACAGCGCCTCGCGGGCACCCGCACGCTCGTAGTGTTGGACAACGCCGCCTCGGACGAGCACGTGCGACAACTGCTGCCGGACGCGCCGGACTGCTTCGCCGTCGTGACCAGCCGCCGGGTCAGCGATCTCCTCGACGGCGGCACCCAGATCCGGCTGGCCCCTTTCTCCGCGGGTGACGGCGCCGCGCAGTTCCGTACCCTCGTCGACTCGCGCCGCCTCGACCATGCGACTCCGGAGATCGAACGGATCGTGACCGGCTGCGGCGGGCTGCCGCTGAACATCCGGCTGGCCGCGGCGCAGTTCAGCAGGCATCCGACCTGGCCGATCTCGCATCTGGCCACGCTGCTGGAGGAGAAGGTGCCCTGGCGCGCGGATGCCGATTCCGCCGACGTGTCGGCGATCCTCGTCTCCTACCGGCATCTCGACGACGACCAGCAGGCGATGTTCCGGCTCTGTGGTCTCGCCCCCGGCGCCGACCTGGATGTGCGAGCCGCCGCGGCGCTCGCCGACTGCACGGTGGCGCGGGCCCGGGTCCTGCTGGACGGTCTGCACTCGGTCGGCATGCTGGAGGAGCAGGCACCGGAGCGCTACTACCTGCTCGACCCCCTCAAGGAGTTCGCCCGCTCCGTGCCTCCACCGGCTGAGCAGCCGGCTGACCTCAGCGGCGCCGCGCTGGATCGCCTGCTCGACTTCTTCCTCGTCACCACGCACGCCGCGATCGCCACTGCGTACCCCTTTGCCAGCGACCAATTGCCCGTCGTCGTCCGGAGCAGTGAGCTGGAGAGGAAGTTCGACGACCGGGATGCCGCACTCGGCTGGCTCGCGGCCGAGCGGGCCAATCTGGTCACGATCATCGGCTATGCCGCGGCGCACGACAGACCTGAACACACGTGGCAGCTCGCAGTACTGCTGTGGCGGTTCCTCTACACGACGGGCAGACTTCAGGACTGGCTGGAGACGCTCTCGATCGCCCGAGACATCACCGCTCGTCGTCCGGATTCACGCGGCTTCGCGCAGGTTCTGTTGCGACTGTCCGCCGCGTACTGGCAGACCGGGCACCTGAACGAGGCTTTGGAGGTCGCCGCGCAGGCGCTGCCGAAGTGGGTCGCCCTCGGCGACGACCTCGGCCAGGCCGACACCCTGTGCGCGATCGCGGCAGTCAGCGCCGACCTCGGCGACCCGGACGAGGCCATCGCGCATCTCCAGGCCGCGCTCGACAAGTACGTGGAGATCGGCGACCGGCGCGGTCAAGCGAACGCCCTCAGTCTGCTCGGCCATCAGAACTATCAACAGGCCGAGTACGCGCTCGCCGCGGAGCAGCAGCAGGCGGCGGCCGACCTGTTGGAAGTCATCGGCAACTACCAGGGCCTCGCGCACGCCTTGGACAACCTGGGCTCGGCCCAGCAACACTTGGGCGAACTCGACGACGCTATGGAGAACCACCAGCGGGCCTACTCGCTGGCCGATGAGCTCGGCGACCTCGCGGTAGCCGCGTACGCCGTCGGCAACATGGGCAATGTCCATCGCCGGCAGGGGCGGTTGCACGCCGCCATGGAGTCCCACCAACGGGCTTTGAAGCTCGCTGAACCGCTGGGCGACCCCAATCTGACCACCTTGCTACGACTCGATCAGGGCGACACGTGTCTGGCCAGGCGCGACTTCACCGGCGCGGTGCGTTCCTGGCGGGCTGCCGAGGATCTTGCCGGCGAGACCGGCGACGTCGGGAAGCTGGCGCTGGCTCAGCTCGGCCTCGCGCGGACGATGCACGAGCAGGGCAGGCACGAGGACGCGACAGCACACTGGGGTCGGGCGGAGTCCGCTTTCGCCGAGGCGCGGATGCCGCAACTGAGTGCCGTTCGGAAGGAGCGAGAGCAGCTCACCTGCTCGTGCCGTCCTCCCTCTACTCCCCCGCTTGCGTACTGAGAGCACGAAGCAGCAGCGGTTGCGTCTCGCGCACCGCCTGATGAGTGGGCCAGCGGTTCAAAGTTCGGATCAGATAGCGCAGATCGGCCCGGATCGTCGCCGAGTCCACCCGCACCGCGTCGTCCAGTGCGGCCCGGATGACGAGGCAGGCTTGGGTTACGTCGCCCGACTGCCCGTACGCCAGCGCCTGCCGTACGCCGAAGCGCGCGCGAGCCCGGCGGGCGAACGGCGGGATCGACGCCAATGGCAGGTCGAGCATCGCCGCGGCCTCCCCGGGCCGGCCCAGATCGAACAAGGACCAGCCCAGCGCGAGGCGCAGTTCGTCGGAACCCGTCGACGAACCAAGGATCGGCGCGGACGACGGTGGTTCGGCAGCGGCTAGCGCGAACAGTTTGGCGGCCCGATCCAGCGCGCGCCGGCAGGCGTCGAGATCCCCGGCGAGAGCATGTCCTTGTGCCTCGCAGCGAGCAGCCAGGCCAAGGACGCGGGGGGCGGTTCGGGGATCGAGTTGGGCGCGGACGGCCAGCTCGATCGTGCTGATCGCGTCGTGCCGATAGAGGGCGACCTCGGCCCGTCGTACCAGCGCATAGCTCACGATCTGCGGGTCGAGGCTTTCCGCGCCCAACCGGACGGCCTGGTCTGTCCACCAGCCGGCAGCCCGGTCGTCGCCCGCCTCCTGGCTCATCCAACCGGCGTACTCGGCGACCCGGGAGGCCAGCATCAGAAGCTCCGTACGAACCGGCCCGGACGCCGTGGCGGCGAGGCTGCGCAGTGAATGAAGATGGGCGATGACAGGCCCGAGCACGAGCGCCGGGCTCACTGTCATGCCGAGGACACGGTACTGGTCGAAGGTCGCGCGCAGGGCAGCGATCACGTGGTCGTCGGCGTTCTGCCCAGAGCCTGCCATCGCGGTGAAGCCGGCCAGTCCTGAAGTGGGCGGTCGGTCACCTTGACCGAACCGCAAGCCTCCACTCGCCGTCAGGTCCAGCAACCAGGTCTCCCCCACTGCCTCGACGTCTCCGGCCGTATCCTCGACGGCGGCCGGCACATCCTGGACAACCAGCGCGGCCAACCCACCACCGGTGCCGAGCGCGGCGTCGCACAGCTTCGCGAGCACGAGGCTGGGCGGTTTGTGGTCGTTCTCGATCTTGCTCAGATAGCTCTTGTGGTAGTTGACGCGTCGCGCCAACTCGCCCATCGAGAGGCCGGCTGCTACCCGGTAAGCGCGCAGTCGCGCGCCGAACGATTCCGGCACGGACACCTCCAGCAGGCGCGGCATGACCCGGTGATCGAGTAGACCACCGGCCTGGACGGATCGCAACAGGCGACAAGGACGGGGTTCCGGGTGGATCTTCCACCCGGAACCCCGTCCTCGCGACCGGTGAGTGCTCAGCCGACCCAGCCGTGGCTGTCGGTGGTCGGCGGGGGCGGCGGGGGCGGAACCTGACCGGATCCGCCGTCGTCGGCGACGACGACCGACCCGCTCGCGGCAGCACCGATTCCGACGACCACGGCGACGACAGCCGCGGCGAAGGTACTCCGAACCATGGCACGCAATGCGATCATGACAATCCTCCAAATATCTTTCGATGCATTTCGCGAACCTTGTTTCGCGAATACTTGGAGTCTGTGAGCCGCAGTCGGTGCCGCACTAGATATTGACCGTTTCCCAGCCGACGGGAAACAGTCAACAGTGATTGTCGAGAATTCCGCTCACCTGGACCGCCAGGACCGCGAACGCGCTGCCGGCGTGGGGCATCTCACCGCGGACGACCAGCGCCAGCACCTGATCGAACGGGAGCCAGTGCAACTGGAGATCCGCCTCACCTGGCCGCAGGTCGGGTGCACCGCGAACCAGGCCGGTGGCCAGGAAAGTGTGCTCCCGGTGGTTCGTGAAGGAGTCGGCGCCGTTGACCACCCCCAACGGCCGCAGCCTCGCCGCCTTGATTCCCGTCTCCTCCTGCAACTCCCGCCGCGCCGCCGCCTCGGGGTCGACGTCGGACGCCTCGATCCGCCCGGTCGGCAGTCGCCACTGCGTCTCCGCGTGCGGGTAGATCCACTGCCGGGTGACCGCCGCCCGACCGTCCTCGCCGACCGCCAGCACGGTCGCCGAGCCGGGGACGACGACATGGTCGTACCGGCCGCGCGAACCCTCCGGCAGCACGGTCTCGTCGCAACGCAGTTCGAGCCACGACGATTGATAAATGATTTCCGTGGACAATTTCACCCAGCTTGCCTGTGCGAACTTCGCGTCAATGTTTTTCATGCCGCCGAGTGAACCACGGAATACCCCCGTGATTGCAGCACCGAAACATCGATGATCAATCCACGATCGGTCCAACACCGCTCGCGACGATGGTGCCCTTACCAGTCGCTGCCGCTCGCCGGCACCGACGGAGACCAGAGAGGAACGCAGATGGAATACATCGTCGGCATCGCCGTCGTCGCCGCCGTGGTCGGCGGCGTGCTGTGGAATCACCGCACCAAGGCGGCGGCCTTCGCGGGGGTCGGCTTCGAGGTACCGCTTCCCCCCGGCCAGGTGGTAGCCGTCATCAGCGCCGTCTACTGCCAGGGAGCGAAGGCGGCGGTGCGCAACACTTTCTCCGGCGTCTCCGTTCGCCGGGAGGGTCCGGCCGAGTTCGTCTTCGAGACGAGGCTCGGAGACACCGGCGAGATCAGGATCACCGCAGCCGACGAGGCCGGTAGCACGGTGGAGGCCGAGGCGACCTCGCTCTACATCGGAGGGGTACTGCTCTTCGAGAGTGGATCACCGATCTGGCAACTGTCGAAGAATCTGACCCATCTCATCTACCGGATGCTCGGACTCGCGCCGTACGCCGCCAGGATGAAGCGGTTCCAGTACGCGCTGGAGCGGAAGGTCACCCACCAGATCCATCGGCAGATCCAGGCATGAACATCCGCGAGCCCGGACAACACGGGCCTCTCACCAGACTGGTCGCCGCCACGGCGACCTTGTCGGCGTTCCTCTTCCTGCCCGGCTGTGGCGAAGACCTGCCGGAGCGGAACGTCGCCGTGATCGTCGGCCCGCATGTCGGCGCACCCGGCTTGCTCGACGGCAGCGGCAAGGCGATCCCTGCTTTGACCTCGGCACTCGACGACGTCCTGCGTGGTCCCGGAGCATTGACCGTGATCGCGAACGACGGACGTCCGCGTGCGGTGCGGACGATCGATCTCAAGTACGACAACCGCTCGCCTCAGCTCCTCAAGGACAGCTACAACCTCAACAAGCGTCATCTGGAAGACGCGCTGCAGGCCTCCGGTCCCGTGGCTGCACAAGCCGATCCGGCTGCCGCGCTCAAGCTGGCCGGCGACACCGTCCGCGGCAAAGAGAACCCCGAGGTGCTGGCCTTCGACAACGGGCTGTCCACGACCGGGACGGTTCTGATGCAGCTCGGAGTGATCGACGTCGGGACCGACGTGGTGGATCTCGCGAGGCAGAGCAAGGGAATCCTGCTCGGGTCCTTCAAAGACATCCCCGTCCGTTGGCACGGCCTCTGCTCCATGGAACAACCCCAACCCGCCTGTAGCGCCGGAGTACAGGAGCAGCTGAAGAAGTACTACGAACAGCTCGTCCAGGACGCGGGTGGCACTGTCGCTTTCGACGACGCGCCACTCGCGGGCGGAGTATCGCCGACGGGGAGCAGGCCTCCCGTCGACATCGTCAACTGGCGCGTACATCGCCTGGTCGCCAATGGACCGTCTCCATCACCGGCACCAAGCCCCCCGGTCCTCGTGAAGGTGCTCACCGAGGACTCGGTCCGCTTTCTTCCCAACTCCGACGAATACGCGGAGCGGGACCGCGCCGAGAAGGCGATCGCCGCGCTGGCCGCCCGCTTGCAGGCGGCCGGCTACCCGACAATTCACGTGATGGGCTGCACAGCCAAGGACCCTGGATCGACCGAAACCCAGATGGCCGGCCGCGCCCGCAGCCGGGCCGGCACGATCGTTCGCGACCTCCAGGCACACAAGGTGCGGGCGAAGTTCGTCCCGGATGGTCTGGGTTGGCGATGCCCTGGGTATCGCGAGGGTGACCACGAGGCCAACCGCCGCGTCATCGTCTCGTCGGAGCCGGTCCGATGAGTATCCCGATCCGGACGCTGGACGTTGCCCGCGGCCCTGAGGTGGACGAGCCCGGTCCGCACTCGCGAGCCCTCGACGGTGAGCACCACCTAGGCCTTCAGGATGCTCGGTGCCACGACCAGGACTCGATCGATCCGTCACAGCCACTACGAAGAGAGCTCACGCTTGCCTTCGGCGCCATGATCCATCTGGAGGGCTTTCTCAGCACCCTGCTGGGCGCGGTGATGATCCAGTACGAGATCTGCAAGGACTCGCGTGCTGTCCACGCCGGAGCAGTCGAGCAGCTCCAGCAAGCCAGGGTTGCCTCGACGGAGGCGCATGAGGAGCTTCAGAAGGCTTTGACACATCTCCCGTCGGGCAGACCGGACCTGTTCGCCGACGCGCAGGAAGAGGCCGCTCCAGCGCGGCGGTCGCTGGGCACGTTCGTTCGCAGCTGGCTAGCCATGACGGTGTTCGCGATCCTCGAGATCGTCACCAACTATCTGGCGATGCAGTACTTGCGCGATGCACTGTGGGCGACCTGGGTCCTGGCCGGTGCCACCACGGCGGCAATCCTCGGAGGCTGCTACTACATCGCTCAGTCGCGCAGCCGGCTGAGGACGTCGACCCTCGGGGTCTGTGTCGCGGCAGTCGTCATCGGCAGTGGTGTGATGCGTTACCGGTACACCGTGGATGCCGTCGAGGAGGGTCTGGTCGACGGGGGCCTGTCTGCGGTGACGAAGCTGGCGATCCTAGCCTTCGCGATCGGCCTGCCCGCTGCCTTCGGCCTGATCACCATCGCCAAGACGCGGCCCGAGCCGGGCGCGGCCGAGGCGATGGCGGAACAAGCTGCGGAACAGCGGCTGGTCGGTGGGGTCCGGAAGCTCCACGACACCTCAGAACGTCGCAAGGCAGAGCTGCGCACAGCGGTCGAAGCGGAGTCCGCGGCAACTGACGCGTTGCGGAACAGCGAGACTGTCCTGCGCTCGCTCTGCGACCAGACCGACGCGTCCATCATGGCCGAGTACGGTCGCCGGGTCGAACGGCTCGACGCCTACTTCCGCGGACTGACGCTCGCCGCGGGCGACCCGGCCATGACGACGAGACTCGACCGGCGGTTCGCAAGCGCTGTCGAGTCTCTGGCCGAGCAACTGGGGTACGCCGTACAGGAGGCACGCAAGCAGATCTCGTCGGTCCGCGCCGAACTGCTCACCTTCCCGGCCGGCGAGGCGCCGGCGCAGGCACGGACGGCAGAACCGTGATCCGGCAGGTCTTGAGATGGTTCTGGCTGCGCCGACGGTCCTCGCTGTCCGCGCCGGCGCAGTCCGCGATCCGCTGCTCGTCCTGCGAGGGCGAGGTGGACACCTGTCCGGCCTGCGAGGGTGACTGGCGGGCCGGTCCCTGCCGCAGATGCGCCATTGGATTGCTCTGTGACACCTGCGGCATTCATCACTGGATCAGTTGAGGAGGTACGACGACGATGTTGATCCCCAGCTCGACCCGCTCCATCCTGCTTCCGCAGGCACCGCCGTTCGCCCGCCGTCGCGGATTTCGCTGCACGATCGCGAACCTGGTGGCGCAGATCCGCGGCGCTCGGGACCTGAACCAGCCGTTCGGCGAGGACGGTCTCCAGCCCGCGGTCGCTGCGTGGCACCGCCAGGCGGACCAGGTCGCCGCCCAGATCGACGACGCGCTCTGCTCGCGCCTGGAGGAACTCGACCGGCGTTCCGCCGAGCTTCTCGGCCTGGCGAACCACCGCGCGGCAAGCATCGCCGAACTCGGCGCCACCCTCGAGCACGCGACCGCCACCGCCATCGACGAACGAAGCGTGGCGGCCAGCGACAACCGGAGAATGATGCGTGCGACCCGCGCCACCATCGAGACCGAGCGCACCACCCTGGCCACCGCGGCCAAGGAGCTTCGTCAACTCGCAGAGACCAGACAGCGTCTCCGTGAGGCTGCCCGCGACATCGCCGACTCCTGGTCCAGCCGCTGCGACGAACTCGCTGCCTTCCACCGCCGCGGCTTCCACTTCCGCGCCGCCCGAGCGAAGGTCAACTCCACCCCCGCCGCTCCCCAGCTACCAAGTCACCGCCACCGCTACGACTGGATAGACCCAACACCCCCGACCACCGACCCTGGCTAGATTTCCTCCAATTCCTCACCACTGATTCGGCCGAACATCTCCGGGCACGTAGGCAGCTTCTGCAGTGTGGCAGTCCGCTGGGCGACCGTGCGCTGGCGCCCTCTGCTGCGCGGGTCTAGCTTGAGCGGCTTTGCTCCGAACTTTTGCAGATCGCGATCAGCGGCCGAGGAGTTTGTAGGTGGCTTCGGTTTCGGACTTTTGGGGTTTCCACCAGGTGGGGTTTGAGCGGTACCAGTCGATGGTGGATCTCAGGCCGGTGGTGAAGTCGTGCTTGGGGATCCAGCCCAGTTCGGTGCGGAGTTTGGTGGAGTTGTTGGAGTAGCGGAGGTCGTGGCCGGGGCGGTCTGGGACTTGGTCGTAGTCGGTGGAGGGGCGGTTCATCAGGGTGAGGATTTGTTCGATGATTTGTTTGTTGGAGAGTTCTTCGCCGGAGCCGATGAGGTAGGTCTCGCCGATTCGGCCGTTGGCGAGGATGCGGTGGACGGCGTCGTTGTGGTCCTGGACGTGGGTCCACTCGCGGATGTTGGCGCCGGTGCCGTAGAGCTTGGGGCTGTCGCCGAGGAGGATGTTGGTGATCTGGCGGGGGATCAGCTTTTCGACGTGTTGGTATGGGCCGTAGTTGTTGGCGCAGTTGGAGAGGGTGGCGGCGACGCCGTACGAGCGGACCCAGGCGCGGACCAGGAGGTCCGAGCCGGCCTTGCTGGCGGAGTACGGGCTGGAGGGGTCGTACGCCGTACTCTCGGTGAACTGCTCGTCCGAGTCCAGCGGGAGGTCGCCGAAGACCTCGTCGGTGGAGATGTGGTGGAAGCGTTTGTCGTAGCGGCGGACCGCCTCGAGCAGGGTGAAGGTGCCGAGGATGTTGGTTCTGATGAACGGCGACGGGTCGTTCAGCGAGTTGTCCACGTGGGACTCGGCGGCGAAGTGGACGACGACGTCGGTGTCGCGGACCAGGCCGTCGACCAGTTCGGCGTCGCAGATGTCGCCGCGGACGAAGGCGATCCGGTCCGACACCGGGTCGAGGTTGCGCTGGTTGCCCGCGTAGGTCAGGGCGTCGAGCACGGTGATCTCGGCGTCGGGGTCGCGCCGCAGCGTGTCGTGCACGAAGTTGGAGCCGATGAAGCCGGCCCCGCCGGTGACCAGCATCCGCCGCATGACGTCAGGATATCCAGCGGCGACGTGACCGGGCCCGCCGGTACGGTGACGCCATGCGTAGCGTCCGGGTGGTCTACCGCAAGTACGACGAGAAGCTCCACTGGCACCAGTGGTGCCACTGGCTGGGCGAGGACCAGTACGGCGTGTGGCTCGGCGCGCCGACGAACTCCGTTTCGCAGCGTGGTTCCGAGCTCAAGGTCACTCAGACGCAGCCACACGTCCAACTCTTTCCGCGGGACCAGTGGTTCACCGCGATCTTCAACGACGAACCACGCTCGACCGAGATCTACTGCGACGTCACCACGCCGGTCGAGTTCAAAGACGACGTGGTCACGATGATCGACCTCGACCTGGACGTCATCCGCAAGCGCGACGGCACGGTGCTCGTCGACGACGAGGACGAGTTCGCCGAGCATCAGGTCAAGTACGGCTACCCGGCCGACGTCATCGCGAAGGCCCAGGAGACCTGCGACTGGCTCGTCACCGCCGTCGCCACCGAAGAGCCCTTTCTGACTGTCTACAAGACTTACCTCGACAAGATCCGCTGATCAGCGGACCTTGTGCAGGCGCAGGCTGACGTCGGTCAGTCGGAGAGCGCCGGGGATGGTGCCGTTCTGGCCGGCGAACATGTCGGCAACCGGCGACACGGTCAGGTACAAGGTCTTGCCGGCCGGGACGTCGACGGCGATGCCTGGCAGGTCGACCGTACGACGGGCGCCGTGGACCGGGCGCTGCTCGCGGAGCGGCATGGTGTTGTTCTGGATGATCTTCGCGTCGAGCGGGGTGGTGCCGACGCTCAGGGCGAAGAAGGCGGCGGCGTTCGGGACGAGGCTGGTGACGTCGGCCTTCAACTGGGGAACGCCGGCGACGGTGATCGGGCCCTTGGCGAGGGCGATGCTCGTCGGCAGCACGGTGTTGATCTTGCCTAGGCGGTAGCTCTTGTTCGGGGTGAGGCTGCGTTGCGTCAGGCAACGACCGTCGGCGGTGGCGAGGTGGTAGGCACCGAAACCGCGCAGGCCGGTGTCCTGGTTCTTCAGGTTGAGGGCCAGGAAGCGCTGGGCGAGGGCGGTGAAGTTCGGGCTGCCGAGGGCGATCGAGCACGGGTCGCCTGGGGTCACGAAACCTGGCGGGATGACGCTCGGGAGCATGTGGCCGGCGTTGTAGCCGACGAGGATCGAGCGGGAACGGGCTCTCGGGGTGAGCGCCTTGTCGAAGTTCTGCAGGCCCTGGTTGAGGTTGAAGAGGTTGTCTGGGAGGCCTTGGCCGATCAGGACCGGGATGTCTAGTTTGCGGCCGTTCTTCACGTGCCAGGCGGGGCCGTTCTTGGCGAAGAAGGCGTCGAGGTCGCGGCCGGCTTGGCCTGTCGGCCAGTGGCCGGTGGTGATCAGGGCGACGAAACCGGCGGCGATTTCTGGTGGGAGGTGGCTGCCGCCGCCGGCGAAGAGGATGGTCAGCCACATCGTTCTGGCTGCTTCGTCGGGGGCGAGGCTTTGCTTGAGGTCCCACCAGGTGATCTCTGGGGCCAGAGCGTCGAATCTGGTTCGGCCCTTGTCTCTCAGTTCGGTGAAGGCGCCGGCGAATTGGTAGCCGCCGCCGTACGAGCCGCCGATGGCGCCGATCAGGGGGTCGTTGGGGCGTTGCTTGGTGACCCAGTCGAGGGTGGCTACGAAGTCGACGAGGGCGACGACGTCGCGGCCTTCGAGGTCGGGGTTCATGACGTGGGCTACGCCGGTGCTTTCGCCGAAGCTGCGTTGGTCGAAGCTGAGTACTCCGTAGTTGGCGTCCAGGTACTGCTTGAAGGCGGCGGGGTCTTTGGTGCGGCTGCCGCCCCAGCCATGGCTGTGGAAGATGAGGGGGACGGTACTGCGGGCTGTGGCGTTCGCGGGTTGGAAGAGGATATAGCAGATGCGGACTGGGGTTGTGGTGCCTGGCTCGGGGACGCTGTTGACGCAGCCGTTGGTGGTAGTTGGAGCGGTGGTGACCGCAGCCGCCGGGAAAGGTGGGAGGAGAGCGGCCGGTGCGAGGAGGGCGAGGGTGGCGGCGAGGCGGGTGAAGGTGGTGTGGCGGACCATTGTGACCCCCGGTGAGCGTGGTGTCTCCGTGCGGAAACGGTAGATCACCTGGTGGGTGGTGAACAGGGGAAGCTACCGGTGGGTTCGTCCGCTGTGGGTGAACCTGGGCGGGGATCGCGGGCTCGCCTGACACACTGTGCGCGTGGATATCGCGATCGAGGTTGTTGCCCTCGTTGCCGTGGTCGCGGCTGGTGCCGCGCTGGCTCGGAGGCTGGGGATCTCGGCTCCCCTGTTGCTTGTCGTGGTCGGAATCGCGGCTTCCTACCTACCGTTCGTCCCGCAGATCGAGCTTTCCCACGAAGTGGTGCTCATCGGCTTCCTACCGCCGCTGCTGTACTCGGCGGCGATCCGGACCAGCCTGGTCGACTTCTCCAAGCATCGCCGCTCGATCGGTCTGCTGTCCGTCGGTCTGGTCGCGTTCACCACCCTCGGGGTCGGCCTGGTCGCCTACTGGCTGCTGGGAGCGGCCGCGCGGTCGCAGGGCATGGAGCCTCTCCCCCTCTGGGCCGCGTTCGCCCTTGGTGCGGTTGTCGCTCCGCCTGACGCGGTCGCGGCGACCGCGATCGCCAAGAAGGTCGGGCTGCCTCGCCGGGTCGTCACGATCCTCGAGGGCGAGAGCCTGGTGAACGACGCGACCGCCCTGGTCTGCCTCCGTACTGCGATCGCCGCCGCCGGCGCCACAGTCGCGGCCAGTGCGGGTCACGGCGGCGAGGAAGGGGCTTCCGACTCCCCCACGGTGGCCAGCGTCGCCCTCGACTTCCTGATCGCGGCCGGCGGCGGTGTCGCGATCGGCCTGGTCGTCGCGATCGTGCTCGCCAAGATCCGCAAGCGCGTCACCGACCCGGTGCTGGACACCACTCTCAGCCTGACCGCGCCCTTCATCGCCTATGTGGCGGCCGAGGAGGTGCACGCGTCGGGCGTACTGTCCGTCGTGGTGACCGGCCTGCTGCTCGGCCACAAGGCGCCGATCATCCAGTCGGCGGCGTCCCGGATCTCCGAGCGGACCAACTGGCGAACCTTCCAGTTCCTGCTCGAGAACACCGTCTTCCTGCTCATCGGCCTGCAGACCCGCTGGATCCTCGACGACGTGTCCGAGAGCCCGCTGTCGGCCGGCACCATCGCGATCGCCACGATCGGGGTGTACCTCGCGGTCGTGCTGCTCCGGCCGCTCTGGGTGTTCCCGACCACCTATTTGTCCCGGATGATCCTCGGCCGGTCCCGCCCCGGGCCGGTGAGTTGGCAGAGCCTGGCGGTCGTGTCGTGGGCCGGCATGCGCGGCGTGGTCACGCTGGCCGCGGCGTTCGTGCTGCCGGAGGAGACGCCGCATCGCGAAGTACTGGTGCTCATCGCGCTCGTGGTGACTGCCGGCACGTTGCTGGTGCAGGGATCGACCTTGCCGTGGCTCGTTCGGCGGATGCGTCTGCCTGGGCCTGACCCGGCCGAGGACGCGCTGCAGGAGGCCGCAGTACTGCAGGGTGCTCACAAGGCGGCCGAGGATGTGCTCAACGAGGTCATCACTCCGGATGACCCGCCTGAGGTGGTCGACCTCCTCCGGCAGCGCGGTGAGTCCCGGGCTCTGGCGGCCTGGGAGCGGCTCGGCCGCCCTGAGTCCGAGTCAGAGACTCCCAGCGAGGCCTACCGTCGGCTGCGGATGAAGATGCTGGCGGCGGAGCGCGCACACATCTTGAAGATCCGCGACGAGGGTCTGATCCCGGACGAGGTGCTGCAGCGAGCCCAGGTCGCCCTCGACATCGAGGAGTCGATCCTGGACCGGGCCGAGGCGGACGACGTCGGCGGGCAGTCGGAGAACCTGACGGTGCCGGCCGACATCAATGCTCCCTGCGACCACCTGGCGACGGCGCCGTGCGTGCTGACTCCCAAGACGCCCGAGGGGTGCGAGGAGTGCCTGCGCGACGGCGCCACCTGGGTGCACCTGCGGCTGTGCCTGGAGTGCGGGCATGTCGGCTGCTGCGACTCGTCACCCGAACGGCACGCCTCCAAGCACTTCGAGGAGACCGGCCACCCGGTGATGCGCAGCTTCGAACCTGGCGAAACTTGGCGTTGGTGCTTCGTGGACGAGAAGCTGGGCTGATGGCGGACTGTCTCTTCTGCTCGATCATCGCCGGGTCCACCCCGGCCCACATCGTTCTCGACACCCCTGAGGTGGTCGGCTTTCTCGACGTCCGACCGGTGTTCAAGGGACACACGCTACTGGTGCCGCGAGAACACATCCCGACCTTGGTGGAGTTGCCCGACGAACTGTCGGTCCCGCTGTTCGGTGCCGCCCGCTCGGTCGCGGCAGCCGTCCGTACGGCGTACTCCGCGCAGGGCTCGTTCGTTGCCGTCAACAACGTGGTGTCGCAGTCCGTCCCCCATCTGCACGTCCACGTGGTCCCCCGCACCAAGGGCGACGGCCTGCGCGGCTTCTTCTGGCCGAGGACGAAGTATGCCGACGACGCCGAAGCCGCGCAGTACGCCACGACCCTCCGCGACACCCTCTCTAGCTAGTCCCGCCTGACCCTCCCGGTCGCACTTAAGAAGGTGCGGTCGGAGCAAAGGCGTGTGCGGTCGACGGCGGCCGTGCGGATGACGGGGGGAACTGGCTCACAGCTCCCGATCCAGCCGCTTCCGCAGCCGCTCCAAGGCTCGCTCAACAGCCGCCCGCACCGTCACGTCCGGATCGCCTGCCAACTCGCGCACCGCCTCCAGATGTTCGTACTCCCCCGCCGCCCCCAACGCCCGTACTGCGGCCACCCGGACCCGCGGCAGTTCGTGACCGAGCAGTGGCACCATCGCCTCGGCCAGTTGCCCGAGCTCACGCTGAGCCGCGATCCGGGCGACGTGCTCCTGGACCCGCCAGGCCGGGTCGTCGGCGGCGATCAGCAACGCGTCCACGACGTCGTCACGCCAGACGTAGAGGAACACCCGGGCGGCCCACACCCTGATCCAGTAGAAGTTCACCGGATCGACCGGTCGGGACCAGCCGCCCGGGTTCGAGGTGCCGGTGATCGCGGCGAGCTTCGGCAACTCCTGCCCGTAGGCGTCCTCGCCCGAGATCTCCCCGGTCAGGAACGCGACGCACCAGTCGATCACCGTGTCCTCGCCGTGCTCGGCGCAGGCGGCGTGGATGATCTCGCGGGGATGCTCACGCTCCTCGGTGGCCATGCGGTCAGTAAAACCCGGGCTGCCGACAATTCCCGTGGATTGCCCTGTAACGACCGGCATACTCCTGGACATGGACGGGGTATGACGAGCACGCCGAGTCCACCCCTTCCGGTGGCGCTTCGGGCCGTTCCGGATCATGAACTCCGTTTCCGCGAGCTGTTCGCCGGCCACTTCCGCGAACTGCTCGGCTACGCGCTCCGGCGGGTCGGGTCGCCCGACGACGCGGCGGACATCGTCGCCGAGACGATGCTGGTCGCCTGGCGCCGGATCGACGAAGTACCGGCGGACGACACCGCCCGGCTCTACCTGTACGGCGTCGCCCGCCGCGTCCTCGCGAACCACCGGCGCGGCCAGGTTCGGCGGGACAAGCTGGCCGAGCGGCTGCGGTCGCAACTGGCCGAGGTGACGCCGGACCTGGCTAGCCTGGCCGACTCCACCGCCGTGATCCAGGACGGGCTGGCCCAGTTGAGTGACGACGATCGCGAGCTGATCCTGCTCACCGCGTGGGACGGCCTCGATCCCCGCGAGGCCGCTGTCGTGCTCGGCGTACCGTCGCGCACGGTCCGGACCAGGCTGCACCGGGCCCGGGCGAGACTGCGCAAAGCGGTCGGAGACGCTTTCACCAGTGACGGACATGTACGGGATGACCAGCACGCGCGACCAGTTCAGGAGGAGCGATGAACGACGACGAGTTCGACCGGCTGCTCGCGCGGGCCAACCCGTACGGCGACGACACGGTCCGGCGACTGCCGGCCGCTGACGCCGCGTCCGACCTGTTGGAGGAAATCGTGACCAGCACCGCACCCACCCCCGAGCTCAGACCGAACCGCCGGCGCCGCACCATCGTGCTCGTCGCCGCCGCGGCAGCGATCGTCGTCGCGCTCACCGGGGTGTTCTTTCCGCGCGGCAACCCGGCCGCGCCGGTCTCGGCGTACGGCGCCGAAGTACTGGCGGTGGCGGAGGCGAACCAGCGGCTGCTGCTCGACGCGCCGGGCTGGAAGGTCAGCCGGGTCGACGAGTTCACCGCCGAGGAAGGCGAGATGACATTCGCCAACGGCAACAAGCGGCTCGACGTGCACTGGCGCCCGGCGGCGCAGTACGACACGTTCCTCGCCGACCGGGCGCACGGCAACACGCAGCAGCCGATCACGCTGCTCGGGCAGAACGGGACGATGTTCCAGTACAGCAACGGGCAGACCAAGACGACGGACTTCACCACGATCCTGCCGGTCAAGGGGAAGAACTTCCTGGAGATCCGGACCGACGTCGGCTCGGAGGCGGCGTACCGGGAGCTGATCGGGAAGCTGAAGCCGGCCGGCGTCGAGCAGTGGCTGGACGCGCTGCCCGCGTCGTCGGTCAAGCCGGACGAGAACAAGAAGGTCGTCGACGGGATGCTCGAGGGGCTGCCGAAGCCGGACGGGTTCGACAAGGCGTCGCTCTACACGCAGACGGTCAGCGATCGGTACCAGGTCGGCGCTCGGGTCACCGGGGCGGTCAGTTGCGCGTGGCTCGACCAGTGGACCGCGGCGAAGAAGTCCGGCGACACGGCGAAGGTCGCCGAGGCGGTCGCGGCGATGAAGACCAGCCACACGTGGAAGATCCTGAAGGAGATGGACAAGCAAGGCGACTACCCGGAGACGATCTGGGAGTACGCCGACACCATCGCCGAGAACCAGGTCCCAAGCGACTACCAGCAAGGTCTCGGCTGCTGAGAAGCAACACAGGCGCGGGCGAGATTCTCAAGCAAAAAATGCTTTGGTGTCACGAGCAACAACCCACCCGCTGAACGGTTCCGCAGACGAACCGGTACTGCGTACTCAGGCTCGCGCCCGAGTACGCAGTACCGGTTGTTGGTGTGTCAGTTCGCGATCAGCGAGCGGAGCACGTACTGCAGGATGCCGCCGTTGCGGTAGTAGTCGGCCTCGCCGGGGGTGTCGATCCGGACCACGGCGTCGAACTCCTTGACCGCGCCGTCGGTGCCGGTGACCTTGACGTGCACCGTGCGCGGGACCTCGCCGTCGTTCAGCGCGGTGACGCCGGTGATGTCGAAGGTCTCCTCGCCGGTCAGGCCGAGCGACTCCGCGTTCTCACCCTCGGGGTACTGCAGCGGCAGTACGCCCATGCCGATCAGGTTCGACCGGTGGATCCGCTCGAAGGACTCGGTGATGACCGCCTTCGCGCCGAGTAGCGCCGTACCCTTCGCGGCCCAGTCGCGCGACGAGCCCGAGCCGTACTCCTTGCCGGCCAGGATCACCAGCGGCGTACCGGCCTGGGCGTACGACTCGGCGGCCTCGTAGATCGACGTGACGGGCGCGTCGTCCTTGGTGAAGTCGCGGGTGAAGCCACCCTCGGTCCCGGGCGCGATCTGGTTGCGCAGCCGGATGTTGGCGAACGTGCCCCGGATCATCACCTCGTGGTTACCGCGGCGCGACCCGTAGGAGTTGAAGTCCTTGCGGTCGACGCCGTGCTCGGCCAGGTAGGTGCCGGCCGGGCTGTCGGCCTTGATCGAACCAGCCGGGGAGATGTGGTCGGTGGTGACCGAGTCGCCGAGCTTGGCGAGCACCCGGGCACCGGCGATGTCCTCGACCGGCGACGGCTCCTTCGCCATCCCGTCGAAGTACGGAGGCTTGCGCACGTACGTCGACTCGGCGTCCCAGGCGAACGTCTTGCCCTCGGGCGTCGGCAGCGACTGCCAGCGCTCGTCACCGGCGAACACGTCGGCGTAGTCCTTGGTGAACATCTCCTTGTTGATCGAGGAGGCGATCACCCGCTCGACCTCGTCGGCGGCCGGCCAGATGTCCTTCAGGAACACGTCGTTGCCGTCGGTGTCCTGACCCAGCGGGTCGGTCTCGAAGTCGAAGTCCATCGTGCCGGCCAGCGCGTAGGCGATCACCAGCGGCGGGGACGCGAGGTAGTTCATCTTCACGTCCGGGTTGATCCGGCCCTCGAAGTTCCGGTTGCCGGACAGCACCGAGACGACCGCGAGGTCGGCTTCCTGCACCCCGGCGGAGACCTCCTCGGGCAGCGGGCCCGAGTTGCCGATGCAGGTGGTGCAGCCGTAGCCGACCAGGTGGAAACCGAGCTTCTCGAGGTACGGCGTGACGCCGGCCTTGTCGTAGTAGTCGGTCACGACCTTCGAACCCGGTGCCAGCGAGGTCTTCACCCAAGGCTTGGAGGTCAGCCCCTTGTCGACCGCCTTCTTGGCGAGCAGCGCGGCGGCGAGCATCACCGACGGGTTCGAGGTGTTGGTGCAGGAGGTGATGCTGGCGATCACGACATGGCCGTGGTCGAGCTCGGTCTCCTGACCGTTCAGGCTGATCTTCGTCTTCTTCGACGGCCGGCCGTTGGCGCCGTGCGGCACGTGCGGCTCGTCGTTGGTGTTGCCGTGACCGTTCGGCGCGTCACTGGCCGGGAAGCTGCCGAGCTCGGACGGGTCGACGTCCAGTTCCTCGGTGGCGTAGTCGACCAGCGCGCCGCGGAAGGCTTCCTTGGCCTCGCTCAGCGAGACCCGGTCCTGCGGCCGCTTCGGGCCGGCGATCGACGGAACGACGGTCGACAGGTCCAGCTCGAGGTACTCCGAGAAGCGCGGCTCGACGGACTGGTCGTGCCACAGGCCCTGCTCCTTGGCGTAGGCCTCGACCAGGGCGACGTCCTCGTCGCTGCGGCCGGTCAGCCGCAGGTACTCCAGCGTCACGTCGTCGATCGGGAAGATCGCGCAGGTGGAGCCGAACTCCGGGCTCATGTTGCCGATCGTGGCGCGGTTGGCCAGCGGCACCGCCGCGACGCCCTCGCCGTAGAACTCGACGAACTTGCCGACCACGCCGTGCTTGCGCAGCTGCTGGGTGATGGTGAGCACCACGTCGGTCGCGGTCGCGCCGGCCGGCACCGAGCCGGTCAGCTTGAAGCCGACGACCTTGGGGATCAGCATCGAGACGGGCTGACCGAGCATGGCCGCCTCGGCCTCGATCCCGCCGACGCCCCAGCCGAGCACGCCCAGGCCGTTCACCATCGTGGTGTGGCTGTCGGTGCCGACACAGGTGTCCGGGTAGGCAGTGACGATATGGCCGTCGCGGCGTGTCATCACCGTCCGGGCCAGGTGCTCGATGTTCACCTGGTGCACGATGCCGGTGCCCGGCGGGACGACCTTGAAGTCGTCGAACGCGGTCTGGCCCCAGCGCAGGAACTGGTAGCGCTCACCGTTGCGCTGGTACTCGAACTCGACGTTGCGCTCGAAGGCGTCCGCGCGGCCGAACACGTCGGTGATGACGGAGTGGTCGATCACCAGTTCGGCCGGCGCCAGCGGGTTGATCTTGGTCGGGTCGCCACCCAGTTCGGCGACCGCCTCGCGCATGGTGGCCAGGTCGACGACACACGGCACGCCGGTGAAGTCCTGCATGATCACCCGGGCCGGGGTGAACTGGATCTCGGTCTCGGGCGCCGCGTTCGCGTCCCAGTTGCCGAGCTTGTTGATGTGGTCGGCGGTGATGTTCGCGCCGTCCTCGGTGCGCAGCAGGTTCTCGAGCAGCACCTTGAGGGAGTACGGAAGCGTCTGCGCGCCCTCGATTCCCGCCAACCTGAAGATCTCGTACGACTGTCCGTTGACCTCGAGTGCACCCTTGGCACCGAAGCTGTCGACGCTGGCCATCAACCTGCTCCTCTATCCGGTCCTGTTCCGCTGGTACCCATCCTGCCGAGCCGCCGGCACAACCGACAGGTCAGGCTGCCCTAACCTGCCGGGCCACAAACTCTCTCGACATCAAGATACACGACATCGAGCCACCGGCGGGCATCCAGCCGAAATCACGTTGCCGGGGCCGCGCCTGATTTGGTCGACTGTCTCGTGAGCAGTTCCCTGGTCATCTCCTTCGTCCGGTGGACCTGGCTGCGAGCCTTCCTGCACAACGGCTGGTGGCTCGTGGCCAGCCTCTACATGGTCGTCGACGCAGGTCTGTCGGCCGCGCAGATCGTGCTGATCGGGGCCGTGCAGGGGATCTTCGCGCTGCTCGGCGAGGTGCCTGCCGGAGTACTGGCCGACACCTTCAGCCGCAAGTGGTCGCTGGTGCTCTCGCAGGTGCTGATGGGTACGGCGATGGTGGCGACCGGACTGGTCACGTCCTTCCCGCTGCTGCTGGCGACGCAGGTTCTGTGGGGTTTGTCGTGGACGTTCGCCAGCGGCGCGGACATCGCCTGGATCACCGACGAACTCGATCAGCCGGAGCTCATCTCGGCGGTCCTGTCCCGGACCGCACGCGCCCAGTTGACCGGCGCGGCGACCGGGCTCGTCGCGCTGGGCGCGCTGGCATGGGCGACGCGGCGCGACGTCGCGATCGTTGTAGGCGGCTCGGCAATGCTCGTGCTGGCGCTGTACGTCGTGCTCCGGTTCACCGAGCGACGCTTCACCCCGGCCCGCACAGCCCGCTGGTCGACGTCCTGGACGATCTTCCGCAGCGGGGTCGCGCTGGTCCGCCAGAGCCCGGAGATCCGGCGGATCTTCCTGGCCACGTTCCTGATCAACGGTGCCGCCGACGCCGGCGGCCGGCTCGCGCCGAAGCAGTTGCTCGATTTGGGCCTGCCGGTCAGCTGGGACCCGATCGTCTGGCTGACCGGGATCGGCATCCTGGCTCTCATCGTCGGTGCCGTGGTGCTGCGGGTCGTGGAGAAGCGTCTCGATGGCGAGCACGCAAGCCACTCGTACCGGGTGGCGGCCATCGTCGGCGCAGTCGGCATGGCCGTGCTGGCGTTCGCGCCGGACTCCGTCAGTGCGAGTGCGGCGCTGGTGATCGTGTCCGGGATCGCCGTCCCGTTGACCCGGATCATCGCCGTGATCTGGGTCAACGCGCGGACGACGAGCGCAGTACGGGCTACTACGCATTCGTTTCTGGCTCAGGCCGAGTATCTCGGCGAAGTCACCTGCGGCCTGGCGATCGCGTTGATCGCGACACTGGTCTCGCTACCCGTCGCCCTGGCCGGCTCCGCCGCGCTGTTCGTCCTGACCGCGGCGGTGATGCGGCGACCTACGACACCTGCGGTAGAACCTCGGACGCGATGAGCTCGAGGTGGTCGAGGTCAGCCAGGTCCATGATCTGCAGGTAGTAGTGCTGCGTGCCCAACTCGGCGAACCGGCCGAGCTGGTCGATCACCTGGTCCGGAGTACCGCCGACGCCGTGCTCCTTCAGCTCTTCGAGGCTCCATCCGACAGCGGCGGCGCGACGCTTCACCTCGGCGTCGTCCTTGCCCACGACCACCCGGTGAGCCGCGGACAGCACCAGCGTGTCCGGGGCGCGGTCGATCGCCTCGCAGGCGGCGCGCACCCGGTCGTACAGCACCTTGGTCTCCTCGACCGGCTTGAACCCGGCGTTGAACTCGGCCGCGTACTGCGCGGCGAGCGCGGGCGTCCGCTTCTTGCCCGCGCCGCCGACGATGATCGGCGGATGCGGCTGCTGCACCGGCTTCGGCAGCGCCGGCGAGTCCTTCAGCTGGTAGTGCTTGCCGGTGAAGTCGTACTTCTTCCCCACCGGCGTGTCCCACAGCCCGGTGATCAGTTCGAGTTGCTCGCTCAGCAGGTCGAACCGGCCGGGCGTGTCCGGGAAGTCCAGCCCGTACGCCGCGTGCTCCTCCTCGAACCAGCCCGCGCCCAGCCCGAGCTCGGCGCGACCGCCACTCATCTGGTCCACCTGCGCGACGCTGATCGCGAGCACGCCGGGGTTGCGGAAGGTCGCGGCGCTGACGAGCGTGCCGAGCTTGATCCGGCTCGTCTCCCGGGCCAGCCCGGCGAGGGTGATCCAGGCATCGGTCGGCCCCGGCAGGCCGTCGGAGTCCCCCATCACCAGGTAGTGGTCGGAGCGGAAGAACGCGTCGAATCCGCACTCCTCCGTGGTACGGGCGACCGCCAGCAGATCGTCGTACGAGGCGCCTTGCTGGGGTTCGGTGAAGATCCTGAGCAACATGCGGACAACGCTATCTCGCGGTCGTGTACAACTTCTCCAGGTAGGAGGGCTGCCAGTCCGGGCCGCGCCCGTTGAGTCGCCGGACGAGTCCGTGCACGTCGAGCCGCGGCTCCACCGGGTTGTCCCACCAGTCCGGCACCTGGTCGTACCACCGGTCGACCCGCACGGTCCGGCCCGCCGCGTCGATCCGCGCGAACAACCAGCCGCCCTGCTCCTCCTGCGATTCCGCCATCCACAGGTCGCCGAGCAACTCGGTCAACCGCTCGTCCCCGTACTGCGGGTCGTCGACCGCCGGCGGCTCGAGATCGAACCGGTACGACGGCGCGGCGGGGTCCAGCACCTGCACCTGGATCGTGAAGCCCGACGGCACGATCTTCGTCCGGGCGCGGCACCAGTCGCGCAACGCCGCCAGCGCGGGAGTCTCCTTGGGGCGCGGGCGGGGGCGCTCTCGTTCGGCGCGCATGGCCTCCTCGATGGATCCGGGCTCCGCCTCGACCAGCGGTCCGTCACCGCCGACAATCCCGACGCCGGGAATCGCCACTGGTCCGCTGGGTGGTGGGGCCACCAGCTCTTGCTTCCGCTCGACCACCGGCTCGACTCGCGGTTCCTCAACCACTGGCTCGGGCTCTTCGACGGCGGGGTGTTCGAGCGCGGGGTGTTCGAGCGCGGGGTGTTCGAGCGCGGGCTGTTCAACCTCAGCCTGCTCGACTTCGGGCTGCTCGACCTCAGCCTGATTAACCTCAGCCCGCTCAACCTCAGCCCGCTCAACCTCAGCCGGCTCAACCTCAGCCTGCTCGACCACCGGTCGTTCAGCGGCAGCCTGTTCGATCTCCGGCTGGTCAACCTCCGGCTGTTCGACCTCTGACTGGACCTCAAGCTCAGCTGGAGGCTCAGGCTGTTCCGCCTGCTCGACCTCCGCGACGACCTCGCCCAACTGATCCGCGGTCCAGTCGGCGTCGCCGAGGATCTCGTCCTGGAACGGCTCCTCCGGCCCGAACTCGTACTCCTCCTGAGCCGCCGGCGCGAACGGCGAACTACTGCTCGCGTAGTACTCGTCCTCTTCGTCCTCAAGCTCGACGATCGCGGCGATCTCAGCAGTAGGCGCCTCATCCTCGACGACCTCTAGCTCAGCCACGATTTCAGGCTCGGGCTCAACCTCAGGCTCCGGCTCCGGCTCATAGAGCTGCTGCGGTTCCTCGACGACCGCCGGTACGTCCTCAGGGCTCTCTGCCAGGCCCTCAGCGGCCACCTGAGCGTCCTGCGACGCCTCCTCTGCCGCCAGGTAAGCGGCGACGTCCTCAACCCACTCACCGTTGATCCACGCCCCGCCGACCCACTCCCGATCGGCAGGCGCGGACTCGGCCTCCAGCGCGGGAATGACTCCGGTGTCCTCAGACGGCGAGACAGCCTCTACCGGAGCAGTGTCATCGCTGAACGCCACGAACTCGCTGGTCGCGTCATCAGCCGACCACTCGGCCGGTTCCGGCTGCTCGGCCTGCTCCGGACCACGCACCACATCCGGCAGATAGGTCGCCGCCGCCGGCGCGTCCGCGAACAAGCTCGCGTAGTAGTCCTCCCCCTCGCCGACCGGTCCGCCAACCCGCGGCGGCTCAGCAGACGGCAACGGGCCGTAGTCCCCCGCCGCATACCCCGCTGCCTCGGTGGGAGCTGGTTCAGGCGCGGTGGGCGCGGCGGGCTCGGGCTCCGGTCCGATCAAGCCCAGCCGGGCCAGCCCTTCTCCGTCGTCCTGCCTCTGCTTCCGCCGGAACAACCGCGACTTCTTGCCAGTGACCCCGTACTCGTCCGCCGGAGCCTGCACCGGCGGCGCCTCGTAGACCGGAGGTTCGTACGGCGCCTCGTAGGCCGGAGGTTCGTACGGCGCCTCGTACGGCGGCTCATACGTCGGTTCGGGCTGGTACGGCTCACCACCGCCGATGATCAGGTTCGCATCGTCACCGATCGGCTGCCCGGTGAACGGGCTGATCCCCGGCGGCACGGCAACGGACTCTTCTTCCTCGTCGTCGTCATACCCCTCGGCTGCGTAGACAGGAACGTCGGAAGGCGCCGGGCTGGTGGATGGGCCGGCGTCGATCACCGGACCCGGCTCGGCGGTGTAGCCGCTGCCGATCACCGGGTCGGGGCCGACCTCGGCGGTCGTGCTGAAAGCTTCGGCGGCTGCGAGGGCTGCTCGGAGGTCTGGCTGTTGAGGCGAGCGCGCCCCGATCCCCAACTGATCGAACAGATTCAGCAGAGACTCCGGCGTGACACCCGTCCGGATCAGCTCGACCCCGACCGGCAGGACCTCGTCCAGCCCACCGAGATAGTCCGCCCACTCGGCCGCCCACTCGATCATTTCGCGCGCGGCTTCCTCGTCCGAGGTCAGCCATTCGGCGATCGGCAGGAAGCCGTCGTCCAGCGGCTGCCACGGGTCCCCCGGATACGAAGCCCGCGCCCACGTCCCGCTGAAGCTTCCGTAGACGAAGCCGAGCTCCCCGGTGGCGATCCGCCGTCTGACCTCCGGCTGCCCGATCCAGTCCGGCGCGCCGGCCAGCAGGTCGGCCTCGGCGGTCCGGCTGTGCTGGGTGTGGAACCCGAACAGCACCGCCCGCCCACCCTCGAGCCGGACCAGCCGCAGGTCGCTGCCGGTCTCGTCCTGGTGGTACCAGCCGTTCTCGTCGGCGTACCACCGGCGGTCGAAGCCGGTGGCATGGGCGACGGCGGCCAGCGCGCTCCAGCGGGCGCGCAGATCCTCCGGGTCGTCCAGGTCGACGAGCGGCATCGGGTCTCCTGCTCAGGTGCCAATCCAGCTCCGGCCAAATCCAGGCCAGAACGGTACCCGACGCGTCAGCGACCTACTAGACCGCTCGCGGCTCGAGCACAGCCACGCACTCTATGTGATGCGTCATCCCGAACAAATCGAACGCCCGCAGCGAACTGACGCCGTACCCGAGGGTCCCGAAAGTCTTCAGGTCCCGGGCGAGCGCCGCCGGATCACAGGCGACGTACGCGATCCGCCGCGGCGACAGCGCCGCGATCCGCCGTACGACGTCCTTCCCGGCCCCCGTGCGCGGCGGATCGAGCACCACCAGATCGACGTGCTCCAGCCCTTGCCCGGCCGCGGCGTTCAGCACCTTCGCCACGTCGCCCACCTCCAGCGTCACCTGCGGCAGGTCGTGCAGGTTGCGCCGGGCGTTCTTGACCGCGGCCTTGTTGCCCTCCACCGCGAGCACCGAGCACCCAGCCTCCGCCAGGAACGCCGCGAACAGCCCGACCCCGGAGTACAGGTCGAGCGCTGTCTCGCCGTCCTTCGGCTCGAGCCCAGCCAGTACTGCGTCCACCAGCGTCTCCGGCGCGGCGGGGTGGACCTGCCAGAATCCGTCGGCCTCCACCCGGAACCGCCGGCCCCGGACCACCTCGACGAGCCGTCCGGCCGAGTTGTCGTCGGTCAGCACGGCCGTCTTGCCCTCCGACGACACCACCGCCTGCACCGACGACGCGTCCTGCCAGTGCTGGTCGAGCACGGCCGGGGTGTCCGGGTGCGCGATCAGGCACCGGTCGATCGGAATCAGGTCGTGCGAGCGGTGCGCGAACATGCCCGGCCGGCCACCGACCACGGAGTACCGCATCCGGGTCCGCCAGCCGAGGCCGTCGTCGCCGGGTGACTCCATCACGATGTTGCGCTCGATGCCGCCGATCCGCCGCAGCGTGTCCGACACCACCGTCGCCTTCAGCCTGCGCTGCTCGACGATGTTGGCGTGCTGGAAGTCGCAGCCGCCGCAGCGCCCCGGCCCGGCGTACGGGCAGGGTGGTTCGATCCGCTGCGGCGACGGCGTCACGATCGACACCGCGTCCGCGCGGAGGTACTTCGCGGTCTGCTCGGTCACCCGGGCGTGCACCAGCTCACCTGGCAGTGCGTGGCGGACGAAGACCACCTGGCCCTCGTAGCGCGCGACGCAGTGCCCGCCGTGCGCCACGGGTCCCACCTCGAGCTCCAGTAGCGTCCCGACGATCTGCTCGGCCGTCACCTGTCTCCTGAACTCTTGCGCGCGCCGCGCCGTACCTGGCCGGCTACGCGTTCTTCTCGGTCCTGCCGCTCCTCAGCAGCCTGCGAAGAGATCAGCTGGTAAGGAACGGACGTCACCATCACACCAGGTGTGAACAAGAGCCGCCCCTTGAGCCGCAGCGCGCTCTGGTTGTGGAGGATGTGCTCCCACCAGTGCCCGACCACGTATTCGGGGATGTAGACCATCACCACGTCCCGCGGCGACTGCCGCCGGATGTCGCGCACGTACTGCAGGATCGGCCGGGTGATCTCCCGGTACGGCGACGCGAGGCGCTTGAGTGGTACCGGGATGTCGCGCGCGTCCCACTCGGCCTGCAGCGCCTCCGACTCCTCCCGGTCGACATCCACCGTCACTGCCTCGAGCATGTACGGCCGGGCCGCCTTGGCGAAGGCCAGTGCCCGCAGGGTCGGCTTGTGGAGCTTCGACACCAGCACGATCGAGTGCACCCGGGACGGCAGCGTCAGAGTCTCGTCGCCCTCGACGGCCATCTGCTTCCCGACCGCGTCGTAGTGCCGCTTGATGCCCTTCATCATCAGGAACAGGACGGCCATGGCGATGATCGCGATGTAGGCGCCGTGCAGGAACTTGGTCAGCAGGACGACGATCAGCACGACCCCGGTGAAGGACAGCCCGACGCTGTTGATGACGCGGGACCGCTGCATCTTCTGCCGCCGGGCCGGATCCTGCTCCGTGCGCAGCAGCCGGGTCCAGTGCCGGACCATGCCCGTCTGGCTGACGGTGAAGGAGACGAACACGCCCACGATGTAGAGCTGGATCAGTTTGGTGACCTCGGCGTTGAAGGCCACGATCAGCACGATGGCGAACCCGGCGAGGATGATGATGCCGTTGCTGAACGCGAGCCGGTCGCCGCGGGTGTGCAACTGGCGGGGCAGGAAGCCGTCCCGGGCCAGGATCGAGCCGAGTACGGGGAAGCCGTTGAAGGCCGTGTTCGCGGCCAGCACCAGGATCACGCCGGTGGCCGCCGCGACCAGGTAGAAGCCGGGCGAGAAGTGGTCGAAGATCCCCTTCGCCAACTGGCCGATGACCGGGTCCTGGTGGTATCCCGGCCCCACCGGCACCCCGTCCCGCAGCAACTGGCTGCCGGGGTCCTCGGCGAACCGGACCTTCATCACGTTCGCCAGCGCGACCACGCTGATCACCATCGTGATCGAGATGCAGCCGAGCAGCAGCAGGGTGGTCGCGGCGTTCTTGCTCTTCGGCTTCTTGAACGCCGGTACGCCGTTGCTGATCGCCTCGACGCCGGTCAGCGCGGCACAGCCGGAGGAGAAGGCCCGCAGGATCAGGAAGGCCATCGCCAGTCCGCCGGCGCCCTGGGCGAACTGTGCCTCCGGCGCGATGTCGTAATTGGCGCTCTCGGCGTTCGGCAGGCTGCCGAGCAGCAGCCGGCCGAAGCCCCAGGCCGCCATCCCCAGGATGGTGATCATGAAGACGTAGGTGGGGATGGCGAACGCGGTGCCGGACTCGCGGACGCCGCGAAGGTTCATCGTGGTGAGGAACAGGACCGCGATCACTGCCACCATCGCCTGGTCGCCCTCCAGCGCCGGGATGGCCGAGGCGGCGTACTGGGCGGCTGAGGAGATGGAGACGGCAACGGTCAGGACGTAGTCGACCAGCAGGGCGCTGGCCACGGTCAGTCCGGCGGTCGGGCCCAGGTTCACGGTGGCGACCTCGTAGTCACCGCCGCCGGACGGATAGGCGTGGACGTTCTGCCGGTAGGACAGCACCACCACCAGCAGGACCACGGCGACGACCAGGGAGACCTTCCAGGAGATCGTCAGCGCCGCCAGGCCGGCCAGGGACAGGGTCAGCAGGATCTCGTCCGGGGCGTAGGCGACCGACGACAGAGCGTCACTGGCGAACACGGGGAGTGCGATCCGCTTCGGGAGCAAGGTCTCCCCGAGCTGTGTGCTGCGGAGCTTGCGTCCGATGAGGATGCGTTTGCCGATGTCGCCTAGCGCGGGGGTCACACCGGTGATGTTAGAGGCAGCCCCGGTCCGGTGTAGCGTCTATCCCTGCCGAACCGATGCCAGCGGCCCCTTCAGTGGGGCGAGGAGTGATCACGGAGTGCACGTCGTCATCATGGGCTGCGGCCGCGTCGGGTCCACGCTCGCCCGGACGCTCGAGAAGCGCGGCCACACGGTCGCGATCATCGACCAGTCCGCCGACGCCTTCCGCCGGCTGAGCCCCAACTTCTCCGGCCGCACCATCACCGGGATGGGCTTCGACCGGGAGGTGCTGATCGAGGCCGGGATCGAGGACGCCGAGGCGTTCGCGGCCGTCTCGAACGGCGACAACTCCAACATCCTGGCCGCCCGGGTGGCCAGGGAGAACTTCGGCGTCGAGAACGTCGTCGCAAGGATTTATGACCCGGGCCGCGCCGAGGTCTACCAGCGGCTCGGCATCCCCACCGTCGGCACGGTGAAGTGGACCGTCGACCAGATGATCCGGCGGGTGCTGCCGAGCGGTTCGGAGCCCGAGTGGCGCGACCCGTCCGGCACCGTCCGGCTGGCCGAGGTGCACGTCCACTCCGGCTGGGTCGGCCGGCCCGCGTTCGACATCGAGAAGGCCACCGGCGCCCGGGTCTCGTTCCTGACCCGGCTCGGCGAAGGGGTCCTGCCCAAGGCCGACACCGTCATCCAGGAGGGTGATCTGGTCCACGTCGTGATGCTGGAGCGCGACGCCGCGGCGATCGAGTCCCAGCTAGGCACCAAGCCTGAGGAGCTGTGATGCGGGTAGCCATCGCCGGCGCGGGGAACGTCGGACGATCGATCGCCTCCGAACTGCTGGAGAACGGCCACGAAGTACTGCTGATCGACAAGGACCCGCGCGCCATCAAGGCGGAGTCGGTCCCCCGGGCCGAGTGGCTGCTGGCCGACGCCTGCGAGCTGTCCTCGCTGGAGGAGGCAGCCCTGCAGCGCTGCCAGGTGGCGATCGCGAGCACCGGCGACGACAAGACCAACCTGGTCGTGTCGCTGCTGGCCAAGACCGAGTTCGGCGTACCGCGGACCGTTGCCCGGGTCAACCACCCGCGCAACGAGTGGATGTTCAACGAGGCGTGGGGTGTCGACGTCTCCGTCTCCACCCCGCGGATCATGTCGGCCCTGGTCGAGGAGGCGGTCTCCGTCGGCGACCTGGTCCGCCTGTTCACCTTCCGCCAGGGTGACGCCAACCTGGTCGAGCTGACCCTGCCCGAGGACTCCCCGATGATCGGCCTGCGGGTCGGCGACATCGACTGGCCGATCGACACCGCGCTGGTCACCATCATCCGGGAGGGCCGGGTGCTGCGCCCGGACCCCGAAGGCACCCTCGAACTGAACGACGAACTCCTCTTCGTCGCCGCCGACGAGACCGAGGAACAACTCGAGGACATGCTCTCCCCGCACCACCGGAAGTGACGAACGACCAGGAGCAGCGTGGGGAGGGTCTCCCCACGCTGCTCCTTCGTTTTACTTGAGCCCGAAGGCCCGGGTGATCTGCTGGTCGACGGTGTTGCCGGCAGCGTCCTCCGCGCGGGTTCGCAGGGTGACGGCGGTCGCCGAGTCTGGCGCGGCCAGTCGTGTGGACCAGCCGTCTCCGTGCTTCTTCAGCGAAGCCGGGTGCCAGGTCTTGCCGTCGTCGTAGGACAGCTCGACCGACGGCGTCCGAATGCCCGAAGCAGAACCGTCCACCGACCACTTCGGCGCGATCGTCAGGTCCGAACGGCGACCTGTCCGGCCGGCGGCGTCAGTGCCGACCACATAGTCGAGCTGGATCAGCGACACCGGCGCCACGTCCGCCGAAGCGCCCGACGTGAAGGACCACTCCGTGCGGGTCGCGGTCGAGTACGGGTGCGGATAGGTGCCACGGGTGTTGTCGACGACGATCCGGTACGGCAACTGCTCGGCCTTCAGGCCTGTGACGGCCAACTGGTCGCGATCAGCCGAGCTGACCAGGGTCGACCCCTGGTACAGGCTCACCTTCTGGGTGATGTCCCAGTTTCCGAAGGCGGTGCCGATGTGGCTGCCGCCCGAATCGCTCCAGCTGGGGGCGACGATGGACAGGCCGTCGTTCAGCCGCATCGGTGAGAGGTCCTTGGTCAGCCGCGGCCGCTGGATCGGGCCGAACCAGGTCACCGGAGTCCGGCTGCCCGCGCGGTACGTCGTCCGGACCGACTCGATCTGCTGGATCTCCCGGGAGATCTCCGCCAGCGCCTGATAGGGCGCGCCGGCGGTGATCCACTCGGTCCGGTCGCCCTGGACGGACATCCCGGTGGTGTTCATCGCGGACTCCCAGTCGACGTTCCACACGTCGTACCGGTTCTCGATGCCCTGCCCGGGACGGAAGTGCCGGTACGAGATGTCCAGCCGAGCCAGGTCACGCGAGCCCGGCTTGTACGACGGGTCGGCCGGCACTTGGTCCCAGAAGCGCGAGACGTCGTACTGGTAGTCCAGAGTCGGGTTCGAGTCCACGGTCAGCGTGCGCGAGCCGCGCTGGAGCTGGCCGATCAGCTTCTCGCCCTCATCGCGCGTGAGCGTCGCGATCGTGATCGGCGGCGGGTTCGGCGCCCAGATCGAGTCCACCCACGGCGTCAGCTTCCCGGTGCCGTCGTTCACGACGATCAGCAGCTTGGCTCCGGCAGCCGCCGCGGCAGCCGCCTGGTCCTCCACCGACTCTCCACGCCGTACTACGACCGCCTTGCCCCGCTTGTCGACCGTGCTACTCGCGGCCGCGCCGTCGCTGTCGACGAACACCGCCTCCACGTGCTGCTTCCCCTTGGCCAACGGTGTTTCGGCACGCCGGACCAGCAGGTCGGGGTAAGTGCCAGCGGAAGAGGACAGGGTCAGAGCGGGCTGCTCCATCCGCCACCGGGCTCCGGCCGTGAAGGCGCCGTCTGTCACCTTGCCCGTCGGCAACACCCAGGCGCTGTCGTAGCTGGGGTTGGGCCATCTGGACGAGCCCACCGCGAAGTCCCGGCCGAAGTCACGGTAGGTGTTGACCCGGACCTCACCGAGCGACGTCGCCTGCGGCGTCGTCACCTTCAGCTGGCGGGCCTTGCGGGCGTCGTACGTGACGGTGCGGTCCTTGTCGAGGTGGATGTCGAGCAGAGTCAGTAGTGCGAGCCCCTTCGACGACGGGCCGTTCGCACCTTCCACGTCGGCTGTCAGCCAGGTCGTGTAATCACCCGGCGGCAAGCGGAGCTCTGTGCCACCCGGCTCGACGTAGAACTGGCCGTACGTGCCTCGGCCGATCAGGATCGCCTCGCCGGCCAGCGGACGACCACTGCGGTCCTTGGCGTTCAGGGTCAGCTGGTAGCGCTCACCCTCCCGCCCGATGCCGATCATCGTGCTCACCTGTACGCCGCCGGTAGCGGTAGCGAGCAGCCGGCCGGACAGCTGCTTGTCCACCGGCGCCACCTCCACCTTGGCGGTGAGAGTGACGGTCGCAGTTCCGCGAGCCGGCACGGTGATGGTCGGCGCCGACAGCGTGAACAGACCAGCCGGGGCGTCCGTCACCTGCGTGGAGAGGTTGAGAACGACCGGTGCGTCACCGGTGTTGGTGTAGGTGACCACGCGATCGACATTCTTGCCTACGGCGACGGGCCAGGCGTGGAAGCCGGAGTACGCGCTGGTGGTGGCGAACACGGTCGCCTTGCTGGTCGCGGCGATGTCCAGCCGCCCGTTCCCAGCCTGGTACGGGGTGTACTGCGGCGTCGCCTTCGCCGTACTGACGATCGCGTTCTTGAGCTGCTCCCCCGTCCAGTCCGGGTGCTGCGCAGCCAGCAGCGCCACCGCGCCGGCGACATGCGGCGTCGCCATCGAGGTCCCGCTCATCAGCTGGTAGGACCCACTGCCCTCAGCCGCGTACTGCGACCGCGCGGCGAGGATGTCGACGCCAGGGGCCGTGATCTCCGGCTTCAACCCGCCGTCGCCCACGCGCGGACCCCAGCTGGAGAACGGGGCGAGCTTGTCCGTGCCGTCGACGGCACCCACGGTCAGTGCCGCGTCGGCCACCCCCGGCGCGGTCGCGGTGTAGTACCCCGGCCCGTAGTTGCCGGCAGCAACCGTGAAGAGCGCGCCGGTCTCGGCGGACAGCTCGTTCAGTGACTGGCTGATCGGATCGGTACCGTCGGTCGGTGCGCCGCCGAGGCTCATGCTGACGACCTTGGCGTGCTGGTCGCGAGCGGCCCACTCCATCCCGGCGATGATCCAGGACTCCTGGCCGCTGCCGGCGTTGTCGAGGACCTTGCCGATGTGCAGCCGAGCGCCCGGCGCGACTCCTCGCTCAGCGCCGCCCGAGGCCTCGCCCGTACCGGCGATGGTGGACGCGACATGCGTGCCGTGTCCCTGCCGGTCGGTGACGTCCAACTCCGGCACGAAACTGGTCGAGGCGGCCACCCGGTCGTCGAGGTCCGGGTGCTCCAGGTCGATGCCGGTGTCCAGTACGGCGACGTCCACGCCCTGGCCGGTGTTGCCACCGCGCCAGACCTCGGACGCACCGATCTGGGCCGTGCTGTCGGCGAGGTTGACCTTGAACTTGCCATCCAGCCAGACCTTGGCGATCCCACCGCTGAAGGTGGCCGCGCCGGTTGACCGGGCCGTGCTCCCGGCGGTCAGCGAGCGCCAGAAGCCTGCTGTGTCGTCGGTCGTGAGTGCTGCACCTTGGATGCTGCTCAGGGAGCGCTGCTTACGGGCGCCGGCCGGAACAGCCTGTTGGCGGGATCGCGTGGCGGCATCGGTGTAGGTGACGATCAGCGGGAGGTCACCTTCGTACCCGTCGGCCAGCAACCGGGTCACGTTGAACAGGTCCTCGTCCAGCAACTTCGCGGCGAGGTACCGGCTCGCGGACCGCGGGTAGATGTAGGTGTCGCTCCCATCGACCCGCAGATCGTGGTCGGCCAGCCGGCCGTCCGGTCCGGTCACGGTGTAGTTCTTCTTGCCGTCGGGTCCGGCGCTGACCTTGACCGTGTCCCCGGTGACCAAGGTGATGGACCGCGGTTGGGCCTGCGCGGCAGACGCCCGTACGTCGTACGAGCCGGGCGGGGATGGTGGCGCGGCGGACGCGGCGCCGGTCAGGGACACGGCAGCGGCCAGCAGGGCCACCGATAGAGCCGGCAGTCTGAGACCGCGGCTTGGACGTGGTGTCACGGAAGCCTCACAGAGGGTCTACGAATGAAGTCGCGAAATCGTAGGCTTCCTTGACACCCGAAATTAACTCTTTCCGGTGTCCACTTTGGCCACGTCACCGTTGCGACAGCGACGTGGCCCGCGTCCTACTTCTTGTTGCCCTTACCGCCGCGCAGTAGATGCGTGACGTGGTCCCGGGCCTCGTCCCACTTGTCCGGGGGCAGCGAGCCCCGCAGTACGGCGTAGGAGAGCCAGAGGGCCAGGGCGTAGAACGGCAGGCCCAGGCCTACCTTGGCGATGCCGAGGGCGTTCAAGCTGCCGGTCAGGTAGAGCGGGACCTGGACGATCAGCCGGATGGCGAACAGGCCGACGAAGACCAGCGTGGCCCGGCTGAAGCCCTTGAGCATCGCGGGGTCGCGGCGCCACGCAGTACCGGTCTGGGTGATGACTCCGTAGAGAAGACCGAAGAGCGGCCAGCGGAACAGGACTGTCAGCAGGTACAGCGCGCCGTAGCCGAGGTTGACCAGCAGGCCCGGCAGGTAGACGTCTTCGGCGCGGCCGCTGCGGTTGGCGACCCAGGCGGAGATCAGGACGCCGACGAACCCGCCGGCCACGTTCCGCAGGGGCTGCCGGCGGACGAGCCGGAGCAGAGCGACCGCGGCGCCGGAGGCGACCGCGACGATCAGGGCGAGCCGCAGGTCGTGATCACTGGCCCCGTAGACGATCAGGAAGGCGATCCAGGGCAGGCCGATGTCGAGCAGCGCGCCCCAGCCGCCGAGCGCGTGGAAGAAGTCCTTGTCCGTGGTGGCCGGCTTGGCCGCGGGCTTCGCGGCTCCCTCGTCATCCGGAGCAGTGTCGTCGGCCGACGACGAGGCGGACGTGGTGGCATCGGCGGGAGGAGTGGTCGCGGCGGCCTCGAACTCGGGCCGGAGAATCTCGACGAGCTTCTCGTTCAGGTCGTCGTCGACCTGCTGGTCGCGCCCGCTCCCCTGGGTCGGCTCAGCCATGCGCGGCCGTCGGACGGAGTTCGTAGCGCGGGTTGAACATCACCCGGTCCCCGTCCACGACACCGATCCGCCCGGCGGCGATCAACTCGGTGCCGGGGTGGATGCCGGCGATCTTGCGCCGACCGAGCCAGACCAGTTTGACCGTGCCGGTGCCGTCGTACAGCTCACCCTCGAGTGCCGGTACGCCGCCGCGCGGGCTGAACGTGATCGTCCGGAGCGTGCCGTACAGCGTCACCATCTCCCGGTCGTGACAACCGGTGATGGACCGCGCGCCACAGTCCAGCGCGTAGTCCTGGAGCACCTCGGCGTCCTGCTGCTCGCGGTCGCCGGCCAGTCCCCGGAAGGCGCGCTTCCACAGCCCCCCGGTCTTGTCACTACCCATGGGGCCAGTGTAATCCGCTCGTGACCGTGTTCGAACGGTATCCGGACATGGGTGTCAGGCCTCTTCCTCGGCGGCCGGCTGGGCGCCCTCGGGCAGCCGCAGGCCGAGCGATTCGCGCGGCGCCATCGGCTCGCTGCCGCGGACGACGACCACGTTGCGCAACGCCTGCTCCATCGGCGGCGCCGCCTCGGGCTCCACCGCGGCGCGGCCGAGCACGGTGGCCCGCAGCAGCCAGCGCGGGCCGTCGACACCGATCACCCGCGACGTCTGGCTGAAGATCTGGCCCTCGGGGTCCTCGACCGGAACGACCAGGACCAGTTCGGTGCCGAACGGGCCCTCGGTCTCCGACGCCGTGCCGCCCATCCTGGTCGCCTCGGCCGCGATCTCGCGCCGGACCTCGGACCAGATGCCGCTCGTCTTCGGGGCGGCGAACGCGCGCAGTTCCAGCGCGGAGTCCTCCAGCACCAGCAGGATCGCCTGCACCTCGCCGCTCTGCTCGTCGACCTGCAGCCGCAGTTCCATACCCGGCAGACCGGTGATCACCAGGGCGCCGAGATCGATCCGGTCCTCGGCCTCGAGCGTCGACGGGTCCACCTCGCTGGAGTCGAACGGTCCGGCGCTGCGTCCGACCGGGGCGCTCTCCTCGACCTCGTCGACCGCATCGGTCGCCTCGGTCGCGTCCTCTTCGTCCCCGAAGAATCCGCCGGTCGTCTCAGCGTCGTCGTTCTTGCCCTTGCGACGGAAGATCACTGCTCTTGCCTACTTCCCAGGTCGTCACTCATCTGTCAGCCACCCCGCTTGCGCGGCCGCCGTAGTCTCCCGCATCGCGCAGGTCAACGGCGTGCACTGCTCAGCGTGTCACATCACCGAAACCGCCGGTCGAGCCGTGCCCGCCGTCGCCGCGCGCCGAGCCCGGCAACGTCCGCACCTCGACGAACCGGGCCTTCTCGACCCGCTGGACGATCAGCTGCGCGATCCGGTCGCCACGCTTCAGCGTCACCTCGGCAGCGGGGTCCAGATTGATCAGGCAGACCTTGATCTCGCCTCGGTAGCCCGCGTCCACAGTGCCCGGCGCGTTGACGAGCGACACCCCGTGCTTGGCGGCCAGGCCCGACCGCGGGTGCACGAAGGCGGCGTACCCGTCCTGCAGGGCGATGGCGATGCCGGTGCCGACCAGGGCGCGTTCCCCCGGCTTCAGGGTGACGTCGCTGGTCGCGACCAGGTCCGCGCCGGCGTCGCCGGGGTGCGCGTACGCCGGAATCGGCAGGTCCGCGTCGAGCCGCTGGATCAGTACCTCGGTCATGGATTCACCTCGTAGTCGTGGACCGTCATGTCGGTGCCGTGCTCAGTGAAGTGCTCCGGCGGCTCCAGGTCGCGCTGCGGCGTCGCAGTACGGGTTGGTGGCTCGATCACGAGAGGCGACCCTACCGACGGGCTTTGACGGAGCACGTGCCAGGCTGGTGCCGTGGCTGATTACCGCGAACGGCTGAGCGTGCCGGTGCTCTGGTGGATCATCGGGGCCGCCGCCGTGGCCACCCTCTACGTCATCACCGCGGTACCGGCCGGGATCTTCACCGGCATCGCGGTCGGAGGCATCGCTGCCGCCCTGCTGATCACCCTGTTCCTCCGGTACGGCGGTGCTGTGGTTGAGGTGAATGCCGAGAAGCTGCGGGCCGGCCGGGCGTCCATCGAGCGCGAGTACCTCGGCAAGGTGGAGGCCCTGTCAGGTGAGGCCGCCCGAAACGCGTTCGGCCGCGACTGCGATCCGGCCGCCTACCTGGTACTTCGGAGCTACCTGCCCGGCGCAGTACGGGTGGAGATCACCGATCCGCAGGACCCGGCGCCGTACTGGTTGATCGCCACGCGGAACCCCGAGCAGCTCGCAGCGGCTCTGACGTCCAACAGCGTGGCAAGATCCTGATATCGGGGTCGGTAGCTAGGAGGCAGTTGTGGTCGGAGCCAAGATCGGCTGGAAGCTCGTACTGATGGCGTTCACGATCGTGGTGTCGCTGGTTGCCAACAAGGCGGTCACCACGGCCTGGAAGCTCGGATCCGGCGGCAAGCCGCCCAAGGGCAACACGGCGGGCTACCTGGAGGTGGTCACCTGGGCCGTCGCCAGTGGAGCCACCGCGGCAGCAGCCAAGCGCTTCGCCGAGGACCGCGCGGCGCGGTACTGGCTGAAGTCCACCGGAAGCCTGCCGCCCGGCTACGAGGACATGTCGAACTCCTGACGGAGGGCCTCGGCCAAGGCACCGCCCGGCTTGGTCCGGAGCTTGCCGTCGATGTAGACGTCCACGACATCGTCGTAGACGGCGATCAGCCCGGCCAGGGCCTTCGCCTCGGGTAGCGGCTCCTGGTAGCTCCACATGAGGTCGGCGCTTCCAGCGACGGAGTAGTAGATCGCGTGGCCCTTGTACGCGCAGCTCGTCCGCCGCTCGCTGGGCAGCAGTTCGGCGACGACGTCCTCGCGCGGCAGGTAGAAGCGAGTCGGGAGAGTGGTCTCGAAGACCATGGCCGGCCGTGAGCTCTCCGCGAGCACCACCCCGTCCAACTCGATCCGGACCGTCCGGGAGCTCGGCCGGACATCCACCCGGTGGAACGGCTCGCGTGGATGAGAGACCAACTGCTCGTCCTCTTCCAGCCACTCGTCGAAAGCGTTGAAGTCCAGTACCACGTACTCCGCCAGCGCCGGGTCCTCCGTCCGGAACCCCGCACCGACCGCATCCCCCACGTCCATGACCTGGCCGGCGGACGAGTGGGCCGCGAACGGGATCAAGGGGTGCAGGATGCCGTCCGGCGGGGGTGTCGCCGCCTGCTCCGACGGAGTGAGTTCCACCTGCAGGTCAGCCACCGGTACGGCGTACGAGGGCACGACGCGGCGGGGTTCCCAGACGAGCAGGGCCCTGGTGGTGTCCACCAGTTCGCGGCCATCGGATCGGAGCCGCACCCGCATCTCGGTGGGCTCGTGGCGCAGTCGCTGGAGCCCGTCGGCCCAGAGGTCACTCATTCTCGTACTCATGGGTTCCACGCTAGGCGCAGATCCGGCGTACCGGCATCGGAGCCTTGCCTATCTCTGGGCTTTCGCAGACATGACGACGGGACCATCCCCGGTCAGGGGACGGTCCCGTAGGTCGGTACGGCTCAGCCGAGCAGGGCGAGAGTGCTGTTGTCAGGCAGCGCAGTCGCGGCAGATCAGCTGACCGTTCTTGCTGTTCGCGAGCTGGCTGCGGTGGTGAACCAGGAAGCAGCTCGAACAGGTGAACTCGTCGGCCTGGCGCGGGAGCACCCGCACCGCCAGCTCTTCGTGGCTCAGGTCGGCACCGGGCAGCTCGAAGCTCTCGGCGGCCTCGGCCTCGTCCTCGTCGACCTTGCCGGAGTTCTTGTCGTGACGGCGAGTCTTCAGTTCCTCGATCGACTCCTCGCTGGAGTCCTCGTCCGTCTTGCGCGGGGCGTCGTAGTCAGTCGCCATGGTGTTTCCCTGCCCTCTTCGTACCCGTGGTGTTGCCTGCTGAGCCCTTGAACGGGTAAAGCGGCCGAGAAATTCCATGCCGGAATCCCTGGTCCCCCGAAACCCTTGACAGACAGGCTGGCAGCGGCGTCAATACCGCTCCCGAGGCAGGGATTGTGCCCTATCAACGGGCCTTTGCGCGCGTCGGGGTCCACCTTCTGGCCTGCGTGTCGCGGATTGAGACAGGACCGAACAGTGAATTGCTCATTAGTGTGCACTAGCGCGCACTAACGAGCAGTTTCAGGATCTGAGCGGATTCGCGGCAGCGAGAGCAGCGTGCAACGGGCCGAACACAGCGGGGGTCGCGGCGATCGACATCTCCGGCGAGACGGGGGCTCCGTCGATCCCGCCGACGGTCGCGCCGGCCTCGGCCGCGATCAGGGCGCCGGCGCCGTAGTCCCACGGGTTCAGCCCCCGCTCGTAGACCGCGTCCAGCCGTCCGCAGGCGACGTAGCACAGGTCGATCGCGCCGACCCCGATCCGGCGGATGTCGCGGACCTGGGCGATCAACTGCTGGACCACCTCGGCCTGCACCAGCCGCCGGTCCGGGTCGTAGCCGAACCCGGTGCCGACCAGCGCCTTGCTCAGGTCCGGGCAGTCCGAGACCCGGATCGGCCGGCCGTCGGCGAAGGCGCCGCCGCCGAGCGTCGCGGTGAACACCTCGCCCTTCGGCGCGTCCACGACCACCCCGGCCACGGTCTGGCCGTCGTACTCGACCGCGATCGAGACCGCGTATGTCGGGAGGTCGTACAGGTAGTTCACCGTGCCGTCGATCGGGTCGACCACCCAGCGGACGCCGCTCGAGCCGTTCACGTCGTCGCCCTCCTCGCCCAGGAACGAGTCGTCCGGGCGGGCGGCCAGCACCCGGGCCCGGATCAGCTCCTCGGACTCCCGGTCGACGGCCGTGACGATGTCGGTCGCCGTGCTCTTCGTGTCGGCCACCGTGATGGTGCCGCGGCGGCGCTCGACGATCAGCTGGGCCGCCTCGGTGGCGACCTCGACCGCCAGCTTCAGCAGGTCCTGGGGGTTCTCGGAGCTCATGCAGGTTCCTTCGCTGCCGGTGCGGCTGATTCGGGGGATGCGGAGGCTCCGGGGCGGCGAGGAGCCGGACAGCAGTCGGGGCGGCAGTTGTCCCAGCCCGGGCCGAGCTGGCCGGCACACGGACGCGGCGGCTGCTCGCCCCGCTCGGCGGCGGCCCGCTCGACGACCAGGTCGCGCAGCATCGCCACGAACCGCGAGTCGGTGCCGGGGGTGGCCGCCCGGGCCATCGGCAGGCCGAGCTTCTTGGCGGTCGCCGCGGCCTCGGTGTCGAGGTCGTAGATGACCTCCATGTGGTCGCTGACGAACCCGATCGGTACGACGGCCACTCCCGGTACGCCGGCGGCGGCCAACTCCTCCAGGTGATCGTTCACGTCCGGCTCGAGCCACGGCACCTGCGGCGGGCCTGAGCGTGAGCAGTAGACGAGGTCCGTCCGGCGCTCGGTGCCGGTCCGGCGCTCCAGCTCCGCGGTGATCTCGGCGGCGACGTCCTGGTGCCAGGTGACGTAGCCGTTGCCGTCGGGGCCGCTGGTCGCGTTCATCGAGGTCGGGATGGAGTGCGTCACGTAGGCGATCGCGGAGCCTTCGGGGAGCTCGCTCAGGGCCTCGGCCGTGGACTCGATGAACGAGCCGACGAAACCCGGGTGGTTGGCGTAGTGGCGCAGCTTGTCGATCACCGGAGCACCCTCGACGGCGGCGGTCGCGTCGGCCAGGTTCTCGCGGTACTGCCGGCAGCCGGAGTACGAGGGGTAGGCGCTGGTGACGATCACCACAGCACGCCGTACGCCGTCGGCTGTCATCTGGCGCAGCGTGTCCGTCAGGTACGGCGCCCAGTTGCGGTTGCCCCAGTAGATCGGCAGCTCGAGGCCGATCTCGTCGAAGGAGTCCCGGAGCGCCCGGAGCAGTTCCCGGTTCTGGTCGTTGATCGGGCTCCGGCCGCCGAAGGAGTAGTAGTGCTCGCCGACCTCCTTCAGCCGCTCGTCCGGGATCCCGCGGCCGCGGGTGACGTTCTGCAGGAAGGGCAAGACGTCCTCGGCCTTCTCGGGACCACCGAAGGAGAGCAGCAGGACGGCGTCGTACGGGGTTGGATCAGGAGATGGATCAGGCGTCAGCTCGACGGGCATACAACGATGTTCTCAGGCTCACTGCAATCGAGTGCGCGTGGTCCCCCTGGATGAAGCTAGGGTGAGCACGGTTTCCTATGCTCAAGCCTTACGTACACCTCATGCGCCGGCCCGGCGCTCGTGCCTTCTTCGTCGCCGGGATCGTCGGGCGTATGCCGATCTCGATGATCGGCCTGGGCATCGTCATCCTGATCGCGCGCGAGACCGACTCGTACGGCCTGGCCGGTGCGGTCTCCGGTGTCGCGGTGGTCGCGGGAGCGCTCACCGGACCGATCCAGGGCCGCCTCGTCGACCGTTTCGGCCAGCGTCTGCTGCTGCTCGTCGGCACCGTGCTGTGCACGATCGCGCTGGCCGGCCTCCTCCTCGCGGTCCGCGCTGACGCCCCGACCTGGGTCATGTACGCCGTGTCGTTCGTTGCCGGGGGCACCCGTCCGCAGGTCGGCTCGTTCGTCCGGGCCCGCTGGACGCATCTGCTCGGCCGCGGCCGCGCTCTTCAGACCGCCTTCGCGCTCGAAGCGGTCGGCGACGAGGTCGTCTTCATCGTCGGCCCGGTCCTGGTCACCGCCCTGGCCACCCAGGTCAGCCCGTACGCCGCCCTGGCGTCGGCCGGCGTCCTCGGACTGGGCGGTGGGATCTGGCTCGCTGCTCTGCGGGCTTCCGACCCTCCCGGGCGCGGGAGGTCGGACGGCCGGGAGAAGGCGCCACTCCCCTGGCTCTCGTTGCTCCTGCTCAGCATCATCGGCCTCGGACTCGGAGCCACCCTGGGCAGCGCTGAGGTGGTCACCGTCGCCTTCACCGCCGAGGAGGGCCAGCCGGGCATGTCGGGCGTAGTACTGGCTGTGTGGGCGCTTGGAAGCCTGCTGGCGGGGCTCTGGTACGGCTCGGTGCACTGGCGGGCGCCGGTCGAGCGCCGGTTGCTGATCGGGACCATCGCCCTGGCCATCACGCTGGCTCCGCTGCCGTGGGTCGGCAACATCGTCGCCCTCGGCGCGGTCCTCTTCGGCGCCGGCCTGACGATCGCCCCGACGCTGGTCGCCGTCACCGCCTGCGTCGAGGAATGGGTGCCGCCCCAACGCCTCACCGAGGCGATCACCTGGACCGTCACCGGCCTGCTCCTCGGCGTTGCCCCCGGCAACGCAGCCGCCGGCCACGCCGTAGACATCTGGGGCGCCTCCACCGCCTACTGGGTCCCAGTCACCATCGGCATCAGCTGCGCCCTGATCGCGAGCGTCTCAGTGACCTTCGCCCGGCCCCGCACCCGCTTCGCCCACAATTGACCCTTGAGTCTCCAGTGGGTGGAGACGTGAGGGTGGATGCGTGAACTACTCGATCGGTGAGCTGGCGCGGCGGAGTGGGCTGGCCGTCAGGACTGTTCGGTACTACTCCGACGCTGGGCTGGTGCCACCGATCGCCCGTACGCCCGCCGGCTACCGCCGCTACGACCTGGCCGCTGTCGCCCGGCTCGAGCTGATCCGCACCCTGCGGGAGCTCAGTCTGGACCTGGCGACGATTCGGCGGGTGCTGGATCGCGAGATCGCGCTCTCGGATGTCGCTGCCGCGCACGCTGAGGCGCTCGCGGTTCAGATCCGGACTCTGCGCCTTCACCGCGCGATTCTGACGGCCGTCGCCGCCCGCGGGTCCAATCCTGAGGAGCTGGAACGCATGCACAGCCTTGCCAAGCTGTCCGCCGACGAGCGGCGTCTGCTGGTCGACGACTTTCTGGACACCGTCTTCGCCGACCGCCCGGAACTACGCGCCGCCAGAAACACGCTCACCCCGGAACTGCCCGACGACCCGACACCGGCCCAGCTTGATGCCTGGCTCGAACTGACCAAGCTTCTTCAGGACGAGACCTTCCGCACCGATCTGCGCCGCCTCACCACTCAGTACCCGATCAGCGGCCTCCAAGCCGACCCGGTCGCGGCCGTCCAGGCCCTGGCCGCGCCCGCTGTCACCGCCGGCCTCTCGCCCACCTCACCCGAAGCGAGCCCGCTGGTCGCTCAGCTGCTGAACAACTTCGCTCGGACTGTCGCCCAGGCAGACCTGCGCGAGGCCGCGCAGCGGCTGCTCTCGATCCTGGAGAGCGCCCGGGATCCGCGGAGAGAGCGCTATCTGGAACTGCTCGCCACCATCAACGGCTGGGCTCCGCCGGAGCACCTCACGCCGATCTACGACTGGACCATCGAGGCCCTGCGACAGGCGAGCTAGGGCATCCGCGGAAGCGGCGCGTTCCAGCCGCGGCGGATCGCGAGAAGGCGGATCACGAAGCACACGACTGCCGCCGCCAGCGCGACCCAGGGCGCGTCGAGGTGCGCCTCGTCCGCGACCACGACGATCCCGGCCCCGAGGAAGGCGGGCGTCGCGTAGATCTCGCTGCGCAGTACTACGGGAACGCGGCCGGAGAGCACGTCTCGGATGACGCCACCGCCGATCCCGGAGATCGTGCCGACGAGCGCGGCCGAGAGCGGCGGCAGGCCGAAGTCGAGCGCCTTCCGGGCACCCGTCACGCAGAACAGCGCGAGCCCGGCGGCGTCGAAGATGTTCACCAGCCGCTCCAGCCGCTCGATCCCCGGATGCAGGAAGAACGTGAGCAGCCCGGCGACCACCGGCACCACCAGATACCGCCAGTCGACCAGCGCCGCGGGCGGCAGTGCGCCGATCAGCACGTCCCGGATGAACCCGCCGCCCAGCCCGGTCACCATCGCCAGCACCTGGATCCCGAACACGTCCAGCTTCTTCCGGACCCCGACCAGCGCGCCGGTGATCCCGAACACGAAGATCCCCACCAGATCAAGCACTTCCAGGGCCACGGATCCATCCACCCCCGCACCGTAGCCGGGTGCCGATCCGGGCGGTGGCAGCACCGCCGAAAACCAGGCGAACCAAGCAGGGCCACGCCTCTAGGGTGACGTCATGAGCGGACCACCCGACGTCGACTACACCGCCACCTCGGCCAGGCCCTCGTGGAGCGCTCTCCCGGCGGGCCTCCAGGAGGCACTGGCCGTTGCCCTCGGCACCGACATCGTCGAGGCCGGCCCGTCGGTGGGGTCCGGCTTCACCGGCGGTTTCGCGGCGCCGCTGAGGCTGGCGGACGGCCGCGAGGTGTTCGTGAAGGCCGCCGACGATCCGATGCACGCCTACACGGCCTACCAGCGCGAGGCCGAGATCGTGCCGCAACTGCCGCCCGCGGTACGGGTTCCACGGATCGTGGCGACGGCTCACGCGACCGACGGCGACACGAAGTGGTTCGCCGTGGCCGCCGAGCGGCTCGTCGCCAGGATGCCCGGCCAACCGTGGACTCCCGGCGACTTCCAGGCGGTCACCGCGAACTGTGAGGTGATGGCGGCCGCACTGACCCCGAGCCCGTTCGCCGATCTGGTCTCCTTCGCGGACATCATCGGCGACCCCGACTTCCCCGACCAACTGGCCGCCGACATCATCGCCGGCCGCAGGCCGCTCCCCGACGGCTTCCAGCCCTGGCTCGGCGACCGGCTCCGGGAACTCCAGGACCTTGCCGATCTTCACCCGCACGCGCTCCGCGGTACGGCGGCCATCCACGGCGACCTCCGGCCCGACAACCTGCTGATGGACGCCACCAACCAGTGCTGGACCGTCGACTGGAACTGGCTCTCCCTCGGCCCGCCGTGGTTCGACTGGGTCGGCCTGCTCCCGTTGGCCCACCGCGACGGCATCGACACCGCCGCCGCGATCGAGGCGAGCCCGCTGACGGCCGGAATACCGGCTGACGATCTCGACTCCGCGACAGCGATCATCGCCCTCTACTTCCTCGACAAACTGGACGCGCCGCCCCCGCTCGGCACCACCCTGGAGCTCCGGCGGCACCAGCGTCTGTACGCCTGGACCTTCCTCGACTGGCTCGCCGCCCGGCGCGACTGGGCCTGACGATCTAACTTGGAGTCATGAGCAAGGGCCCCACCACGCGCTTCAAGGTCGAGATCCAGGACGGCAGCACGACGTCCCGGCGTGAGGACCTGGTGGTCACCGAGGAACCGCTCGAGCTGCGTCTGGAGTGGCCCGGCCGCCCGCCGGAGCCGCTGGTCGTGACGATGCGGACCCCGGGCAACGACTTCGAGCTCGCTGCGGGGTTCTGCCTCGGCGAGGGGTTCGCGGTACGGCCGGGCGCGATCTCGACGGTCGCCTACTGCACGGATGTGGAGCTCACCCCGGAGCAGCAGTTCAACACGGTCACCGTGACGTTCGACGGGCCGCCCGACCGCGAACCACCCCAGCGGTACGGCGTGACCTCCACCGCGTGCGGGGTGTGCGGCCAGCAGAGCCTCGACGATCTCGCCGAGCGAAACTACGACCCGGTGGACCCGGTGGCGGTGCCGCTGGACGTCGTACTGCGGTTGCCTGAGTTGCTGCGGGAGGCTCAGCCGACGTTCGGGCGGACCGGCGGGCTGCATGCGGCCGGGCTCTTCACTCCTGCCGGGGAGAAGGTCGTCGTGCGAGAGGACGTCGGGCGGCACAACGCCGTCGACAAGGTGGTCGGCTGGACCGTCCTGAACCAGCACAGCCGCAAGAGCCTGGCACTGGTCGTGAGCGGCCGGATGGGCTACGAGATCATCCAGAAGGCGGTGGCCGCCGGGCTCGGCCTGGTCGTCGCCGTCGGCGCACCCTCCAGCCTCGCCGTCGACCTGGCCCGCCGGTTCGACGTCACGCTGGCGGGCTTCACCCGCGGCGAGCGCTGTGTGATCTACAGCGCACCCGATCGCGTCCTGCGCTGACCCATCCGCCCATGCCCCGGCTCCGAAGATCTTCCGACCAGTTTCCACCGAAGCGGAGGACTCGACCTGTGACCGAGGAGTCGACGGCCCTGCCGTGGCCTGTGGTGGTCGATACCGCCGCCGGTACGCCGGCCGATCTGATGGCGAGGGTGGCCCGGGGTGACTCGGACGCCTTCGCCGAGCTCTACGACCTGATGGCGCCCCGCGTCTACGGCCTGATCCGGCGGGTGCTGCGCAACCCGGCCCAGTCCGAGGAGGTGACCCAGGAGGTGATGGTCGAGATCTGGCGCACCGCCACCCGGTACGACGCCGACCGCGGCTCGCTCACCTCGTGGGTCCTGACGATGGCGCACCGCCGGGCGATCGACCGGGTCCGCTCCGAGCAGTCCTCCACCGACCGCGAGCAGGCGGTCGCGGCGGCCAGTTCCACCACGGAGTACGACGAGGTCGCCGAGACGGTGACCACGAACCTCGAGGTCGAGCAGGTCCGGCACTGTCTGTCCTCGCTGACCGAACTGCAGCGGGAGTCGGTGACGCTGGCCTACTACGGCGGATACTCGTACCGCGAAGTGGCGGAGTTGCTGGACGCGAAGCTCGCGACGATCAAAGCGCGGATGCGCGACGGCCTGATCCGGCTGCGCGACTGCCTGGGTGTGACGGGGAGGTGAGGGCCATGACGACACCGGAAGTGCACGCGCTCACCGGTCCCTACGTACTGAATGCGCTACCCGAGGACGAGCGGGTCGGCTTCGAGGCCCACCTGGCCGACTGCCAGTCCTGCTCGGCCGAGGTCGCCGAACTCCGCGAAGCCGCCAACAAACTCGGTACTGCGGTCGCCACCGAGCCGCCGCCCGCGTTGAAGGCGCGAGTGATGGCCGAGATCGCCACCACCCGGCAGCTCCACCCACTGGTCAGGCAGGAGGCACCGCCCACCGCCCCGCAGGTCCCGGCGACGCGCAAGGGCTTCAGCCGCCGCTCCTTCTTCAGCCTCGCCGCAGCCGGCCTGGCAGTCGCCGGCGCGGGCGGCATCGCGATCGACCAGTACCGCGACAACTCCCGGACCCGGCAGGAGAACGAGCAACTCGCGGCCCTCCTGGCGGAGCCGGACGCCCAGACCGTACGCGGCGACATCCGGGGCGGCGGCCAGGCCGCGGTAGTGATGTCCCCGAGCAAGGACCGGGCGATCGTCCTCCTCCACGGCCTCCCGAAGCTCCCGGACGACAAGACCTACCAGCTCTGGCTGATGGACAAGTCCCGCACCATGCACTCCGCGGGCCTCGCCAGCGGAGCCGTGGCCGGTGACCAGTCCAAACTCATCCAGGGCGGCATCGCCGACAAGATCGCCCTCGGCCTCACCATCGAGGACAAGCCCGGCGCCACCCAGCCAACCCTCTCCACCGCCACCCTGATCAATATGGCCTGATGGTCAACATGGCCTGATGGTCAACATGGCCAGACGGCCGGCGGACTAGGAGTCGAGCTTGATGAAGGTGGCTCGGGGGACGTATTCGTAGCGGTCGGGCATGCAGGTGAGGATGATGACCTGGCCGTGGTCGCCGGCGCGGCCGAGGAGGGCGCCCATGTCGCGGAGGCGGGCCTTGTCGGACCAGCCGAGGGCGTCGTCGAAGATGACCGGGACGCTGCCCGCGCCGGTGCTGACCAGGTGGCTGATGGCCAGCCGGGTGATGATCGCGAGCTGTTCCTGGGCGCCGGTGGACAGCGCCTCGACGCGGAGGCGGGCGCCGTCCAGTTCGCGTTCGGCGACGGCCAGGTCGTCGTCCAGCCAGACCCGGAACGACGGGCCGTAGACGCTGCGGCCGAGGGACTCGATCCGGGTCTGCAACGGCTCGGAGTACTTCGTCTGGGCCTCGGCGCGATGCCGGCCGAGGGTCTCGTGGACCCGTCGCGCGGCGTCCGCCCGCCGCTTCAGCGCCTCGTGCTCCGCTCGGATCGCGGCCAGATCCAGCTCGGCCGTGTCCCGGCGGGTGGCGAGTCCATCCCGGCCCGACTGCTCCAGCCGGCCCTCGGTGGTCCGCAAGGAGTCCCGCAGCACATCGCGCTCCCCTTGCAGTCTGGTCGCGACAGCCAGAGCATCCGCCAACTCCCCCGCGACCTCATCGGCCCCGGCAGCATCGACCTGCTCCTGGACTGCGGTCAACTCCTCGAGCACCGCCTCGACCTCAGTCGTCGCCTCGATCTCAGCAGCCTCGACGCCTTCGTCATCCAGAACGGCCCGGGCAGCTTCCAAAGCCTCCACAGCAGCGGCCAACCGCTCCGCCGCCAACTCCGATCGCGCACGAGCCTGCTGGGCCTCCGACCGGTCCTCGTCCGCCGCCTTCCGCGCCTGCGCGGCCGCGAACTCCGCGTCCCGGAGCAACCGCTCGGCCTCAGCCAAACCAGCCCGCGCACTGTCCAGCCGCCGCTGCGCGACCGGGAGCTCGCCGATCTCGACCGGCTCCGGAATCTCCAGATCCTCGAAGTCGAAGGCGTTCTCGTCCGGCTCGAACTGCTCGAACAGCGACATCTGCCCCGGCACGCTCTCGACCGCGGCCTGCTTGGCCGACGGCTCCTCGGCCGGCTCTTCGCCATCGACAACCCCGAGCCGCGCCGCCAGTACTGCGATCCGCTCCGCCGGGTCGCCACCCGCGGTCAACGACCGCTCCGTGCGCCGAGCCTCCTGCAACTCCGCGGACGCCTGATCGCTCTTGCGCAACAACTCCCGCGCGGCCGGCAGGTCCTTGACCCGCGCCTTCTTCAGCAGGTCCTTCTCGCGCCGCACCGCCTCGTCCACGACCGCCCGCAAAGTGGCAGCCTCACCACCCGCACGCACCTTGACCTCGACCTGTCCTGGTACGCCGATCACCAGCTCGCCCGAGACCAGCAACTCCACCTCGCCGTCTTCCGACAACGAAGCAGGCACCTTCTTGCCGGACCCAGCGTCCAGCCCGGTCCCCGACAACGAGACCGCCTCTGCCCCGGTACGCCGTACGAGAACCTCCGGTACTCCGGCCGCCAGCGCCGCGCGGGCTTCCACCAGCTTCGCCCGAGCGTCCTCCAGCGCGATGACGACCGCATCGTCCACCGAGATCGCGTCCAGCACCGCCCCCGCCGCCGCGATCCGAGCCCGTACGTCGACCAGCTCGGCCTGCTGCCCCAGCAACCGGTCGAGCTCGGCGCGATCCATCAGCGAGGTGACGAGCCGCTCCACGTCCTGGACCTCGGCGCGCCGCTCGTCCTTCAGCTCGACGACCTCCGCGAGCGCGGCCTCGGCGGCGTGCACGATCTCGGCCGCCTTGCGAGCCACCGTCTCCGCGTCCTTCCGGCGCTCGGCGAGCTCCGTGTCGGCCTTGGTGAACTGGTCCACCTCGGCGAGCAGGCGTTCCCGTTCGAGCCGGGTGCGGGTGTGGTTCTCCAGCCGCGCGCGGGCCGTCTCCGCCCGGCTCCTGATCGAGTCCCGCCGGAGCAGGATCTCGTCGGTCGCCTTCTTGCGTTCGCGCAGGTCCTCGACGGACTCGAGGTGGGCCTCCAGCCGTCCGGACAGGTCGGCCAGGTCGAGGGCGAGCCGCTCGGCGCGACGGATGTCGGCGACCACCTCGTCCATCGCCTTCAGCGCCTGCTCGGCGGCGAGCTCGGCCGCCGCGACGTACTGGGCGGACTTGGCGAACTCTCCGGTCGGACGACCGCCACGGGTCCAGTACCGCAGGTACTCGTGCTCGACGGCGATGACGAGTGGCATCGAGGCGCCGTCCACCGGAGTACCGGATTCCGCGGTCACCGCGGTGATCAGCGGCTCGGCGTCGGCGGGGGTCGGCAGTACGAGCGACTGGCCCTGGCCGACCATCAACGTCTGCCAGAGCACGGGATCCACGTTCTCGGCGAACAGCCGCTCGGCCTCGTTGTGCGCCTCGCGGCCGGTCCAGGTCTGCCGGCGGCCGTCCGCGTCGACGATGGACAGCTCGGTGGAGCGGTTCTTCAGCCAGCGCTTGGTGTAGGTGAGCTCCCGGCCGCCCAGGGTCAGCTCGACGGTCACCTCGGGGGCGACGTCCTGGCCGACCGGCTGGACGTCGCGGATCCGGGTCGACTTCGAGTCGTCCGGGAAGTCGAAGACGAGCGCGAACGCCTCGACCAGGCTGGACTTGCCGACCTCGTTGTCGCCGACGATGACTGTGGTACCGATTGCAGGAAGGTCGACAGTACGGTCTTGGACGCCGCGGAAGTTCCGCAGCGTCAGGCGATGCAGCCTCATCCCGCGTCCCGGGCCAGTCTGTGCATCAGGGTGAGCGCGGCGCCCGCGCTCTCGTCGCCACCGGCCAGCGCCTGGCGCAACTCCTCCATCGCGGCCCGGGCAGGCCCGCTCAACTGCAACGCGTCCAGATCCGCGGCGTCCGGTGCGGGCCGGACGGTCCAGAACTTCGCCCACCGCTCGACGCTGGCGAACACCTCGCCCTGCGCGTCGACCATCGCGTCCAGCCGGCTCAGCAGCGGCAGCGGCAACGACCCGTCGGCCGCGAGCCGGACGTAGGTCCGCTCCTTCTCCGGAAGCTCGGCGAACCAGTCCTCCAGCGCCGTGATCGACTCCTCGTCGTACAACTCGGCGTGGTGCTCGACCATGTGCCAGGCGCCGACCCGGACCGGCTCGACCTCGATACCGGCAGCGTCGAGCGTCACCTTGAGGACGTTGCCCGGGTGGGTCTCCTCGGGCGCGGTGACCTCCTGCGTCCCGGAGAACCAGATTCGGTCCGTGACCTCGGTGGTGGAGTGCCTGTCCCCGAGCCCGACGTAGTGCAGCCGCCCGTCGGCCACGGCCGCTTCGAGCGCCGCCTGGTCGATCGTCGGTACGTCGGACATGCCGCCGCTGAGGCTGGTCAACTGCCCGTGCGCGAGCAGGATCCTGGTCGTTCCAGCCGGAGCCGGCGACAGTTCGGAGTACCCGGGGGCGGCGGGGTCCGACAGCGGCCGTCGCGATCGCCACGGGGCGCCGACGATCTCGACGCCCGGCACGATCTCGAACGGCAGGCTGTCGGTGACGACCCGGACGTGGTCGGGCGCGTGGCCGAGCCACTGCGCCGACGACCAGAGCGAGCCCGGCTCGAGCGCGTCGTGGTTGCCCGGCAGCAGCACCACCGGCACCTCGATCCGCTTCAGCGCTTCACAAGCACGCAAGATCGTCTGCCGCTCGACCTGGTTGTGCTCGAACACGTCCCCGGTCACCACCACGAACGCCGCGCCGGTGTCCTTCGCGACGGCCCCGATCCGCATGACGGCGTCCAGTCGCGCCTGAGCCCACCGAGCTTGACCGTCCGGCCCCAGGAACCGGCGCATCATGCCCAGCTGCCAGTCGGAACTGTGCAGAAAGGTGATCGAGTCGTTCATCGCGCGAGAACGCTAACCCGCCCCGCCGACATCTCCCAACCAACACACCCACAACCCCCCGGTTGCCCGCCATTCGAACACCAAATCGAGTTGAAGGGCCGCCCGGCGCCCGCGAGGATCACCGCATGGACGTCTATCTGGAGACCGAGCGGCTGGTCCTGCGGCGGTTCACCGCGGGGGATGTCGAGTCGCTGGTGGAGCTGGACTCCGATCCTGAGGTGATGCGGTTCCTGACCGGTCAGCCGACGCCCCGGGAGGAGATCGAGCAGAAGGTGCTGCCGGAGATCCTGGCGCGGTACGAGACGCATCCCGGGCTGGGGACGTTCGCGGTGCACGAGAAGGCGACCGGGCGGTTCCTCGGCTGGTTCGGGTTGCTGCCGACCGCGACAGCCGGCACGGTCGACGTCGGCTACCGGCTGAATCGCGAGGCCTGGAGCCGGGGCTATGCCACCGAGGGCACCCGCGCGCTGGTCGCGAAGGCGTTCACCGAGCTCGGGACGGAGCGGGTGGTCGCGGACACGATGGCCGTCAACACCAAGTCCCGCCGGGTGATGGTGAAGTCGGGGCTGCGCTTCGTCCGGGTCTTCCACGAGCACTTCGACGACCCGCTGCCCGGCACCGAGCACGGCGAGGTCGAGTACGCGATCGACCGGAGTACCTGGGAGGCCGGCCGGCTGAGATGATGCGGTGTGCCTGCCGACCAACGCCCGTACGCCGTACTGGACATCGACGCGACCTTGTCCGACACCAGCCGGCGGATCCATTTCCTCGAGAAGAGGCCGAAGGACTGGGACTCGTTCTTCGCCCGGGCCAAGGACGACGCCGTGCTCGACGAGGGTCTGGCGGTCGCGACGACGCTGGGCGCGGAGCACGAGATCGTCTATCTGACCGGCCGGCCGGAGCGGCTGCGGCGGGACACGCTGAAGTGGCTGAAGGACAACGGCTTCCCTGACGGGAAGGTGCTGATGCGCGGCAACAACGACCGGCGGCCGTCCGCGACGATGAAGCTGGCCCGGTTGCGGACCCTCGCGCAGGAGCGGCCGGTCGCGGTCCTGGTGGATGACGACGTCAGGGTGTGCGACGCGGCCGAGAAGGCCGGCTACACGGTGATGAGGGCCGACTGGGGACTCGACGCCGAGACCCAGCCGACCCTCTTCGAAGCCCAGGAGACCGAAGGCCGGACCTGAGCTACCCGTTACCTGGAACTACTTGCTGAGCCCGACGATCAGGACGTTCGGGTACGGCGGGTAGGGGGGCAGGAAGAAGTTCTGCACCTTCGAGCCGTGCAGGAACGCGTTGCGGGCGTAGATCAGCGGGACCATCGGGGAGTCCGCGAGGATCTGCTTGTCGACGGCACCCCACAGACCGGCGGCCTTCGCCCGGTCCGACTCGGCGGTCGCCGTGGCGATGGCGGTGTCGACCGCCGGGTTCGAGTAGCGGGAGACGTTGTACCCGCCGTTGCCGATCTCCGACGTCGAGAACAGCGGCTGGAGGTTGCCGAGCGCGCTCGGGTAGTCCGGCAGCCAACTGGACACGGTCAGGTCGTAGTCTCCCTTGGGACCGGTGATCAGGTCGGTCAGCGCCTCGGTTTCCAGCGGCTTGATGGTGACGTTGATGCCGGCCCGCTTCAAGCCCTGCTGGATCGCCTGGGCGACCGGTAGGCCGGTGGCGTTGTCGGCGGCGAGCACCAGGTTGAGGTTGCTCACGCCGGCCGCGGCGAGCATCGACTTGGCCTTCTCCGGGTCACCCTGCGGCGGGGCCGGGTACAGGTCGTACTTCGAGTAACCGTCGATGCCCGGGGTGATCAGCGTGGTGGCGATCTCACCGCCGAACTCCGGACCGCCTTCGGCGACCTGGACGGCCTGCTTGTCGACGGCGTACTGGATCGCCTTGCGGACCTCGGGGTTGGACAGAGCCGGGCGCTTGTTGTTCATCGCCAGGTACTGCAGCGCACCGGACGGCGAGGTGGCCACCCGAGCCTTCACCGCCGGGTTGCCGGTCACGGTCGGGATCAGCGCGGCCGGGACCGACGTACCGGTGGTGGCGGCGTTCTTGTCGTCGCCCGCGTCGGCGATCAGCCGCTGGTTGATGACGTCGGCCTGCAGGCCCATGGTGAGCACGATGGAGTCCGGCAGCCCGGTCCGGGCCGGGTCGGTCGCCTTGTCCCACGCCGGGTTGCGCTCCAGTTCGAGCTTCGAGCCCGGCGCGTACGACTTCACCTGGTAGGGCCCGCTCGCGACCGGCTTCTCGCCGTAGTGCGCCGGGTCCGTGTCGGCCTTCTTCGGCACCGGCGAGAAGGCCGGCATGCTGACCACCCACGGCCAGTCGCCGAACGGCTTGTTCAGCTTGAAGACGATGGTGGTGTCGTCCGGCGTCTCGATCGAGGCGAGCTGCTGGCCCTTGTACGGTCCGGTGTACTTCTCGGCGCCGGTCAGCAGCGCCTTGTGGTAGCCGAGGCCGCCGGACAGCTCGGGCGCGAACGACCGCTCCACCCCGTACTTGATGTCGGCGGCAACGATCGGCGAGCCGTCGGCGTACTTCAGTCCGGGCTTGAGCTTGTACGTCCAGGTCTTGCCGCCGTCGCTGACCTGGCCGGTGTCGGTGGCGAGGTCCGGAACCAGCTCGGCCGCCTTGTCGGGCGAGGTCTTCCACGAGGTCAGGCCGCGCAGGACCAGGTGGATCGTGCTCGTGCCCAGGTTCTGGCTCTTGGCCGGGTCGAGGCTGATCTCCTTGCTGGTGGTGAGCACCTGGAAGGTGCCGCCCTGCTCGGCGGCCGCGGTACCGCCACCGCTCGGCGCGGACTTGTCGTTGGCGTTGCAGGCGGTCACCGCCAGCGCCAGGGCGACGGCGGCGGCGACCGCTCGGGTGGTGCGTCTCATGGTGTCCTCTCCGACAGTGGGGGGTTCGAGAGTTCGGTGGGGGTGGGCGGCTCCGGGAAGTAGCACGCGGCGCGGTGCTCGGCGCCGGCGACGGGTTCCAGGACGGGCCGAGTCGTCGCGCAGACGTCCTCGGCCTTGTAGCACCGGGTGCGGAAGGGGCACCCGGACGGCGGGTCGATCGGTGTCGGCACATCACCGGTCAAGACGATGCGATCGCGTACTGCGCCCGGCTCCGGCACCGGTACTGCGGACAGCAGCGCGCGCGTGTACGGATGGGCAGGTGACGAGTAGACCTCGGCCGCCGGCCCCTCCTCCACGATCGTGCCGAGGTACATCACCGCGACCCGATCGGCGACCTGCCGGACCACGGCCAGGTCGTGCGCGACCAGCACGTACGACAAGCCGAGCTCGTCGCGCAGATCGGCGAGCAGGTTCAGCACCTGCGCCTGGACCGACACGTCGAGGGCGGAGACCGGCTCGTCACAGACCAGCAGGTCAGGCTTCACCGCAAGGGCTCGCGCGATCCCGATCCGCTGCCGTTGACCGCCGGAGAACTCGTGCGGATAGCGCTCGAGGTGTTCCTCGGACAGGCCCACCTGCCGGAGCAACTCGACCAGTTGGGCGCGGGTCGGGCGGATCTTCTGGGCCCGGAACGGCGTGGTCAGGATGGTGCCGACCGACTGCCGCGGGTTGAGCGAGGCCTGCGGATCCTGGAACACCATCTGGATCTTGCGACGAACCGGGCGCAGCCGTCGGCCCTTCAGCCGGGTCACGTCCTGGCCGCCGATCTCCACCCGGCCCGCGGTCGGATCGAGGAGTCGCGTCGCCACCCGGGCGAGGGTGGACTTGCCCGAGCCGGACTCCCCGACCAGGCCGACGGTCTCGCCCCGGCGGACGACGAAATCGACGTCGTCGACGGCCCGCACCGCGACCGACCTGCGGATCGGCGAACCGCCCAGGGCGAAGTACTTCTTGACTCCGTCGAGGCGGAGCAGTTCCTCGGTCACAGCGCGACCTCCGGGCGGCGGCCGAGGTGGCAGGCGGCCTCGTGGTTGCCCTCGCCGGGTCGCGGGGTGAGCTCGGGGCGCTCGGTGATGCACCGCTCCCCGACCCGCTCGGTGTAGGCGCAGCGAGGCTGGAACGGGCAACCCGTCTCGATCGAGCCAGGCGACGGCGGACTGCCCGGGATCGTGGTGAGTCGCGGCCGGGGCGGAACGTCCACCCGCGGCATCGCGCCGAGCAACCCGAGGCTGTAGGGATGTGCCGCGCGGTGGAAGAGATCCCGTACGGTGCCGCGCTCGGCCGCGCGTCCGGCGTACATGACCAGTACGTCGTCCGCCACCTCGGCGACGACCCCGAGATCGTGCGAGATCAGCACCAGCGCGGTACCGAACTCCGTCTGCACCTCCTCGAGCAGCCGCATGATCTGCGCCTGGACGGTGACGTCGAGCGCCGTCGTCGGCTCGTCGGCGATCAGCACCTTGGGGTCGTTCACCAAAGCCATAGCAATCACCACCCGCTGCCGCATTCCCCCGGAGAACTCGTGCGGGTAGTCGTTCGCCCGCCGCTGAGCGGAGGGGATGCCGACCAGGTCGAGCATCCGGACGGCCCGCTTGAGGGCTTCCTTCTTGGAGACGTCGTGATGCAGCCGGTATGCCTCGGCCACCTGCCAGCCCACGCTGTAGTACGGGTTGAGTGCGGAAAGCGCGTCCTGGAAGACCAGCGCGATGTCGTTGCCGCGGATCTTGCGCAGTTCCTCGTTGGACAGGCCAACAAGCTCCTGACCTTCGAGCAGGACCTCTCCCGTGACCTCGGCGTTGCCGGGCAGCAGGCCCATCACGGCCGCGGTGCTGACGCTCTTCCCGGAGCCGGACTCGCCGACGATCGCCAGCGTCTTCCCGGGCTCGACGGCGAAGTCGATGCCCGCCACCGCCGGTACGGGACCGCCCTCGGTTCTGAACGTGACATGCAGGTCGTGGACCTCGAGCACCGGCCCGGTGCCGGATCGGTCAGCCATGACTCACCCTCGGGTCGAGCACTCCGTGCACCACGTCCACCACCAGATTCGCCAGGATCACCAGGAACGCCGCGAACAACGTCACGCCGACCACCACCGCCACATCCAGCTGGCCGACGCCGCTGAGCAGCAACTCGCCGAGGCCCTGCATGCTGAAGACCTTCTCGGTGATGATCGCGCCACCGAGCAGGCTGCCCAGGTCGAGTCCGAAGATCGTCACGATCGGCACCAGCACCCCGCGCAGCCCGTGCACCACGACCACCCGGCGCTCCCCCGCGCCCTTCGCCCGCGCGGTGGTGATGTGGTCGAGGTTCATCTCCTCGAGCATCTGCGATCTCGTCAGCCGGATGTACGACGAGGAGTACAGCGTGGCGAGCACCAGCCACGGAGTGATCAGGTGCCAGGCCCAGTCCACCGGGCTCTCAGTCAGCGGCACGTACCCGTTGACCGGAACCATGTTCAGCCAGAACCCGAAGACCAGGATCGCCAGCAGGCCGACCAGGAACGACGGCGCCGAGACGCCGATCAGGGCGAACCCGACGGCGGCCCGGTCGAACAACTTGCCCCGGCGCAACGCGGCACCGGTGCCGAGCGAGACGCCGACCAGGAGCCAGACCACGGCCGCCCCGGCCGCGATCGACGCGGTGATCGGCAGGCGGTCGAGGATCAACGTGGTGACCGGTCGCGCCAGCGGGAAGGAGTACCCGAAGCAGGGCGCCTGGCACTGGACCGCCGCCGAGCCCTCGCCGAAGGTCCGGCCGGCGACGATTCCCCTGAGGAAGTTGAGGTACTGCTGGATGGTGCTCTGGTCCAGTTGCATGAAGTGCCGGGCCTGCTCGAGGCGGTCCGGAGTACAGGGTTTGCCGCAGCCCAGCCGCGCCGGGTCGGCCGGGAGCGCGTAGAAGATCAGGTAGACGGCCAGGCTCAGAGCGAGCATGACCAGCACGGTCGCCAACAGCCGGCGGACCACGAACCACGCCACGTCGGGCATCAGTTGGTCCTCCGCAACCGCACGTCGAACGCGTCCCGTACGCCGTCGCCGAGCAGCGTGAACCCGAGCACGGCGAGGAACAGCATCATCCCCGGGAAGACCAGGAACCACGGATCGGTACCGGTGTAGACCCAGACGATGGAGTCACTGATCGAGCGGCCGAGACTCGGGGTCGGCGGTGGCACCCCGACGCCCAGGAACGACAACGCCGCCTCCGCGCCGATGAAACCCGGAATCGCCATCGTCGCGACCACCAGCACCGGCCCGAGCAGGTTCGGCAGCAGTTCGCGCGCGATCACGTGCCAACCGCTCGACCCGACCGAGCGCGCCGCCTCGACGAACTCCCGGTTGACCAGTGACTTGGCCTGGTTGCGGATCAGCCGCGCGAGTCCGGCCCAGCTGAACACGCTCAGCACCAGGATCAGCAGCAGCCAGCGCGGGAACCCGGACGGCACGATGATGCCCAGGGCAATCATGAAGACCAGTTGGGGGAAGCCGAAGAGGAACTCCATCAGCCGCGACACGACCGCGTCGTACCAGCCACCGAAGTACGCGGCGCTGATCCCGACCAGGGTGCCGACCACGGTGCTGATCACGGTGGCCACGATCGCGATGAACAGCGACGTCCGGAGGCCGAGCACCACGATCGAGAACAGGTCCCGGCCGGTCAGCGGCTCCACCCCGAACCAGTGGTCACCGCTGACCCCGCCGAGCGCGCCCTGCGGTGCGTTGCCCCGGGCCGGATCGAGCAACCCGATGTTGTACGTGTAGGCGTCCTGGCCGGCCAACTTGACCAGCAAGGGCGCGGCGGCGGCGATCACGACCAGCGCGATCACCAGCCAGGCGCCGAACCGGGCGCTGCGATCCCGGCGGACCCGGCGCAGGGCCTGCCGGGTCGGTGAGACGGCCGTGACGACCGAGGAACTCACGAGCACTCCTGATAACGATGGACTCGACCAGCCGGATGACGGTAGGCCGAAGTCTCCCACCATCCGGGTCCCATCTTGAATGCTGGGAATGTCGATCCGGATGGTGGAGATTGTGCTCTGCGAGAGTCAGGTCGTACGGACTACTCCTGGTCGATCAGCTCCCACGGGCGGCGGCGCGGGACGAGGCGGACGGCGACGAAGGTGAGGACCGCGCCCAGGAGAGCCCCGGGGATGGACCAGCGCCAGCCGGACAGCGCTGGCTGGTCGGCCTTCAGGGTGGTCGCCGGCGGGTCGTCGACAGGGGCGGCCGCTGCGGTCTCGGGAGTTTCGGCCACGTGGCCGCCGGCCTGCGGGAGCTCCGTCGGGCCACCGTAGTTCTCGCCGCTCCTGGCCAGCAGGCCCAGGGAGTCCAGCAGTTTGAGCAGCCGAACCCCGTCGGTGGCCCGGTGCCAGACGGGAGTTTCGGGCATCCGGCCGGATCCGTTCGTGTCCATCGTGGTCGCGATCCAGGGTCCGCCGGGCGCGTCGGGATAGATCAGGTCCAGCCGCCACACGGACATGTCGTGGATCAACCAGGTCGCCCGGATGAACTTCCCGACTCCCCGATGTTCCGCACTGGCTTCGGGCTTGACGACCGAGGTGTCGACGAGTTGCTGCAACTCCTCGTAGGCCTTGTCTTCGTAGCCAGCGGCAACGACCTTGGGTGGTGCGCTCAGCAGCACGCTGGTGGGCCCGCCGGCCTCGGCCGGCGAGATCCCGAGAGCGGCAGTCCCCAGTACTGCGGCCAGCAGCATGGCGGTACGACGGGGCCAGTGGGCCATGGCGGTTCTCCTTCACTCGGCTATGACTGGTACACCGCCACCGCCGAGGTGGTTCCACCTACCGGACGGCAGAGAGCGCGATCTGCGTCGCCCGGGCCTTGTCGGCCACGCCTTCGAGCCGGAACGTCAGGCCCTCGTACACCCAGACCAGCGTCGGCCCGGCGACGCGTACTCGCCGTTCCGTTCCGGCCTTGTCTTCCAGAACCAGCTCGTGCGGCGTGCTGAACCAGTAGCCGTTGACGACGTTCACCGGCTCCAGGGTGTTGTAGTACTTCTTGATGTACAGCGGCGACAGCTCCGCCCCGAACTGCTCCAATCGCACCCCGTCCCAGCCCAGCGCTATGAAACCCACGGACGCTTCGACGGCAGTCGGCGTACCTAGCTCCTTGGGCAGTACGGGGACGAACCCGGCTGTCTCGGCGGCTTGGATGAGGCTAAGGCGTCCCGTGACCGCAGGTGGCGCAGGAGCACTCGTCGGCCCGCCACCGACCGGCTGGGCCTGCACTCCCCCGATGTTGAGCCACTCCGCCACCGCGGCCCGTACTGGCGGAGTCACGAGCGCTCCAGCAATTAGTACCGCGAGTAGAGCCACCAGAGCGCGCCACTTGCTCCGAACCACCTCGCCGAACGTACGGCGTACCGGTGGCTGGGCGATGCGTTCCAGCACGGCCGTAGCCAGACCGTCCGCAACAGGAGGTACTACGGCGGACCGGCCGAGCGCGCGGAGTTCGTCCGCGAGTGAGTCGTCGGTCATCGCTGCACCTCCTTGTCGGGTAGTTGCGTCCGCAGACGTCCCAGGGCCCGGTGTAGCCGCGATTTGACCGTGCCGCGCGGCCAGCCGAGCACGCTGGCGGTCTCCTGCTCGTCCAGGTCCAGCAGATAGCGGCAGGTGACCACTAGCCGGTACTGCTCGGGTAACTCCTTCAGCGCGGCCAGGAGCTCCTGCCGGCGCTCACTGGACAGCGCGTGGTCGGCAGGATCCAGCACGCTCTCTGGTAACACCGCCAGCTCTTCCCGCTTCCACCGCCGGCTCCGTGACCGGACCAGGTTGCGCGTCTCGTTCGCCACGATCCGCAGCAGCCACGGCCGGAACGCGGAGCCGTCCCGGAAGCCGCCGAGCGCGCGATAGGCCTTCACGAACGACTCCTGCACCACGTCGTCCGCCTCGGACCCCGCGCCGAGGAACACCGCCGTCCGTTTCGCCACCGGGGCGTGCCGCAGCACCAGCTCGGCGTACGCGGCGGACTCACCACCACGGACCCGCGCCAGGATCTCCGCTTCCTCGCCCTCGCTGATTCCGTCTCCTGTCCCGATCCGCTCATTGTCTCTACACCGCCGGTCCAGGGCAGGTTCCGGAAATCCGGAACCTCGCCTCCGGTGGAAAACTTCGTGGGTCGGCGGGGCAGATGTCATAAGGTCGAGGACGTGCCTGAAGTCGATGCTTCGTTCCTCGCCCTGCCCCGCCACGAGCTCGCCGGTGCCGCCCTCCAGCGGGCCAAGGATCTCGGGGCGACGTTCGCCGAGTTCCGCCTGGAGCGGATCCGGTCGGAGTCCATCTCGCTGCGCGACGGTGCACTGGAGAGCGCCCGCGACGACGAGGATCTCGGGCTCGCCGTCCGGGTGATCCACGACGGCACCTGGGGATTCGCCGCCGGAGTGGCCCTCACCACCGACGAGGCGGTCCGGGTCGCGGAGCAGGCCGTGCACATGGCCCAGGTGTCCCGCCCGATCAACTCGGAGCCGATCGAGCTCGCGGACGAGCCCGTGTACGACGACGTCACCTGGGTCTCGGCGTACGAGATCGATCCGCTCAGCGTGCCGCGGTCGGAGAAGGTCGCGCTGCTCACTGAGTACAGCGACCGCCTGCTCCAGGCCGAGGGGGTCTCGCACGTCAACGCGCACGTCGCGTCGGTGAACGAGTGCAAGTTCTACGCGAACTCCGAAGGCACCTCCACCACGCAACAGCGGGTGCGGATCGGCCCGGAGCTCCAGGCAGTGGCAGTGGACGCCGAGACCGGGCGGTTCGACTCCATGGCGACCTGCGCCCCACCGGCCGGCCGCGGCTGGGAGTACGTGACAGGTACGGGCTGGAACTGGGATGAGGAGCTCGCCCAGATCCCCGGCTGGCTGGCGGAGAAGATGGCCGCTCCCAGCGTCGAGGCCGGCACCTACGACCTGGTGATCGACCCGACCAACCTGTGGCTCACCATCCACGAGTCGATCGGCCACGCGACCGAACTGGACCGCGCCCTCGGCTACGAGGCGAACTACGCCGGCACCAGCTTCGCCACCCTCGACAAGCTCGGCACTCTGAAGTACGGGTCGCCCATCATGCACGTCACCGGCGACCGTACTGCGGTCAACGGCCTGTCCACCGTCGGGTACGACGACGAGGGGGTCGCCGGACAGCAGTGGGATCTGGTCAAGGACGGCGTACTCGTCGGGTACCAGGTGGATCGCCGGATGGCGAAGGTGAACGAGGACGTGCTCGGCACCAGCCGCTCCAACGGCTGCGCCTACGCGGACTCGTCCGGGCACATCCCGATCCAGCGGATGGCCAACGTCTCCCTGCAGCCCGCCGAGAACGGCCCGTCGACCGAGGAACTGATCGCCCAGGTCGAGAACGGCATCTACATCGTCGGCGACAAGTCCTGGTCGATCGACATGCAGCGGTACAACTTCCAGTTCACCGGCCAGCGGTTCTACAAGATCACCGACGGCAAGCTCGACGGCCAACTGCGCGACGTCGCGTACCAGGCGACCACGACCGACTTCTGGGGCTCGATGGAAGCCGTCGGCGGCCCACAGACATATGTCCTGGGTGGCGCGCTCAACTGCGGGAAGGCCCAGCCGGGCCAGTCCGGTGCCGTCAGCCACGGTTGCCCGTCAGCCCTGTTCCGCGACGTCCGCATTCTCAACACCACGCAGGAGGCCGGCCGGTGACGACCGCCATTCAGCTCACGCCGCAGGACACGATCAACCGGGCGCTCGACCTGGCCGCGGTCGCAGGGGCGTCGGGATGCGTAGTGCTCGTCGCCGAGACCTCCAGCGCCAACCTGCGCTGGGCCAACAACACGCTGACCACCAACGGCGCGATGCGCGGCACCAGCGTCACGGTGATCGCCACCGTCGGCGGCGGTGAAGGCACGGCTGCTGGTGTCGTCGGGCGCTCGTCGATCACCGACACCAAGCTGCGCGACCTCGTTTCGGCTGCCGTGACCGCAGCACGCGGCTCCAGCCCCGCCGAGGACGCCCGTCCGCTGGTGGACGGGACGGTCGGCCCCGACTGGGACGAAGAGCCGGAAGAGACCTCGGTCAGCATCTACGAGAGCTTCGCGCCTGCCCTCGGTGAGGCACTGACCAGAGCAGGCAAGGAGAACCGCTGGCTGTACGGCTTCGCCGACCACGAGGTGGTGACCGTGTACGTCGGCTCGTCGACCGGCCTGCGGTTGCGCAAGAGCCTGCTCCGGGGATTCGTCACGGCGACCGGCAAGTCCGGCGAACTGTCCCAGTCGGCCTGGGTGGGAGCCGCCACCCGCGACTTCACCGACATCGACCCGCTCGCGATCGACGCCGAACTGACCCGGCGACTCGGCTGGGCCACCCGCACTGTCTCCGTCGACGCCGGCCGTCACCCCACCGTGCTGCCCCCGACTGCCGTGGCAGACCTGGCGACGTTCCTGTATTGGCGGCTCGACGGCCGCGACGCCCACGAGGGCCGCAGCGTCTTCTCCAAGCCCTCGGGCGGAACACGACTGGGTGAGGTGCTGTCGCCGCAGCCCGTCGGGCTGCGTTCCGACCCGCACCTGGCCGGGCTGGAGACCTTGCCGTTCGTGGTGGCCCGCTCGTCCGGCGGTTCGTCGAGCGTGTTCGACAACGGGCTCACCCTGACGGCGACCGACTGGATCCGCGGCGGCAAGCTGGAAAACCTGATGCTGAGCCGGTTCACCGCCGACCTGACCGGCGCGCCAGTGGCGACCCCGTCCGTCGACAACTACGTGCTCTCGGTCGACGGTGCGACCGGTTCCGTCGACGACCTGGTCGCCGGACTCGACCGTGGCCTGCTACTGACCTGCCTGTGGTACATCCGGGTCGTGGAGCCGCAGACCCTGCTGCTCACCGGTCTCACCCGCGACGGCGTCTACCTGGTCGAGAACGGCGAGGTGACCGGTGCCGTGAACAACTTCCGCTTCAACGAGAGCCCGGTCGACCTGCTCGCCCGCTTCACCGCGGCCGGCGCGACCGTGCCGTCCTTCTCCCGCGAGTGGGGCGACGAGTTCTCCCGGACCGCGACCCCGCCGCTGCTGGTGCCCGACTTCAACATGTCGAGCGTCAGCCAGGCCTCCTGAAAGATCCTGCTGACAAACGAACGTCCCGCGACCGGCGTCTCTCAACCAGGTCGCGGGACGTTCGACGTCAGTCAACTCAGACGGTCGGGTAACCCGGCTCCGGGTTCGGGCCCTGCCCACCGAAGCGCTCGGCGGCCTTCGGGTCCTGTCCGTACTGGTTGTCCCCGGCAACGCCCTCCTGGGCCGCGAAGACGATGTAGACGATCCAGCCGACACACGGAACCAGGTTGATCAGCAGCCACCAGCCGCTGCGGTTCGTGTCGTGCATCCGCCGGACGCCGACCGCGATCGAGGGGATCAGAACGGCGAGGCTGTAGATCGAGTTCAGCACGCCCTGGTTGGCCGAACCACCGTAGGTCGTCCCGATCGCCCGGTCGATGATGCTCAGGATGATCCCGATGACCGCGTTGATCAGGACGAACATCCAGAACTCTTTGCGCCGGGAGCGCCCGCTGAACTGGGCGTACTTCTTGAGTACCTCTGTGTACCACTGCATTGGTGTTTCTCCGATGGTCGAAGGTGAGACGCGGACAGAGCCTGTCGGAACCCACCCGGTTCGTCAATGCGACTTTTCGCTTTGGTGACCACACCGCAACGTGGCGGGCCCAGAGCTAGAGTGGACTTCAGCTTGCCGGAGCGGGTTTGGCCTGGGTGACCCGCCACAACACCCGATCATCCTCGGTGTAGAGGTCAGCGCCGCCGAGCTCCCAGCGGTCGGCGAGGTCGGTCACCAGGTCCAGGTCGAAGAACCGGCAGGCGAACCCGTCGTTGGCGTAGAGTCCGTCGCCGATCTCGCTGCAGTTGCCGTACCGGCTGTCGTCGGTCGACCAGACCGTGTAGACGAACAGGCCGCCCGGTCGCAGTACGCGGCGGATCTCGGTCACCAGTGAGCGCAGTTCGGCGCGGGAGAACGCCATGTTCAGCACGACGTTGGCATACACCGCGCCGACGGTGGAATCGGCCGGCGGCAACGGATCGCGGACGTCGTGCAGCGCCGCCGTCACCCGGTCGTCCAGGCCGTCACGCTGCGCAGCCAGCCGGAGCCGGCTCAGCGCAGCCTCGCTGAAGTCGGTGGCGTGCACGCTGAATCCCTGCCTGGCAAGGTAGAGCGCGTCACGGCCCTGGCCGGCGCCGAGCTCCAGGACGTCATCGATGCCTGCGGCACCGAACAGCCGGACGGTCCAGCGGGCGGCCGCCGAGGGATCCGTACCGTTCAGTCCCGGATTCTGCTCGTAGGCCCGCTGCCATCGCTCCTGCTGAGCTCGTGCGAGCTCCACATACCCAGTCTTCATCCTGCTCCCCGTGGTTGCCTCGCCGGTCTGGACGATCGGCAGACCGCAGCAGCCTACGCGACGAAATGAGTAGACGTACTCAGGCGGCGCCCCGTTCCGCCTCGCGATAGTGAAGGACACCACTCGAGGAGGAGCCGGATGAACGCCCAGCCCGCCGCATTCCGTTGCCCAGTCTGCAGTTCCGCTCTCCAACTGGACGTACAGCTAACTCCCGCACGGGTCCTACCACCTCCTCCCCCACCACCGCCCGTACTCCGCCCGCCGCCGCCCGTACTCCCCCCGGCGCCGGCGCCCATCCCCGCGTCGAGACCGCAGCCCTTACCGCCTTTCCCGGGTTTTCCCACGCGACCTCCTGAACCACTGAAGGCTCCGAAGGCTTCGAGACCGCGGCGCCGCTTGAGCCCGCAGGCCACCCTCCTCAGCCTCGGCGTACTCCTCCTGCTGGCCGCCGGCGTCACCTTCCTCGCCGTCAACTGGGACAACCTCTCCGTCCCGATCCAGGCCTCGATCATCGCCACCCTCGCCGCGCTCGCCTTCGCCGGTTCTGTCCCCGCCGGAAAGACCAAACTCGCCGGCACCGCCGAAGCCCTCGCCATCCTCGGCACCGGCCTCCTCACCGTCGACCTGTACGGCGCCCGCGAGCTCGGCCTGATCTCCCCGGCCACCATCGACGGCCTCACCTACGCCGGTCTGGCAGCGGCCGCGATCGCCACCGTCAACCTGCTGATGTCACGCATCGCGCCGAAGGTGGTCACGTACGGTGTGGCCGCCGTGATCATCGGCCAACTCCCACTCCCGTTGATCCTGGTCAATCGAGTCAACCTGGCGACGTTCCTGTTCGGCCTGCTGATCCAGGTGGTCATCACCTTCTTCTGGTCCGCCAAGGGCACCCGGTTCATCCGCACCACCGGTGTCGTCTGCGCCGCGGCGGTGTTCTGGACCTTGCTGATCATCGGCTGCGGCCGCGTCTTCCTCGGCCTGCTGGCGCTCGATTCACCCCGCACCCAGCGATCGTTCCTCGAAGACCTCTTCGACGGATCATTGCCGGGCGACGTGTTCGGCTCTCTGTCGGGAGACGTGGTCGGCAGCCCGCTGTCGCCCGTCCTCGCGACCACCGCAGTCGTCTGCCTCGCCGCCTTCACCGGCATCGTCCTCCTGCGCAGGATCGCACTCCCCCGAGCCTTCCCACCCGCCCTCGGCGAATCCCTCTGCGCAGCAGCCGCCGCCTTCGCCGTAGCCACCTGCCTGCCGCAGATTCCCGACGCCGGCCGCTGGCTGACCACCGCCGCCGCCACCCTCCTCGCACTCGCCGCGCTACTACGGACGCGGCGTACCGGAGTACTGACTATTGCCTTGGAAACAGCGGCCGTTGTCGTTGCCTCCATCAACCTGCTGGTCTGTCTCGTCCGGCTGGACGTGCTTCAACTAGGCCTGATCTCGGCAATCGCCGCCGGCCTCGCACTCATCGCTGCCTGGCGCAAGGCGATCGACCCTTGCACAGCAGCCATCACCGCAGGCTTCACGGCCCAACTAGCCATCATCTTGGTCACCTTCGACGGCCTTTTCACCCTCTGGACCGGCGCGATCCTGCTGGCCCTAGTCGCCGCCACCGCCACCGCCATCGCCTGCGTCGCCCCCGCAGTACCCCTGGAACGCGCCCTCCTCAGCACCGCCGCCTCCGCCGCCGCCCTGGCCGAGATCGTCATCCTGCTGGAATCCGCAACCACCGGTACCGGCGTGATCCTCACCATCACCGCGGCCCCTCTGGTCGCCTACGGCATGCGCCCCCACCGCCGCGAGGCTCTCCTGATCGCGGGCCTCCTCCTAGCCATCGCCAACACCGCCTTCGTCCTCGGCGCCGGCGCCACCACCATCGAGTGGTTCACCCTCCCACCCGCCGCCGTCGTGCTCGCCCTAGGCCTCCTGGCCTGGCGAGACCAACCCAGCTGGGTCTACCTGGGCCCCGGCCTGCTCCTAGGCCTCGTCCCCTCAACTTTAGTTGCCAACAGCAACGAAGACTACCTGCGCACCACCTTCGTAGTGGCCGCAGCCGTCCTCATCATCCTCATCGGCTCCCGCCACTCCCTCCAGGCCCCTTTCCTCATCGGCGCCGCAGTCCTCCTGAAGATCACCCTCTGGCAATTCCTGGAGGTAGCTCCGTTGATCCCCCGCTGGATCACCCTGGGCACCGCCGGCCTGATCCTCCTCACCGTCGGCGCCACCTACGAACGCCGCCTACAGAACGCCAAACACGCCGCCCGCTGGGTAGCCGCGCTGCGCTGACCTTCCACCCTCAATTTCGTTCCCGCATAATGACTGCAGGTGACGACGTGAGGACGGAGACGAGTGGCGGAGCACAATGGGGAATGGGAACCGCCCAGTGCCTTGGTACTGACGCACGTCCTGGAGAAGATGCGGGCCCGGGACGGGCTCACGCTGGCCAGGTTGCGGGACGATCGTGGTCAGGCGGCTGCGCCCTTGCTCCAGCTTCACGCGACTCAGCGGTTCTCCAACGTCTACAAGGTGGATCTCGCCTCGGCCGCGCACGGTGTCATCTCGCAGTGTGTGCTCGAGACGATCGACGGGACGCACCGGATCGTCGCTGACACGGTGCTCGCTCTCGGGTTGTTCGCCGAGCAGTACAGCCAGCACGGCATCGATGACAGGGTCGTGCAGGGGTTACAGGCCGATTCGCTCGGCACCCGGCGCAACATGCTGCTGGGCAACTGGACCCGCCTGCACGAGTCGATGGGGCTCGGCGGCGGCGTGGCGCCCAGCGATCGCACCCTACGCGGTACGACGGAGCCCGAAGTACTGCGTGAGCTTGCTCGTCAGCTGATCCGGCGCGAGGTGAACTCCGTCGGCGCGCGGAGCGTCGTCGCGCCGACTGCGGGTGATGCGGCGGGCAATGGCGCGGCAGCGCCGACAGGGCGCGTCATCGTCGTCGGCGGCGCGGTCATGGACGCCACCTTCCGGACGAAGACCCTGCCACAGAGCGAGACCTCCAGCGAGGCCTACGGCTTCGATCTCTCACCGGGTGGCAAAGGAGTCTCCCAGGCAGTCGCCGCGGCCCGGCTGGGCCTCGAGGTGGCGCTGGTCGCCGCCGTCGCCGACGACCGGTTCGGGCAGGAGATCGTCCACTACCTGCGCGACGAGGGCGTCAACACCTCTCACCTCAAGATGGTCCGCCAGGCCCGGACACCGTTCACCGGCGTGATCGAGATGGAGCTCGGCGACAGCATCGCGGTGAACTGGCGCAACCAGATGGAGGTCAGGCTCGACGTCCGGGACCTGGAGCACCTTTCCCAGGAACTGACCGAGTGCGATGCCGTGCTGGTGACGTTCGAGATCCCGCGGGAGACCGTGCAAAGAACGCTCGAGCTGGTCCACGCCGCCGAGCGGAACCGCCCGCTCGTCATCGTCACGCCCGGCCAGCCGTATCCGGACGACGACATCTCCCGGCATTCGCTGTCCCAGATCGACTACATGGTGGCCCACGCCTGGGAGCTCGGGCGCTACTCGCCACCCGGTCAGGACCGGTTCGATCCGGACCCGGTCGCCCGGCATCTGCTCGCCTACGGTGTCGAGACCCTCTGCATCCCCGGGAACGGCGGCTGCACGATCTACTCCGACACCGACCTGCAGACCTTCAGCGTGCCGAGCTTCCCGTCGATCTACAAAGAGTCCTCGGCCGCCCGCGACGCCTTCTGCGCGGCGCTGGCCGCCCAGTTGATCGACAACGACCGCATCTTCTCCGAGGAACAAGCCCTGTGGGCGACCGCCGCGATGGCCTGCGCCACCGCCGACTTCCCGCTCTCCAACTCGATGCCCGACCGCCGCCGGGTCGAGGCCCTCCTCAGCCGCTCCCGCTTCACCGTCCGACCTCATCAGTGACCTGACCGGCCCGACGCTCGTTGAAGGATCAGCGGTGCAACCGCCGCTGCAGGTCCTGGGGCACGAACTCGGTCTCGCCTTTGATCCGGCAGCAGAAGATCATCGAGTCGCGCAATGGCGCCCGGCTCTGCTCGAATTTCGTCCCGTAGGCTGCCCGCAACTCGCTCACGTTAGTGGTCTCGAAACGCGAGCGCAGTTGCCGCGGGCTGACATAGCCGTTCTCGAAATACAGATACGGTCGCGGCTTGATCGTCATCCAGCGCTGCCAGTTCGCCGCCAGATAGCTGGATCCGGTGAATCCGAGATTCGGATCGACAGCGGTCGACAACAACTGCGCCTCGGGCACGCGCTGCCGAAGGTCATTGCGCACCCGGGCGAGCAGATAGGAAATGGCATTCGCCGGCGCGACATCGAAGGAATAGACCCGCGAGATGTCCCAGACCGCCTCCATGGCGACCCCGAACTGGGAATTGATCTGCCGGCCGACGCGACGCCATTCCAGTGGGGACACGCTGCAGAGGCTGATCGGCAGGCCGTAGTACGGGTCGACCAGGGCGTAGTTCAGCGAGCCCGGCCGGGCGCTGCGGAGGTAGTGCAGGTGGTTGAAGATCTCGGCCGCGTTGTCGCTGCTGTAGTCGGCGACGAACCGGAGGTCCTGCAGCTTGAAGCTTCCGGTCGGGATCAGCCGCTGCACCTTCTTCTGGTCGGCCAGCAACTCGGCGGAGCGCCTGCGCAGTTCGGTGTGGATCTGCCGCCAGCTGATCTGGCCACGGTGTCCAGCCACCCGCGGGAGGTGAAGGAGAGTCCGGACCGCCAACGCCCGCGGCTCGACTTTGTTGCTCGCGGCAGCTTCCCGGACCAGCAGACCGAACGGCGAGTCATGGGCCTGGCAGTCGACCAGAGAGACGGTTGCCCTCGACGGGCCCGCCGGCGGCTGGGACACCAGGCGCCGCGGCGCGGGTGACTGATCGAGCGCCGCGGAGGGCCGATCGATGGGAATGACACTCACTCAGAGCCGCCTGTCCGTCCGTTCACTGCTTGATCGACAGCTTTGCCCGTACGGCTTGTGACCTCGCGGCAATAGTCCCTTGCCGCGAGAGTTGGCGGCATCCGAAGACTAGTGCCGCCAAGCTATAGCTAAACCAGTTAACTCATCAACATCGGGTAACGATCCGACGGCAACTCGCCAGCTCGGCAGCACATCTTGCCAATTGGCAGGAGCCAGAGCCAATTGGCAGCCGCTCCCGTCATATTGCCGGGAGGCTACGGAATTCAGGCAACCAGCGTGCGGAACTTGGCGTCCTCGCATTCACCAATACTGCGGATTGACAGCCTATTGACCTGTCGTTCACTGGAACCAACAGAAAAACAGACGGGGCACCGGGCCAATCTAGCTCAAGCCCGGTGAAAAGCAAGGATCCGACGGGAAGTGAATCGAGTAGGAAAAGAGGGAACGCCATGCCTCAGAATGAAATCCTCGTGTCGCTCGTAGTACTGGCCTCCGCAGTGATCATCATCTCGTTCTGGCGGCAGATCCTCTTCATCCTTCTGTTCGGGGTGATCGCGGTCTTCTGCTTCGGCCTCTACAACGTCGCTGCTGCCGTTCAGCACTGAGTCGGCGACGACCCGCCCGGGCATTCCCCGGGCGGGTTATTTTCGTACGCTCGTCGGGTGACCGAAGACGCCGCGGACCTCAGCCTGGTCGAGATTCTCGACCGATTGGCCGACCGCAAACTCTCGGCCCGCGAACTCGTCGCCGACTGCCTCCGCCGGATCGAGCAGTCCGAGGCCACCATCCGGGCCTTCGTCACCCAGACCCCGCACCTGGCCCTGGCCGCCGCTCGGCGCGCCGACGAAGCCCGCGCGCGACGCATCCCCGTCGGCCCGCTCGCCGGAGTACCGGTGGCTGTGAAGGACCTCTTCCTGACCCGTGGCGTGCTGACTACCGCCGGGAGCAGGGTGCTGGCCAGTTATGTGCCCAATGAGGACGCTGCGCTCTGGCAGCGGCTTGCTGCGGCTGGGGCGGGGCTGCTCGGGAAGACGACGACGCACGAGTTCGCCTATGGGACGGCATCGTTGCCAACCAAGAACCCCTGGGACATCCGGCGTACGCCCGGCGGCTCGTCCGGTGGCTCGGCTGCCGCGCTGGCGATGCGGATGGCGCCGCTCGCCATCGGGACGGACACCGGCGGCTCCTTGCGGATTCCTGCTGCCGCCTGTGGGGTGTCGACGTTGCGCAGCGGAATCGGCCGGCTGTCCCGGTACGGCGTCATCCCGCTCAGCAGGTCGTTCGACGTCACCGGACCGATGGCGCGACGCATGCTCGACGTCTCGCTGCTGATGCGGGTTCTGGCCGGCCACGACACGCGGGACCCGGCCAGCCACGACAGCGCCATACCGGCCTATCCGTGTGCTCCGCCGTCCGATCTCACCGGTGTCCGCATCGGCCTGCCGATCGAGATGTCGTGGAAGGAGGTGGACGCCCGGTTCGCGGAGGTCTGCCGGGAGGCTCTGGACGAGTTGGTCGCCCGCGGCGCGGAACTCGTCGAGATCAGTACGCCGTCGTCGGCGGAGCAGGTCCTTCGGGAGTCGGTCGGCGTCTTCGACACGATCACCCACGTCGAGGCCTTGGAGATCCACGACGCGCTGCTGGCCCACAGCCACCTCTACACGCCACAAGTTCGCTACCGCGTCCAACTGGGCGAGACGATCAGCCCCGAAAGCTACGAGGAAGCGCTGCTCCTCCGCGACCGCTGGGAGAGCAAGTGGCGGCAGATCATGTCCGACCACCGGCTGGACGCGATCGCCCATCCCACCATCGACGGGCCTCCGCCGCTGATCAACGCCGCAGGCGAACCCGACGGTCCACACATCCGCCTCTCGGTCCCCTGGTCCGTCGCCGGCTTCGCAGCCCTCAGCGTCCCTGCGGGCCTCGACGACCGCGGCCTCCCCGTGGGCCTCTCCCTGGCCACCGTCCCCGAACGAGAAGCCGACCTCCTCGGCCTAGGCATAGCCATCGACGAAGAACTCCAAAGCTGGCGCAAGCAGCCGCCCTGGTCACCAGGGGCGGGTTGGAGGGACTCCGGGGACTGAGTGGAGGGGGTTGGGGAGGCGGCCGGTTACGGGGATGGGTGGGCGGGTGTCGAGGTCTGTGTAGCCGAGGGTTAGGCGGTAGCCGTTGAGGGGGTAGCGGGCGAAGGTTTCGTCCAGGAGGCCGGTGGCGGTGAGGCGGTCGGCGTACTGCGGGTTGTGGCTGGCGTAGAGCTCTATCTCGCCGCGGACCATGGGCCAGAAGGCGTCGAGGTCAAGGAGGTCCGACAGGGGGTTGAGGACGCCTAGTACTACAGCCGGAGTTCGTGATGTTCGGTTGAGTCGGTGATTTGGCGGTCTGGG
>NZ_BAAAOS010000017.1:528061-554236 GCF_039530625.1 Kribbella sancticallisti | reverse complement strand
GTTAAGCACGCCGCCAGCGTTCGTCCTGAGCCAGGATCAAACTCTCCGTTGAAATCTATAAACAAACCACAGACCGAAGCCTGTGGAGAGTCAACACATTGAGTGATCCTTTGATATCTCAGAAACAATCAAACTGACTTGAATCATTGTTTTTCAAAGGAATCCGAACACGAACAACAGACAACCCAGCACCCAAAATCCCAGAAGGACCAGGGGTGGATGGAATCATCCAATGCCGTGTACGGGGTTAATGCTAATCTTTCGGCATTGACTTTCGGCACGCTGTTGAGTTCTCAAGAATCGGACGCTCACCGCGCTTCGAACTTTCATCCGAAGCTCCGGGGCAACCCGCCAAACATTACTGTTTCGTCCGGGGCCAGTCAAATCGGCCTCTTTCGTCCCAGTCTCTCTGCGTGTCTCAGCGACCGAACCCCGCTTGGGGCGTGATTCGGCTCCTGGGACTTTCAGGGAGTTTGGAGCGTCCGGCCGCTTTCGCGTCCCGCACTCGCTCCAACAAGAAGAACATTACTGACCTTCCCGACCACAATGCAACTCGGGGGTCCGAAGCCCCTCCAGTCACACCAGTCACCCGCGTCACCGCGAGGTCCTGCCCTCCATGGTCCACCCCCACACAAGTGGAGACGGGAGATGGGTGGGAGCGACGATCCGCTCCCACCCATCCGAGTACCGCACCGTCCAGCAGACGCCTCTCGGCGAGTGGCCGCTCGTAGCGGCGGAGTGTGAAGCCCGGGGGTCATGTACCGGACGGCATCAGGTGTAACCCACTCCCCTTCGGACCTATTCCCGGCCGGCGAACCGGCCTTCGGGTGGCCCGGGAAGACAGCGCGGCCCCGCCGGGTCCACCTGGTCCCGGCGGGGCCGTGCTCGGATCACCAAGACGATTTGGTGATCCCCGGCAGTTCCCCACGGTGGGCCATCGTGCGGAACCGGACCCGGGAGATGCCGGCCTTGCGCAGGAACCCGCGCGGCCGGCCATCCGCCACATCGCGGTTGCGGACCCGGATCGGGCTCGCGTCCCGCGGCAGTTTCTGCAGCTTCAACTGCGCCTCGCCCCGCGCCTCGAACGAACTGGCCGGATCGGCGATGATCCGCTTCAGCTCGGCCCGGCGCCCGGCGTACCGGGCGACGGTCTGCTTGCGCTGCTCGTTCTTCGCGATCTTGCTGGTCTTCGCCACCGGCCGCCTACCGCTCTTCGCGGAAGTCGACGTGCCGGCGCAGGACCGGGTCGTACTTGCGCATCGTCAGCCGGTCGGGGTCGTTGCGCCGGTTCTTCCGGGTCACGTAGGTGAAGCCGGTCCCCTCGGTGCTCCGCAGCTTGACGATCGGGCGGACATCGTTGTGCTTGGCCATCAGACCTTCCTTCCGGGCACCCAGCGGGTGCCGTTGAACTCCGTACGGTGAACGCCGGTCGCCTGGTCCGTATTCCGGGCCACCGCGCTTCCGGAACCGCTGAGCCGCAGTGTACGTTGTACTGGTTGTCATTTTCAATAAGACTCTGAGAGGTGCCATGCCGAGTCACCTGCCGATCACCTTGCTCACCGGCGTCGACGAGCAGTCCCGCGGCGCCGTCGCGGCCGGCCTGCTGCCGAACCTGGGCACAGTCCTGGTCGAGTACGACGTGAGCGGCCTGGCGGGTGGCTCCGTCGTACGGATCGCGCGTACTGCGGCCGGCGTGATCGACCGCGAGGTGATCCGGATGGGTCACCCCTGCGTGTCCTGCGCGATGCGCGGCTCGCTGGTTCCCCTGCTGGTCAGCATCGCCGCGACGGAGAAGTACGGGGCCGCGGTCGTCTCTGTCCCCGGGGCCGGCGACACCCAGGCGCTGGCCGAGGAGATCGCCCGGGATGCCGGTGACGAACTCCGCGTGCTGTCGGTGCTGACCGTGCTCGACACCTCCACCTTCGCGGCCGACGTCAGCGGGGACGACCTGATCCACGATCGCGGCGTCCCGACCGCCGCCGAGGACGGTCGCGCGATCGCCGAGGTGCTCGTCCGGCAGGTCGAGTACGCCAACGCGGTGATCCTCGCCAACCCCCAGCAGCCACCCCCACAGCCCGCCGAAACCGGCGAGACCACCGAAACCGGCGAGCCCAGCGAGCCCGGCGAGCCCACCGAGCCCGGAGGACCCGCGGTCGTGGAGGCGCTGGCGCGGGCGATGAACCCGCAGGCGCTGGTACGAACCACCGAGACGGCCGGCGAACTGTTCGGAGTACGGCTTCATGATCCTGACGCGGCCGAGACGTGGGTCGAGCCCGGGTCGATCAGCGCTCCGCTGAACTCCGAGGGGCGAGTGGAGACGCTGGTCTGGCAGTCGGACCGGCCGTTCCACCCGGAGCGGCTCTACGACGCGCTCGAGGACCTGGTCGCCGGTTCGGTCCGGGGCAAGGGCACGGTCTGGCTCGCCTCCCAGCCGCGCGCGCGGCTGGGCTGGGACAGCTTCGGCACCAGCATCGCGCTCGGCGTACTGGGACCGTGGCTGGCCGACCTGCCGCTGGACCGCTGGTCCGAGGTCGGCGCGACCCACCAGGCCCGCTCGGCGCTGGAGTGGCACCCCGAGCACGGCGACCGCGCGTCGTACCTGTCCATCACCGGAATCGATCTGGACGTCCGGGAATTAGCGCGCCGCCTCGATGGTTGTGTCCTTCGTACGGAGGAGTTGGGCAGCAAGCTGACCGATCCGTTCGCCCCTTATCTGGAAGGAAGTACCGCCGCATGAAGAACGACATCCACCCCGACTACCGCCGGGTCGTCTTCCGGGACAAGTCCGGCAACTTCAGCTTCCTGACCGGCTCGACGCGCGAGAGCAACGAGACCATCGAGTGGCACGACGGGAACACCTACCCGGTCGTCGACGTCGAGATCTCCTCCGCCAGCCACCCGTTCTACACGGGCCAGCAGCGCGTGATGGACACCCAGGGCCGGGTCGAGAAGTTCAAGAAGCGCTACGGCAAGGCCTGACATAGCCCGAACGAACGGCCCGCTGATCCTCGCGATCGGCGGGCCGTTCGCTTGTCCGCGTCGAAAATGTCTCGGATCTCAGACATGAGCAGCGCTGAGGGAGTTCGCGGCGGGTAGTGGGCTGGCTCACACTGGGCTGGTGGAGCCCGTGGAGATCGTCGGGGCGGGATTGTCGCCTCTGGATGCGGTGGCGCTGGGCCAGCGGCGGACGGCCGTGCGGCTGGCGGACGACGCGCGGAAGCGGATGGCCGAGTCCGCTGTCGCGGTGGCCGAGATCGCCCTGCGCCGACCGGTCTACGGACGGACCACCGGGGTGGGCGCCAACCGGGACGTGCTGACCTCCGATCCCGAGCACGGCGCGCGATTGCTGGCGTCCCACTCGACGACGGGGATGGCGTCGTACCCGAAGGACGTGGTCAGGCTCGGGCTGCTGATCCGGGTGAACCAACTCGCCGCCGGTGGCTCCGGGCTGGCGCCCGAGGTGGCCGACGCGATCGTTGCCCTGCTCAACGATGACGAGTTGCCTGACCTGCATCGCGGTGGCGCGATCGGGACCGGGGATCTCGGCCCGCTGGCCCAACTCGGGCTGGCGCTGGGTGACGTGATCGACGGGACCAGCGCGCTCCCGCTGCTGTCCAGCAACGCGATCACGCTCGCGGAGTGCTGCCTCGCGTACGTCGAGGCCGCGACCCTGATCAACGTGGTCCCGCTGGTCGGCGGGCTCTCCCACGTCGCGCTGCGCGGCAACGCCGAGGTGTACGACGAACGCGTGCACGCCGCCCGCCCGCAGCCGGGACAGGTCCGGGTGGCCCGCCGGATGCGCGGCCTGCTCGAGGACCTGCCGATCCCGCCGGCCCGGGTCCAGGACCCGTTCGGCCTGCGCGCCTTCGCCCAGGTGCTCGGCCCGGCCGTCGACCATGTCGATGCCCTGGGCAACGCTCTGCGGATCGACATCAACGCCTCGGCCGAGAATCCGCTGGTGGCCGGCGAGACCGTGCTGCACAACGGCAACTGGCACGCGATGCCGATCGCGCTCGCCCTCGACTCGCTCCGGCTCAGCCTGCACTCCGTCGCCACCCTGTCCACCTCGCGGGTCGCGAACCTGGTCGATCCGGAGTTCACCGGGCTGAGCCGGTTCCTGGCCAGCGGGGCGGAGGCGAGCTCGGGCGTGATGATGATCGAGTACGTCGCCCACGACGCGCTCGCCTCGGTCCGTTCGACGGCACAACCCGCCACCCTCGGTACGGCGACCCTCTCCCGGGGCGCCGAGCACCACGCGAGCTTCGCGCCGCAGGCCGCAGTACTGACCGGGCAGTTGCTGGACGCGTTGCGGGACGTGCTCGCGTGCGAGTTGGTGACGGCGGTTCGGGCGGTGCGGCTCGCGGGGCTGGGGCCCGACATCTGCAAGCCGGCCTCGATTGGACCGTGGATCGCGGATGCGCTGACCGCGCTGCCGGACGACCTCAAGGACCGCTCGCTGCGGGAAGACCTGGAGATCGCCCGTGGACTGCTGACGCAGTGGGGCGACCGCCAGGTCGAGCATCCCGCCGAGGCCGGCTAGCTGTCCTGACCGAGTACAGCTAGCGGGTCAACGCCCTCAGGTCGAAGGCGAGCGCCATCGCCTCGAAGCCCTCGGCGTTCGGGTGCAGGTGGTCGCCGATGTCGTACGCGGCCAGCATGCGCCCCGGCTGAGCAGGATCCCGGACCGCCTTGTCGAAGTCGACGACGCCGTCGTACTCGCCCGAGGTACGGATCCACTCGTTCAGCGCTTGCCGGTCGGCCTCGCCCTCGACGCTGTAGTAGCCCGCCCCCTCGTACGGCGTCAGCGTCGCGCCGATCACCTTCAGCCCGGCCTGGTGCGCTCGCTGGATGAACTGCCGGTGCACCGCGATCAGATCAGCCGGATCGGTGGCACCCAGGCTCCTGCCGATGTCGTTGATGCCCTCCAGCAGCACCACCGTCCGTACGCCGGTCTGCCCGAGCACGTCGCGATCGAACCGCGCGAGCGCCGAGTCGCCCGCCGTACCGGCGTTGCTGAGCAGCCGGTTGCCGCTGATCCCCGCGTTCAGCACGCCGAGTTCGCGCGCGGCGGGCTGAGCAAGGATCCGGTCGGCCAACTGGTCGGGATAGCGCAGGTTCTGGTCGATCGGCGAGACCACGCCGTCGGTGATCGAGTCGCCGAAGAGCACCACCGAGCCCCGCGCCCGGCTCTTCACGTCGACGCCCTCGATGAGGTACCGCGCCATCCCCGGAAGCGCCTGGTACTGCGACCCGCCGCCACTGGTCTGATCGCCGGCGGCGGAGAACCCGGTCGCATACCCGGCCGGGTGCTGGGTCAACGGACCGGTCGGGCCCGGGAAGTAGGTGCTGATCACCAGGTCGGTGTCGTCGGGCACGGAAATCCGGACCGGGTCGCTGACCCACTCGGTTCCGACCGGGATGGTCACACTCGCGCGGCCGCCGAAGGAGACCGGAACCAGTGTCGCCGGGTCGACGGTCGGAGTACCGGCGAGGTCGGCGGCGCGTGGGGTGACGGTGACCTTGCCGACGACGAGCGGGCTGGTGCCGTAGACGTTGGAGAGCCGCAGGCGGAGTTCGGGTCCACCGACCGACAGGTGAGCGACCTGGCGCAGGGTCGTGTCGGTGACGCCGGTGGCCGACAGGCCCGTGGTACCGGGTGGGGTGACGGCGACGGCCCAACTGCCGACCCAGTCCGGGAACAACCCGGACGGGGCGGAAGCAGAGGCCGGTACGACGGGAATGAGAAGGAAGGCCAGAGCGGCAGCGAGCTTCGGAAGACGACGCATGGAACCACCTTCGAAGGGGCGGATACGTGGTGTTAAATCGATTTCACCCGCAGTCACCGCCCGCTGCAACCCGTCCGTTGGTCAACGGTCCGAACCGTGCGACGACCGGACGATCAGCTGATCGGCAAGCGGCCGTAGGCCTTCAGGGTGCGGAGGGCGTGGACGGTCACGATTCCGCGGTACTCGAGCGTGGCCATGGTGCCCGGGGGTTCCCAGGTGATCGCCCAGCCGCCGTCGGCCTGCTGGTCCGCGACGAGCCGGTCCAGGTGTCCCTCGATCTGCTCGTCGTCGAACAACTGCCGCCACACGCTGTCCGGCGTCGACGCGAAGTGCAACGGCGTCACCCCGTACGACGGGTCGGCCGGGTCGGCGCGGTAGTACGCCAGTTTCGGCAGCCACTCCTTCACCTTCGCCAATTCCGGCCGCTGGGTGTGCTCCAGGAACTCCATCGACTCGTGCATCGCGTGCGCGTCCTCGGGGAACCCGCCGGCCAGAGTGGCCGTGCACCAAGCTTCGGCCTGGTCGCGCCAGGGGTGCTCGAAGTCCATCGCGTACAGCCGCCCGACCAATCCCGCGGTCGGGTTGAGGCCGGGCACATAGGTCCACTCAGACATGTGTTCAGCCCGCGGGTACCCCTCGATCACCGGCGCCGCGAGCGAGACGGCACCGTCCGCGGTGGCCTGTGACTGCAACCAGTCGCAGGCCCGGCGCACCATGTCGTCATCCCGGACGCCGGCGGCCAGCAGGATGTCGAACGCGGTCTCGACGTCGAGGGCCACGCTGTCCGGGCACCGCTTGTCCGGCTCGAGCCCGTGCCCGAACCCGCCGTCAGCGTTCTGGTACCCACGCAGGGCGTCCACGACGCCGGCCGGATCGGCGCCTTCGAAGACGGTGGCGAACAGCCGGCGCTCCACCAGCCGGCCCTCGGTACGGACAAAGTCACGAGCAGCCTCAAAGATCTCCATGTCCCCACCCTGCCGTGTCGGACCCCCTGACGTCTTGAAGGAATCAGACACGTCTACGGCTCGAAGCGGTAGCCCATCCCCGGCTCGGTGAGCAGATGCGCCGGGCGCGCCGGGTCGGCTTCGAGCTTCCGGCGGAGTTGACCCATGTAGAAGCGCAGGTTGCCACTGGCCGTCTCGTAGCCCGGTCCCCACACCTCGATCAGCAGTTGCCGCTGGGACATCAGCTTCCCCGGATGCCGCACCAGCACCTCCAGCAGGTGCCATTCGGTCGGCGTCAAGCGGACATCCTCCCCAGACTCCAGCGTCACTCGCTTCGCCGCCAGGTCGACCTGAGCGCCGCCGACCGTGATCACCGGCTCGTCCTGAGCGAGGTTGCTGCGGCGCAGTACCGCGCGCATTCGCGCCAGCAACTCGTCGATGCCGAACGGCTTGGTCACATAGTCGTCGGCGCCCGCGTCCAGCGACTCGACCTTGTCCGTACTGTCGGTGCGCCCGGACAGCACCAGGATCGGCGCCTCGGTCCAGCCACGCAGCCCACGGATCACGTCGACGCCGTCGAGGTCCGGCAGCCCGAGGTCGAGAATCACCAGATCCGGCGGGTACTGCGCCGCCACCTTCAGCGCCGCGGTACCACTGCCGGCCACGTGTACTTCGTACCGCCGTGCCTTCAGGTTGATCTGCAAGGCCCGCGCGATCGGCGGTTCGTCGTCGACCACCAGCACTCTGGTCATCCCCGCACCTCCGGTCCGGACGCGGATCGCTCCCGGCTGCCCGGCACCGGCGCGTCGCCCGGCCCCAAGGTTGCCACTGGCAACGACACGACCATGGTGAGCCCGCCGCCCGGCGTGTCCTCGGGGTGCAGGGTGCCGTCCATCGCCTCGGTCAGCCCGCGCGCGAGCGCCAGGCCGAGCCCGACCCCGGTGGTGTTGTCGGTGTCCCCGAGCCGCTGGAACGGCGCGAAGACCCGGTCCCGATCGGCCCGCGGAATCCCCGGCCCACGATCGACCACCCGTAGTTCGACCTGCTCGCCCAGGGAGCTCCCCGTCACCAGCGGCGGGCCACCGAGCGGCGAGTAGCGGATCGCGTTGGCCAGCAGGTTCGCGATCACCCGCTCCAGCAGCGCCGTGTCGGCACTCACCAGCGGCAGCGTGTGCGGGATGTCGACGCTCACCTGGCCGTTGTCGTCGCCGAGCTCGGCCATCACACCCGGCAGGATCTCGTCGAGCGCCATCGGCCGGGTGAAGACGGGCAGTACTCCGGCCTGCAGGCGGCTGAGGTCGAGCAGGTTGTCGACCAGCCGGGTCAGCCGGTCCAGGGACTCGTCGGCCGTCTCGAGGAGTTCGTCGCGCTCGGCCGGGGTCCAGTCAACGTCGGAGCTGCGCAGGCTGGTCACGGACGCCTTGGCCGAGGCCAGCGGCGACCGCAAGTCATGCCCGACGGCTCGCAGCAGCGCGGTCCGGAGTTTGTCCGCCTCGGCCAGTGGCTTCGCCTCGGCGGCGGCTTCGCTCAGCCGGGCCTTGTCGACCAGGGCCGCCGCGTGGGCCGCGAAGGCGCCGACCAGCCGGCGTTCGTCCGCGGCCAGCCGACGGCCTTGCAGGACCAGGACGAGGTTGTCCCGCGCCGGGATCTCGGCATCCCCGTCCTCCGGGCGCCGGCAGGTCGGCGTACCGGCGGAGGCGAGGGGTCGCCAGGTCTCGGTCAACTCGTCGGTCTCCAGGCGCTCCATCAGGACGGCGCAGCTCATCCCGAAGGCTTCGCGGACGCGTTCGAGGAGTGCCTGCAGCGCGGTCTCGCCGCGGAGTACGGACCCGGCCAGGGTCGCCAGCGTCTCGGACTCGGCCGCCGAGCGGGCCGCTTGTCTCGTACGCCGGGCCGCGCGGTCGACCACCGAGGAGACCAGCGCCGCGATCAGCAGGAAAATCCCGAGGGCCAGCGCGTTGTTCGGCTCGGTGATGCCGAAGGAGCGGGTCGGCGGCGTGAAGAACCAGTTCAGGACCACCGTGCCGGCGAGGGCGGTCAGGATCGCCGGCCAGAGTCCGCCGACGAGAGCGACCACGACCACCCCGAACAGGAAGGCGAGCGCGTTGCTGGTCAGGTTGAGCGTGTCGCCGCCGGCCCCGAGCAGCAGGGCGAGCAAGGGCGGCAGGACGACGGCGAGCGCGAACCCGTAGTACAGGCGGCGACGGGACAGGCTGCCCTGTGCCCGGGGCAGCCGGCCGCGACCGATCTCCGAATGGGTGACGAGATGGACGTCGATGTCGCCCGAGTCGCGGATCGAACTGGCTCCGATCCCGGGCCCGGTCAGCAGCGCGGAGAACCTGGAGCGGCGGCTGCCGCCGAGGACGAGTTGGGTGGCGTTCTCGGCCCGCGCGAAGGACAGCAGCGCTTCCGGGATGTTCTCGCCGACCACCTGGTGATAGCTGCCGCCGAGGCTCTCGACCAGCCTGCGTTGTTCTCCCAGCCGGGCGGGATCGGCTCCGGTCAGGCCGTCGGAACGGGTGACATGAACGGCCAGCAGGTCGCCGCCGGCCGAGCGGGCGGCGATGCGGGCGGCACGCCGGATCAGGACCTCGCCCTCGGGTCCGCCGGTGAGCGCGACGACGACCCGCTCCCGCGCCTCCCAGGTGGAGTCGATGTCGTGCTGGGCCCGGTACTGCTGCAACCCGGCGTCGACCCGGTCGGCGAGCCAGAGCAGCGCGAGCTCGCGCAGCGCGGACAGGTTGCCGATCCGGAAGTAGTTGCCGAGGGCAGCGTCGATCTTGTCGGCGGCGTAGACGTTGCCGTGCGCCATCCGGCGACGCAGCGCCTCGGGCGTCATGTCGACCAACTCGATCTGGTCGGCGGCCCGGACCACCCGATCCGGGACGGTCTCCTGCTGTGGGACGCCGGTGATCTTCTCGACCACGTCGTTGATCGACTCCAAGTGCTGGATGTTGACGGCCGAGATCACGTCGATCCCGGCCGACAGCAGCGCGTCGATGTCCTCCCAGCGCTTCGCGTTCCGGCTGCCCGGAACGTTGCTATGGGCAAGCTCATCGACCAGCGCGACCTCGGGCCGCCGGGCCAGTACGGCGTCCACGTTCATTTCGGTGAAGCTCGCGCCACGGTGGTCCAGGATCTTGCGCGGGACCACCTCCAGGCCCTCGAGCATGACGGCCGTCTGCTCCCGCCCGTGGGTCTCAACGAAGCCGACCACGACGTCCGTCCCCCGCGCCAGCCGCCGCTGCGCCTCGCCCAGCATCTTGTAGGTCTTCCCGACGCCGGGCGCGGCGCCCAGGTAGATCCGCAGATGCCCGCGACCGCTCGTGCTCATGTCCCCATCGTCTCTGTCAGTTCGCAGCGGCAAGATCGGCGTTGAGCATGACCACGTTCATCCGTGGTTCACCGAGGAAGATCCAGCCCTGCGTGTTCTCCTGCACCAACTGTCGCACCCCGGCCGTCGAGCCCGAGAAGGCCGACCTGCGGCAGGCCGGCGACGGTGTCGGACATCAGAACCTCTCGGGGAAGATCAGCGCGGCGACCAGGTACAGGACTTCTCGCGGGCCTCTCACACCCGCTGACACAGCTCTCACGCCGTTCTCACATACTTACGGCTGGCAATGAGCTGTAGCCCATCGAACGTTAGGGAAGAACGCAGTGACTGAAGTGGACAACCAGGAGCTCGCCGCCGCCGGGGAGCAGTTCTTCTCCGAGGAGAGCCGCAAGGCGCTGGCCGAGGCGAGCCGGCTGCTCGCCGAGCGCCTGCAGGCCCACACCGAGGCCCTGCTGGCGATGACCGGCGACGAGGAGCAGACCTCCCTCTACGAGCAGAACGCCGCGCTGGAGGAGCTCGTCGAGGGCTGGAACGACGCCGTCTTCGAGCACACCGGTACCGCGCCGCTGCTGCTGGACGACGAGGTCGAGGAAGACGACGACGAGGAGCCCGAGGAGCAGGACCAGGTGATCAGCGTGGTGTCGAGGTTCGACCTGCGTGTGGTCGACCTGGACACGCTGCTCGAGGCCGGTCGCGCCGCTCAGGAGCGGCACCCGGCCGAGCTGGACGAGACCGGTGAGCGCGAGCCGGTCGAGTCAGCTGAGCAGGCCATCTATGAGATCAGCCGCGAGGTCGGCGAGGCGTGGTTCGAGCTGCCCGGGGTGGACCTGGTCGCCGGTGCGCGCGCGTACGTCGTACCGGAGTACCCGTTCGAGCCGCTGGAGGCCGACGCCGACGACGTACTGTCCGAGCTGAGCGCGCCCAACGGCGCGATCACGCACGCGGAGACCTGGGCCTAGCTAGACCTTCAACTCGCCGTCGAGCACGGTGACGGCTTGGCCGGTGAGGAGGACTCGATCACCGGCCAGTACTACCCGGACGAGGCCGCCTCGGGTGGACGCTTGGTACCCCACCAACTCCTCCCGCCCGAGGCGCTTCGCCCAGTACGGCGCCAGCCCGGTGTGCGCGCTGCCCGTCACCGGATCCTCGGGAATCCCGTGCGACGGCGCGAAGAACCGCGAGACGAAGTCGTACTCGCGGACCGGGTCGGCCAGGGCGGTGAGCAACAGGGCCCGGAAGCCGTCCCGCTCAGTGATCACCTCGATCGCCGCCAGGTCCGGCACGGCGGAACGGACCGCGTTCTCGTCGTCCAGCTCGACCAGCAGATCGCCCAGCGGGCCGGTGCGGTAGACCTCGGTGACGCCGGCTGCTTCGGCGCCGAGAGCGGCGATCAGGCCTTTGGGCACCTCGACGGTCTCCGGCGAGGAGACCGGGAAGTCCATGGTGATCGCCTGGTCCTGCGTCACCGACGCGATCAGGACGCCGCTGCGGCTGTTGAATCGCACCTTGCCGTTCAGGTCGTTCAGCAGGCCGTCGGACATCATCGCGTGGGTGGTCGCGAGGGTGGCGTGGCCGCACATCTTCGCTTCGACCGTCGGGGTGAACCAGCGCAGGTCCCAGTCGGCGTCCGGGTCGTCGGTGAGCGGGCGCGCGAAGGCGGTCTCGGACAGGGCCATCTCCGCCGCGACCTGATGCATCCAGCTCTCGTCCGGCCAGGGGCCTGCCTCGAGCAGGCAGACCGCCGCCGGGTTTCCGGCGAACGGCTGGTCGGTGAACGCGTCGACGATTCTGATCCGCATGCTTCGACGCTAGACGCGTCCGCTGGACCCGGCCATACCCAATCCGGCACGAGTGGACCGGCGCCCGCCGGCAGCCGGCCCGCAGTACGTCGTACGGGTCAGGCGGCGGCGACGGCCTCGATCTCGAGGAGCCATTCCTCGGCGTAGATGTCGCAGATGATGATCGTCAGCGCCGGGGCGTGCTCGCCAAGAACCTCCTCGCGGATCTTCGAGTTGAGCGCCCGGTACTGCCGGTCGGAAAGGTAGGTGGTCACCTTGACCAGGTTCTGCACGCCCAGCCCGGCCTCGGCCAGCACCGCGAGCACGTTCCGCCAGACCATCCGGCACTGCTCCTCGAACGAGTCCGGGATCTTCCCGTGCTCGTCGCCCCACGGCACCTGGCCGCTGACGAAGACCAGCCGGCCCGCGCCGTCCACCTGCACACCGTGGGTGTAGTTGCCGGTCGCCGCCGGCAGGATCGGCGGGTTCAGCGGCTGGATCGTGAGCTTTGGCATCTGGTGTTCCCCCCAAAATCTCGGTTCCGGCATGTCTACCGTGCCCGGGGTTGAACCGGCCAGTGCATTCGGCCGTGTGGAGGGTGTTCGACTTCCCAACCGACAGGAAAGTGACATGTCGCTTCGCTTCAAGGGACGCACCTTCGCCGCCGCCACCGCCGTGATCGGCAGCCTGGCGCTGGTCGCTCCCAGCACCGCCAGCGCGCACAAGTCCTACGGTCACGACTCGCCCGGCGCTCTCGCCGTCCAGCAGGTGAACCTGGTCTCGGACGTGCCGGGCATGGCACCGCTGCTCGACCCGGACCTGGTCAATCCGTGGGGGCTGGCGCTCGGTGCGACCTCACCGCTCTGGGTCTCCAACGCCGGTACGTCGTCGTCGACGCTGTACGCGTCGCCGGCCGGCGCGACCACCGCCACGAAGGTGCCGACGGTCCGCGTCACCGTCCCGGCACCGACCGGTCAGGTCGCGAACGCCGGCACCGGGTTCGTGCTCAGCAACGGCACGGCCAGCGCACCGGCCCGCTTCATCTTCTCCACCCTGACCGGCCAGATCGCCGCCTGGGGACCGCCGGCCACGCCGCTGATCGGAGCCGCGCAGATCAAGGCGACCGTGCCCGGCGCGGTCTACACCGGCCTCGCCATCGCGACCGCCTCGACGGGCGACCAGTTGTACGCCGCCAACTTCGCGCAGGGCCGGATCGACGTCTTCGACAGCACCTTCGCCAAGGTCGCGCAGCCGTGGTGGGCGTTCCGCGACTTCCACCTCCCGAAGGGGTACAGCCCGTTCAACGTGCAGACGCTGAACGGCCGGATCTTCGTCGCGTACGCCAAGGTCGACAAGGCGACGGGCCGCAACGCGAGCGGTCGCGGTCTCGGCTTCGTCGACGAGTTCACCGTGGACGGCCGGTTCGTCGACCGGATCGCCTCCCGCGGCACCCTGAACGCTCCGTGGGGTCTCGCGATCGCGCCTGCTTCGTGGGGTCAGCAGGCCGGCTCGCTGCTGGTCGGCAACTTCGGCGACGGCAAGATCAACGTCATCGCCCCGAAGTCCGACGGCCGCTTCAGCGACAAGATCGCCGGCCAGGTCCGCGACGCCGGCACCGGCCGCACGCTGGTGATTCCTGGTCTGTGGGCTCTCACCCAAGGCACCGCCACCACCGGCGGCACCGACTCCCTGTGGTTCTCCGCCGGCATCGATGAGGAAACCCACGGCCTGGTCGGCGTCCTCCGCCACCCGTAACAGCTGGTTCTTGCCGGAGCCTGAGGATCCGAGGGGAATCCTCAGGCCCCGGCATTCCTTTATATGACGGCCTTCTCGAACCAGTGGTGGGCGTAGGGCTCGGTGTTGAAGGCCGGGACTTCCGTGTAGCCCGCGGCGCGGTAGAGGGAGATCGCTTCCGTCAGATTGCGGTTGGTTTCCAGGCGCAGTACTGCGGAGCCGTGGGCCGCGGCGTGCTGCTCGAGCTCGGTCAGGAGCCGGCGACCGAGGCCGAGACCGCGGACGTCGGGTGAGACCCACATGCGTTTCACCTCGGTCGGCCCGTCGTCGTGGAACTTGAGAGCGCCGCAGCCGACCGGCTCCGAGTGAAGCGTGGCAACCAGGAGCAGACCGGCCGGTGGGGTGAGCTCATCCACGCCGGCCGAGATGCTCCGTGCATGGTCGAAGCCCCCGTCGAAGCGGGCCGCCAACTCATCGAAGTACGCCTGCAGACAGAAGCGAGCGTCCGGGTGCCGAGGGTCCACGCTCCCGACCTGGACCGTCGACGCGATCAGCAGCCGCTCCACCTCTCCCATCGCAGCGATCAGGCGAGCCCGCTGCTGCTCACTCAACGGCTGGAGGATCGACGCGGCAAGCTCATCGGAGCGCCGATCCAGCAGATCCCGCTCCCCTAAGCCTTTCGACGTCAGCCGAGCGGTGCGGACCCTGCCGTCGTCATCACTCTGCTCCACCGCGACGAGCCCGTCATTCTCCAGACCGCGCAGCAGCCGGCTCAAGTACCCGGAGTCCAGATCAAGCCGCGACCGCAACAACCGAACGTCGCAGCCGTCAGCACCGATCTCCCACAACACCCGAGCCTGCCCCAACGGCCGATCGCGCGCCATGTAGCTATCGCTCAACGCCCCGATCCGCTGCGTGACCGTCCGATTGAATCTCCTGACATCAGCGATCCCCATCGTCTGACTATAGTCAGAGAAATACCCGGTCAATAGCGTCCCGCCGCTGGTACGGCCGCCAGTGCGTCAGGTACGGATGAACCAGCCACCGGATGCACCCTGTCGTCTCGGTCCAAGTCCCCGGCGCCGGCACCCAGCCGCCCGCCCCGGAGTGCAGCACCCCACCGGCGCGGGCCACCTGAGCGGCAGGGATCGAACCGGGCACCAGGAAGAACCACCACCTCCTGCGCAACGGCGCCATCGCCGTCGGACACGTAGTCCTCAGCTGCTGATTCAGCAGCGCGCCGTACTCCGGCGGCAAATCCACCACGTCGTAGTTCTCCGTCACCAAGGCGATCCCCCACCCCGACCGATCCCAGACCACCGAAGCCTGCACACCGTCACGGACGACCTCACCGACCAAGTGCGGTTCCACACAGCCGTTACCGCAGGGACACCCACCATCGCCTGGCATCGCCAGTGGTGCCACCGGCCACCCGTTGGCGGCGTACCGGATGGCTTGCTCGCGGACCTTCCGGGCGCGTCTGCCGTCAAGCACGCTGGCCGACCGCGAACAGCAGCGAGCTGGACGGGACGAGCTCCGGGAACCGGTCGGCGAGGCGGGAGCACTCGAGTGCGGTCTCCAGCGGGTTCGGTTCGGCGAGGCTCGGCGGGAGCGGCTGGTTCTCGAAGTGCACGTCGATCGCGACCGTCAGCCAGCCGCCCGGTCCCGTCAGCCCGTGCAGGGTCACCGATCGCAGGCCGGCGTTCGTCAACTCCGTCCGCAGTTGGGTGGTGGTGTGGTACGTCGTCTGCGCCATCCGCTCGTTGTCCGGACTGAACCCGGTGTCGAGGATGTCGGTCACGATCCCGCGCCGCGCCAACAACTTGTTGGCCAGCGTGGACCCGATCAGATTGGCCGCCCGGTTGATCGCGACCACCGCGATGAACCCGCCCGGCCGGATCACCCGGATCGCCTCCCGCAACGCCAGCCGCCGATCCGCCGCCTCCGGCAGGTGATACATCGGGCCCGCCAGCAGCACCGCGTCGAAGTCCTCGTTCTCCCACGGCAACCGCCGCGCATCCCCCAGTACTGCGCTGATCCCCGCCGCCGCGGCCTGCTCCACATGCCGCTGCACCGGGTCCAGCAACTCCACGGAGTACCCGCGTTCCTTCAACCACATCGCATGCACTCCCGGCCCACCGCCGACATCGGCAACGTCCGCCGGTGGCTCGGGCAGGTACCGGGTCAGGAGATCGTGAAGCCTCACCCGCTCCAGCTGTCCTCTGAGCGTCGAGCTCAACCGGGTCGCCTCGTCGTGCCGGGTCGTGTAGTGGGCCTCGATGCCCGTGTGCGTCGTCATATCACCGAGTCTGGTCAGCAAACGACCCCCAGGAGGAGGCCAGATCGCGGGGCAACCCGGGGCAGATCGTTAGCCCCTCCAGCATCCACAACCCCCCGACTCTTGTGGATAGACCTGTCCTCACCTTGCCAGACCTCGCCCCGCTCCCGGGCATGTCCGTGGACAACCTGACAGCTACCTGCCAATCACGAAATCCCTTGCCCACAAGGCGTTCTCAGCTCGAAAACTGTCGGCGGCCGTGTCCAGAGTCGTTGTCTCCGGCACGGCTTGGTGCGACGACGTTGTGGTCTGTCCAGGTGAAGGGCTGGATCGTTGTGGCTTGTCGCCGAACCCGACCGCTCGTTCCCGTACTGCGGCGCGCGACCCGTACCAGTCCAACGCTGCGAGTGTTGCCGAGGCGCAGGCGGACCAAGACAACCGAACGACCGCACCCGGACTTCAGGATGCGGCCGTTCGGACGGAGGGAGGTCAGTCGAGGGGGCGGAGTTCGTCGGCGTAGGAGACGGAGACTCGGCGGAGGACGCCTTCCTTGACGGAGTACTGGCCCATGCGCCACAGGGGCGGGCTGTAGGCGTGGACGGTGACGCTGCCCTTGTCGAGGCCGACGACGCGGTGGATGTGGTCGGGGCCGAAGCCGTAGACGTCGCCGGCTTCGATCTCGGTTTCGATCGACTCGGTGCCGATGGCCAGGTTGTGCTCGACCAACTTGCCGCGGGCGACCGCGACGGCGCCGGAGGAGACGTCGTGGTCGTGCCAGCCGGTGTCGTTGACGGGGGTCCAGCAGATCATCCAGACGTCCACGTTCGCGTCGCGGTGCAGCGAGGCGAAGACACGCTCCTCGTCGCTGTAGGCGACCTTGTCCTCCCACAGGTGCGGCTGGGCCGCGATGCCGCCGGCGAGTTCGGCCAGTTCGGCTGGGTCGAGATCACGTCCCGGCAGGTTGTCCAGCGACAGACAGTCGTTGAGCTCCACGAGCCGGCTGGCCTGACGGGCGGGTACGACGGGTGCGTCGGATACGGGCTGAGCAGTCACTGCACTCTCCTCTCAGGAGGTGGCGCCGGGCGACCGGCGCGCGCTTGGGTACTTCGCCGCGGGCTGCGGCGAAGCGGGATCAGCGGCCTCGGGAGGCGCCGCTGCTGGTCGGTGGTTCGGTTCCGAACAGGAGCCGATGCGGGTTGTCATGGCGGATCACCGCGGTGGCGGCGTCGCCCTGCCGGAGGTCGACGGTCCCGGCGTACGGCCGGTCGGTGCCGTGCACGACCTGGTCGATGCCGAGGACCCGGGCGACCGCGTCGATCCCCTGCGGGCCGTAGCTCGAGGTGTCGACGTACAAGTTGGTGTCGATGGTGCCGAGGCGGCCGCCGCGGGCGGTCAGCCGCTCGTGGTGCACAGGAGCCAGGCCGGCCGCCGCGACGAAGCACAACCGCAGTCGCGGGTACGCCGTACGTCCGCCGAAAGCGTGCCAGGCCCACCAAGCGGCCTGGAGTTGAAGCGTGTAGTCGACCACCGGCGCCCACCAGCCGGGCAGTTCTTCAGCCGGCGGCGCCGGAGTACCGGGGTGGACCAGGATCGGCTTGTTCAGCCGCTCGGCAAGAGCCAGCAACTCGGCTACCCCAGCCCAGCCGGACGGAGTACCGATCACTTGGGCCGGCAACTGAAGCCCCAGGAAGCCCCTGTTCAGCAGGGATTCCAGCCCAGCCAGATCCGGCTCCAGGAGGTCGACGGAGGCCCAGGCCTTGAAGGGCTCGGGCAGCGCGGCGGCGCCGAGGTGCCAGGCATCAAGCAAGGCGGAGTCACCGAGATGCTCGATCCCGAGCGGGCTCGACAGTGACAACCCGACCAAGGTGGTCCCGGCGTCAAGCTCCTGCGAGACCCGCTTGCCGACCTCATGCGCCGCCGGATCCACCCCGTACGGCGCTTCGCCGGGCGAGTGCAGAGTCCAGCCATCCAGGTACGGCGGTTCGGTGCGGGCCCGCAGGCGGTCGACGAACTCGGCCGGCCACAGGTGCTGGTGGACGTCGATGACCCCGGTCACGGGCCCTCCTCTCGTTCGCCGCCGGCAATTTTGAAGCGCTTCAAGACATCTGTAGTGAAGCGCTTCAAACTGCTCTTTGTCAAGCCGTGTCTCAGCACCGCGGCCCGGTCGGAGGGGTTTTGTCGGCGGGGTGCCCTAGGGTCGATCACATGTCCGGTACTGGCCGCAGGCCGACCCTCAAGGACATCGCAGCGGAGACCGGCCTCTCGATGGCAGCCGTCTCCTACGCACTGCGAGGTCTGCAAGGCACCCCGGAGACGCAACAACGGGTGCAGGAAGCCGCCGAGCGTCTCGGGTATCAGGCCGACCCCGTGGCCCGGGCGCTCGCTTCCGGCCGGAGTGGCTCGGTCGGAGTGCTCTGCGCCTCGCTCGAGGACCTCTGGCAGCAGCGACTCGCCGCAGCGCTCGGCCGCGAACTGCTCGCCCCGGACCGGAACGCCTGGATCATCGACTCGGCCGGCGACGCCGACCGGCAACTCCAGCTCGCCCAGCACCTGGTCGACCATCGCGCCGACGCGATCGTGGTGATCCCGATCGACCCGGGCGCGAAGGGCTGGGCCAAGATCGCCCAGCAGGCGCCGGTGATCGCGATCGGCGACGCGCTGCCCGCCGCGAAGGCGAAGTCCGAGGTCTTGTTCGACAACGAGACCGGCGTGAGTACTGCGTTGCGCCGGCTGGCCGACGCGGGTCACCGCAACGTCGCCGTCCTGAGCCCGTCCCGCCGGTTCGAGGTGGAGCGGCCGGCCGAGGAGATCGCCCAGCGGATCGCCTCCGGGCTGAAGCTCAAGGTGCGGATCGTGCCCTGCCCGCACGATCTGGCTGGGGCCACCGAGGTCGCCCGCGAGGTGCTGACCGCGAAGCAGCGGCCGACCGGCATCCTGGCGCTGGCCGACTCGATGGCCTTCGGGGTGTATGCGGCCTGCGCCGAGCTGGCCATCCAGTTGCCCGACGAGCTGTCCCTGCTCGGCTACGACGACCAGCCGATGTCCCAACTGCTCTGCCCGCCGCTGTCCACCTTCCACTGGCCGCTCGACGAGTTGGTCAGCGACGTGGTCGATCGGGTCACCTCGGCCGTCGACACGAACCGCCGGGTCCGCCGGACCACGGTCGAGCCGACCCTGATCGAGCGCGGCTCGGTCGCCGCCCCGCCCGCGAAGGCGTGACGACGACGCTGAGTCACCCACGACGGCCACACCCGCGAAACTAGACTAGTTCAGTCGACTTAAAGCCCGCTGTCCAGATTCCGGATGGACGCGGACTCACCCGGCGAGGCGGTCCAGGCGAGCGGTGACCGCGGCGCGGCGATGGTCGGCCGGTGGCAGCTCACGCTCCAGCACCTCGAACACCTCAAGATCCTCGGCGCCGGTCGAGGTCTGAGCGAACCGCCAGAGCAGCTCGGCATCCCCCGCATCCAGTACTGCGCGGCGCAGCGTCGCGTCGAGTTCCTCGCGTTCCGCCCGCAGGGCCGGTGCGTCGGACCGCCCGAGCAGCGGACCGGAGTACAGGGTCAGGGCGGTGGTGAGCTCGCCGGCCCGAACAGCAGCCTGTACTTCGGTGACGTCGCCCGACACGTCCGCGACGATCCGGTACGGCTTGGTGTCGAGCACGCCCGGGCCGAGCAGGTTCCGCAACCGGTGCATCTCGGCGCGAACCGTCGTCGGGTTTCCCTCGTCGCCGTACAACTGCAGCATCAACTGCTCGGCGGTCAGCCCGGACGGGTGAAGCAGGAGCAGTGCGAGCACCTCCGCCCGGCGCAGCGTCAGGGCGATCTCGCGGCCACCGACAACAGCGACCGGTTGGCCCGAGCCCATCAGCTTCAGCCGTAGCTTCGAGCGGCTGCGGCTTCCGGTCCCGGGAATCCGCAGCAGGTACCCCTCCTCCAACTGCTCGACCACAGCCTCACGGCCGTCGCCGATCTCGATCCGGTCGACCCCGGCCGAGACGTCGAGCCGGTCCGGCAACCAGGCCAGCGGCTGGACGGCGAGCACTCGGCCGGTCGGAGTCAGCAGAGCGCCGGGGGCATCGCCGAGGGCGACCAGGTGCCGCATGTTGCGGGCGCGGAGTTGCTCGTCGGCCGCGGCCATCCGGACCCGGAGCTGTCCCTCGGCCAACTGAGCAGCCGCGGTGACGAGCGCCATCATCGCGGGATGGACCGTGCGGAGCGGGCCGGAGACGTCGACGGCGCCGATCAGCTTGCCGGTGTCAGGGTCGTGCACGGGCGCGGCCGCACAGGTCCACGCGTGGATCCGGCGGACCAGGTGTTCGGCCGAGTGGATCTGGACCGGCTGGTCGGCGGCGAGCGCAGTACCCATGCCGTTGGTTCCGATCGCGTCCTCGGACCAGACGGCTCCCTCGGACAAGGCGATCCGGTCGGCCTGGCGGCGGACGTCGGCGGCGCCCTCGCGCCACAGGATCAGCCCCTGGGCGTCGGTGATGATCATGATGTGGGACGCCTCGTCCGCGATCGTGGTCAGCGTCTCGCGCAGGACCGGCAGTACTGCGCGCAGCGGGTGGTTCTCGCGCAGGGACTCCAGCAGCTCCGCCGAGATCACCACCGGCGGCGCGTCCAGCTCGGGATCGACGGACGCCGCGAGCGAGCGCTCCCACGAGGCGGCGACCAGCGGACGCGGCGAACCTGGCGCCCGGCCACCGCCGAGCACCTCGTCGTACAGCTCGCTGAGCCGGCGCGCCTCCTCGGGTGCGTCCACGTCTCAGCCTCGCCTGGAACGGCCGCCCGTTCAAGAGCACAGAGTTATGCAACGTCCATGCAACGTCACCCGGCCTACGTTGCCGAGCACGGCAAACCCTTCGCAGGAGGACCTATGACGACGTACGCAGCTCCCGGGCAGGACGGCAGCCCGGTCGAGTTCAAGTCGCGCTACGACCACTACATCGGCGGCGAGTGGGTGCCGCCGGCCAAGGGTGGCTACTTCGAGAATCCGACTCCGGTGACCGGTGAGAACTTCACCGAGATCGCGCGAGGCACCGCCGACGACGTGGAGCGCGCACTGGACGCCGCGCACGGGGCAGCCCCGGCTTGGGGCCGGACGTCGTCGGCGGAGCGCGCGAACATCCTGAACAAGATCGCCGACCGGATCGAGGACAACCTCGAACTGCTCGCGGTGGCCGAGAGCTGGGACAACGGCAAGGCGGTCCGCGAGACGCTGGCCGCGGACCTGCCGCTGGCGGTCGACCACTTCCGGTACTTCGCCGGCGCGCTGCGGGCCCAGGAGGGCTCGATCTCGATGGTCGACGAGGACACCGTCGCCTACCACTTCCACGAGCCGCTCGGCGTGGTCGCGCAGATCATCCCGTGGAACTTCCCGATCCTGATGGCCACCTGGAAGCTGGCGCCCGCGCTGGCGGCCGGCAACGCCGTGGTGCTGAAGCCGGCCGAGCAGACGCCCGCCTCGATCCACGTACTGATGGAGCTGATCGGCGACCTGCTCCCGCCGGGCGTGCTGAACATCGTCAACGGGTTCGGCGTCGAGGCCGGCAAACCGCTTGCCTCTAGCAACAGAGTCGCCAAGGTGGCGTTCACCGGTGAGACCACGACCGGCCGGCTGATCATGCAGTACGCGTCGGAGAACATCATCCCGGTCACCCTCGAGCTCGGCGGCAAGAGCCCGAACATCTTCTTCGACGACGTCGCCAGCAGCCAGGACAACTTCTACGACAAGGCGCTGGAGGGCTTCACCCTGTTCGCGCTGAACCAGGGCGAGGTCTGCACCTGTCCGTCCCGGGCGCTGATCCAGGCCGGCATCTACGACCAGTTCCTCACCGACGCGACGGCCCGGACCCAGGCGATCAAGCTGGGCAACCCGCTCGACACCGACACGATGATGGGCGCCCAGGCCAGCAACGACCAGTACGAGAAGATCCTGTCCTACATCGACATCGGCAAGGCCGAGGGCGCCAAGGTGGTCACCGGCGGCGACAAGGCCGACCTCGGCGGCGACCTGAGCGGCGGCTACTACATCCAGCCGACCATCTTCGAGGGCGACAACAAGATGCGGATCTTCCAGGAGGAGATCTTCGGCCCGGTGGTCTCGGTGACCAGGTTCGACGACTACGCCGACGCGATGAAGATCGCCAACGACACCCTGTACGGGCTCGGCGCCGGCGTCTGGTCGCGCGACATCAACACCGCGTACCGCGCGGGCCGGGAGATCCAGGCGGGCCGGGTCTGGACGAACTGCTACCACGCGTACCCGGCGCACGCGGCCTTCGGTGGGTACAAGAACTCCGGCATCGGCCGGGAGAACCACAAGATGATGCTCGACCACTACCAGCAGACCAAGAACCTGCTGGTCAGCTACAGCCCCGACAAGCTCGGGTTCTTCTGAGCCCATGGCCGACAGGGTTTCGTTCACGGAGGAGACGGCGGAGTGGCTCCGCCGTCTCACCGAACTGCACGGCCCGCTGATGTTCCACCAGTCCGGCGGGTGCTGTGACGGCAGTTCGCCGATGTGTTATCCCGACGGCGAGTTCAAGACCGGCGCGGCCGACATCCACCTGGGTGACCTGGTCGTGGACGGGCTGGACAAGCCGGTGCCGTTCTGGATGTCGAGGAACCAGTTCGAGTACTGGAAGCACACCCACTTGACCGTCGACGTCGTGAAAGGCCGCGGCAGCGGCTTCTCGGTGGAGGCCCCCGAGGGCATCCGCTTCCTGATCCGTTCCCGCCTCTTCAGCGACCAGGAGACCGCCGACCTCGGCCTCCTCTGACCCCTCCAAGCGAGTGCCGACCGTCCGGTGGCGTTGCCGGACGGCCGGCGCTCTTCACACTCCCGAGATCACCAAAGGCTTCCCCGGTACTACGACCTGCGCGTCGACAGGTAGCGCTGACCCGTCCAGGTGGACTGCCTGGAGATCCAGGTGGCCGCCGTGGCAGGTCAAGGCCAGGGTGGAGTCGCGGTAGGTGGCTACGCCCCAGCCGGTGCCGGCGACGAAGGGGAGTTCCCAGGCGTCGTCGGAGCGGGCGATGTCCAAGGGTGCGAACGTCAGGGTGCTGGTGAGGGCGTTGTAGCGGAAGCCGGCCAGGGCTTCCAGGACGGACCAGCCGGCTGCGTTGCGGATGTAGTGGTCGCCGCACTCGATCGGGTTGAAGGGGTTGCGCCGCGTACCGTCGTACCGGTTCCAGAGGCCTTTCAGCACAGCTAGGCCCTCGTCGAGCAAGCCCTCGTAGAGGAGGTGCGCCGCGACTTGGTACTCCGAGCCCGTCCACACCTCGTCGCAGTACCGTGTCGGGACCGTCGGGCGGCCGCCGTGCGGCCAGGTGCACATGAGTAGGCCGGTGTCGTCGCCGTCGGCAAAGACTCGGTAGGGATGCGAGAAGTCCGCGAAGCCCGTCCGGAGGTTGTGCCGCACCACAGCGCGCAAGGCGGTCTTCACGTGATCAGCGGGGAGCAAGTAGCCGAGGTCCAGTTGGTGAGCCCACCACTGGCCGATCAACTGATCTGCAAGACACCCGTCGCCCCACTGGAAGTCCTCGTTGTCCTCCGGCGACAGCACCTGCCGGTAGTACTCACCTGTGAACAGCAGTTCGTCAAAGGCCTTGCTACCGGCCTCGAAGAGCACTCGGTAGTCCTTGGCGTCCTCCCCGAGCAGTAGCGCCATCTCCTCGGCGGCACGCAGGGCGGCGAGCCACAGCGTGCCCATGAACGAGTTGACCCCGCACAGGTCGATGTCGTGCGTGCTCGGCTGGATTCCCCGGAGTACGCCGGTTCCTTCCGGGTCCCACTTGCCGCGGATGTGCGTCAGCAGCCGTTCCACGTTCGGCCAGCGATGGGCGAGCCACTTCAACCCCGCACCCTGCCGGACCTCTCGGTAGGTCTTCAGAACGGACCCGAGCATCCCGTCCAGCGCGGGCTCCTCCGGACCGCCGATCACCACGTCCCACAGTTGCCGGTGGTACGTCGGCGCGATCACCCGGTGCGGGATGTATCCCTCCGGCGCCTGCATCACGTCGTACTCCGTATCGCGCATGTCGCGTTCCAGTGCGGGGAAGAGCCGGGACAGGGTCTGCTCGTAGTTCCACACATGCGTGCAGTTCAACGGACACGAGCCGCCGTACCGACCACCCCACATCACCGTGGACGCGCCGAGCACGCCTTCGAATCCCAGCACCGTCCCCTCGGCAGTCTGGAAGACAGTAGGACTCCGTACGTCGGCAACGAGTCCCGCCAGCCGTGCTCCCGCCTCCCCCGGCAGCGTGCTCGACTCGAAGGCATCAGCCCAAGCCGCACTGGCCCCGGCAAGCTCATCCCACCGGGCGACGAAGGCCTCCGCGGCGGCGACCGCATCCGGCTGCGCCTTCGTATACGCGTTCCCCAGCCAGAACTTGCTGTGCCCGTAGTCCTTCCGCGGCCCGAACTGGGAAAAGTCGACAAAGCGGTTCGGGAAGTGCCACGCGATCAGGAACCGCACCCGCACGGTCCCCCCGCTCCCAACTGGAACGGTACGGCGAGCCCACCGTTCCAGGTGGTCCCAGCAGCACTGGGCCCGCTGGCCGCAGTCGACCGCCCGGCGAGGTAGGTGATGAACTGCTCGGCCGTAGTCCACTGTGGGTACGCACGCGTGTCAGCACCATCTGTGGCCAGCACCATCTGCCCAGCACCCGAGTGATCCGCCGGCAGCGTGTTGTTCTCGAACACCAGCGAGGTCCAGCCGTCCCGCTGCCTCAGCCGGTTCGTGTTGCCGCCGTACAGCCCGCAGGAGACCCCATCGATCGGGGTGACGCCATCCCAGCCGACCGCGTTCTGCAGAGCTCCGGCCAGCGATCCGTGCAGCGCGATCTCACCAGGGTTGTGCAGCGTGAAGGTGAACGCGGCAACAGGCTGCGAGCTGGCAGCAGCATCCAACGGCACCAACGGGTTGAACACCTCCATGCTCACGTCAACCGGAAGATCGGTGTCGTAGTCGATCCGGGCCTGCGGATAGACCGCCGCAACAGAAGCCTCACCGATGGGCCGCAGCAACGAGTGCAGCCGCTTCTCACCAGCCGGTACTACGTCGTCCGTCACCAGCGGCGTGTCCGACGACGCCCGCCAAGGCCCTTGCAGCAAACGGATCTCGTCCACCGGCGGCTCGATTCGCGACAGACGCAGGGCGAAGAAGCTGTCCGGCAGGTCCGCCTCGTGGTTGCCGATGTTGTGCAACTGCCACTGCCGGAGCGCACCGTTCCCGGCCAACGCCAGATTCCCCGTGCCGAACCCGCCCAGCGGCAGCGCGAAGTGCCGCAGGTTCTCACCGGTGTAGCGCATGCAGGTTCTCCGTCCGATAGACAGTCCAGGTGCCGGCCGAGGCGAACAACGCCACCGGACCGGGTGCGAGCAGCAACAACGAGGCAGTGACCGAAGTGCCGAGCAAGAGAGCGACCACGACGACAGACAGGACGCCGAGCGGCACCCAAGGACTGCGCGCCACCACGGCGAGTGCGGTGAGCCAGAGCGGCTTGCCACGCAGCCCTGCTGTAACTCGAAGACTGAAGGCGCAGAACGCGGCCAGCACCGCCAGCACAGTCGAGCAACCGCTGACGGCCAGCGGCACGAGCAGCAGCGAGCTGCCAGTTGCCGTGTAGAGCTCCCAGTTGACCAGAGCCAAAGCCGCCACGGCTCCTGCGACTAGGCCGACCTTCAAGCCCGCCGCCCAGTGCCGCCGGAGGTTTCGCAGCAACAGGAGCACGCCACCCGGTCCACCCTGGACAACGGAGTCCGTCGTCGCCACCACCCCTGCCCAGACAGGCGAAACCACCAGTGCGGCCAACAGCACGCTGCTCGGAGTCATCCCGGGCATCAGAGCCACCACGGCGGCGTACGCAGTACAGGTGAGGACGCCTGTGACGGCAAGGAGTGGTAGCTCGTGCCAGAGCGAGCGCAGGGCGACAGGCACATGGTCTGTCATGCGCGGAGCCCCGTCGACGCGATGGAGGCGATGAAAGAGCGCTGGAAGATCAGGAAGAGCACCAGGATCGGCAGCACCACCAGGGTGATCGCCGCGAACAGTACGACGGCAGGGCCGCCACCCATCGCGCCCTGCAACGACACCAGGCCGACCGGCAGCGTCATCTTCTCCGGTGACGACAGGAAGATGTACGGCCAGAAGAAGTTGTTCCAGGACGCCTCGAAGACGAAGATCCCCAACGCCGTCAGCCCGGGCCGCGCCAGCGGCAGGATCACCCGGAACAGGATCCAGCCGTGCCCGGCACCGTCCATCACCGCGGCCTCGTCCAGCTCGCGCGGGATGGACGCGATGTACTGCCGC
>NZ_BAAAOS010000017.1:371466-527935 GCF_039530625.1 Kribbella sancticallisti | reverse complement strand
GCCGCCTCGTCGAGCTCGCGCGGGATGCCGCGGATGAACTGCACCATCAAGAAGATGCCGAACACGTTCACCAGGGCCGGCAGCCAGATCGCCACCGCCGTGTCGACCAGGTGCAACCACCGCATCAGAATGAACACCGGTACCACGGTCAGCTGGACCGGCACGACCAGAGCCGCCAGCAGCACCACGAAGATCTTGTCCCGGCCGGGGAAGCGCAGCCGGGAGAACGCGTAGGCGGCGAGCGCGCTCGTCAGCAGCGACCCGGCCGTGGTGATCACCGCGATCTGCAAGCTGTTCCAGGCCATCCGGGCGAACGGGATCAGGTCCGGCACCTGCCGGAAGTTCTCCAGCGTCGGCGGACGCGGGATCCACCGGGGCGGCAACTGGAACGCGTCGATCGGCTCGGACAGCGCGGTGACGACCAGCCAGACCAACGGCGCGATCATCAGCAGCCCGCCGAGCACCAGGACGAGGTCGAGCAGCCGGCCCTTCACTGCTGCACCCACCGTCGGCTGAGCCGGAACTGCAGTCCGGTGGCGGTCATGATGACCGCGAAGAGCACCAGCGACAGCGCCGCGGCGTACCCGACCTCGAAGGCCTGGAAGCCCTTCTCGTAGGTGTACATCACGATGCTCTGGGTGGCGCCGTCCGGACCGCCGTTCGTCATGATCAGCATCGGGTCGAAGATCTGGAAGGCGCCGATGAAGGTGATCACGGTGGCGAAGAAGATCGTCGGCGACATCACCGGCAGCGTCACGCTCCAGAACCGCCACCAGGCGTTCGCGCCGTCCACCCGGGCGGCCTCGTGCAACTGGGCCGGGACGGTCTGCAAGCCGGCCAGCAGGATGATGAAGGTGTAGCCGATGGTGTGCCACCAGTCGACCACGATCAACGTCGGCAGCGCCCAGGTCGGCGAGGCCAGCCAGTTCGTCACCGGCAGCCCGATCTCCTGCAGGTAGTGCGTGGCCAGCCCGAAGGACGGGTCGAGCACGTACTTCCAGACCAGCGCCACCGCCGCCCAGGAGACCAGGAACGGAAAGAAGTACGCGGTACGGACGAAGTACTTGGTGCCTCGGGTCATCGTCCGGTGCACGCCGAGCGCGAGCAACATGCCGGCCCCGATGTGGGTCACCACCGAGGCGGCGGCGAAGACGAAGGTGTTGACCACGGCCCGGATGGTGGCCTCGTCGGTGACGAGTTGGCGGAAGTTGTCCAGGCCGGCGAACTCCGGCGTACTGAGCAGGTCCCAGTGGAACAGGCTCAACCCGAAGGCCGCCACCAGTGGAGCGGCGACGAAGACCAGGAAGAGCAGCACGGCAGGACTGATGAACAGGTACCCCGGGAGCCAGTCCCGCCGCTGAGCCTGGGTTGCAGCAGATGCCACGGATCAGACCAGACCCTCGAGCGCCTTCTGGGCCTTGCCGAGCGCGTCGGCCGGTGCGGCGTTGCCGGTCAGCACCTGCTTCCAGCCGTCCTCGATCGCCTTCTGGACCGCGGCGCCCTTGTCCGGCGACGGGATCGGGGTCGCGTAGCTGAGCGCCTGGTAGAGCGACTCGGTGCCCTTCGGCGCATCCGCGAGGAACGATTCGCTGTTCGCGATCGACTTGCGGGCCGGCACGATCGTCCCGCCCAGTTGGGCGAAGAACGACGAGCCCTCCTTGGAGATCAGGAACTTGATGAAGGTCCAGGCGTCGTCCTTCTTCTTCGACGCCTTCATGATCGGATAGCCGTTCCAGCCGACCGGAGAGCCCTGCTCGACCTTGACCGGCCAGGGCACGATCCCCATCTTCGACTGGAACTTCAGGTTGCGGATGCTGATGATCGGCCAGCGTCCACCGCCGAACATCGCCAGCTTGCCCTGCGCGGCCGCCGTGAACGCGTCGAAGGTCCCGCCCGGCGGTGGTGACAACTTGTCGGCCACCAGCGCCCGGTTGAAGGTGGCCGCCTCGATCACGGCCTGCTCGGCGAAGGTCGGCTTGGCCCAGTCGTCGCTGAAGCTGCTGGTGCCGTTGGTGAGCAGCCACGGCATGATCGCGGCGAAGTACGCGGAGTCGGCGGCGTAGCCGAAGGCGCCGGTCTTGGCCTTGATCTGTTCGCAGGCGGCGCGGAAGTCGTCCCAGGTCCACTTGGCCGTCGGCTCGGGCACGCCGGCCTTGGCGAACAGGTCCTTGGAGTACCACATGCACATCGTGTTGAACTCGCCCGGCAGGTAGTAGGTCTTGCCGTCGGTCGAGCTGTACTTCTTGTTCCACTCGATCAGGTTCGGGTCCATGTCGGCGTAGTACTCGTCGATTGTTGCCTTGTCCTTGGCGATGTAGTCGTCGAGCGGCGCGAGCAGGCCTTTCGACGCGAACAGCCGCTGGCCCTCGGTCGCCACCTGGATCACGTCGGGCACCTGGCCGCCGGCCAGCCGGGTGGACAGCTTGTTGAAGAAGTCGCCCCAGTTCGACAGCGGGATGCCCTCGGCCTTGAGCTTGATCTCGGGGTGCTGCTCGCTGAACTTGGCGAACAGTTTGTTCCAGGTCGCCTGCTGCTCGGCCGTGCCCATGTAGACGAAGGACAGTTCCTTCGTGGAGGCGCCGCCGCCGCTGTCGTCGTCACCGCCGCAAGCGGTGAGCGCACCGCCCGCGGCCGCGGCGAGCGCGGTACCGCCGGTTGCTCGCAGGAATCCTCGCCGGCTGAGCACAGACTGGTCCATGGCGGCTCTCCTCGTGGGAAATCGATTTCTCGCCAGAATAGGCCCCACCGCCGAAACCCTGTCAAGGGCGTTCGGCCGAACCGGTGGACTACTGCACGACGCCGAGGGTCAGCAGGATGTTCGCGTAGAGGCGCTGCTCGCCGGTCGCGACAGCGACGGCCAACTCAGGCCCACGAGCCGTCGAGTAGAAGTCATTGCGGGCCAGCGGCCGCAACTCGACCGACGGCAGCAGTTCGCGGAATCGCCCGTAGATGTCCGGTTCCTCGCCGGTGTCCGTCGCCATCACCCGGGCCGCCTCGACCGGTACTACGCCCAGCAGCGTCTCGAGTACGTCGTCCACCGGGATCTGTCCCGGCCGCAGGTTGAGCCAGACCGTCTCGGCCGTCGGGGACACCGCGGTCGAGTAGGGATAGTTGCCATCGGCCAGCAGTACGACCGAGCCGTGGCCGGCTCGCGCCAGCGCCCCGAGCAACGGCGGGTGAATCAACGGGTAGCGCAGCACGTGGGCCTCCTCGACGGGCAGAGCGCCACGGTATCGCCTCGGGTCTCGCGTCAGGTCCCGTCTCAGGTCTCGCAGATCGGCAGACCGGCTTCGGCCAACCGGGAGACCAGCGCGTTCAACTGCTTCTGCTCGGTGGCGGACAACGGCGCCAGGAAGGCGACCTCCGCCTTCCGCATCAGCACCGCGGCCTCCTTCAGCGCCGCGAGTCCCTCGTCCGTCGGAGTCACCACGTGCTTGCGCCGATCGGTCGGGCTCGCCTCGCGGCGCGCGTAACCCAGCCGCTCCAGGTCGTCGAGGACCGCGACCATCGTGGTGCGGTCCATCCCGGTCAGCCGGCACAGGTCCTGCTGCGACAGCGAGTCCGACCGGATCCGGTCGAGCACCCGGACATGCCGGGGACGCAACCCCAGCGACTCCGTCGAGCGGTCGAAGTAGCCACCCGCGGCCCCGCCGAGCTTCACCAGCAGATAGCCGGTCGAGGTCTCCATCCGCTCATCCACACCCCGACCTTAGGCCCTTCCGGTGATCCACTCCATCAGCTACGCTGATCATCAGTGCTACTGACGGTTTGGAGAAGTCCATGACCCTGCTCACGGCCGCCCGGATCATCGCCGCCGGACTCAGCCTCACCACGTTCGTCTTCCTGTTCCTGCACGACTCGTTCCGCTCCGGCAACCTGTTCCTGGTGCCCGATCTCGTGCTCTGTGCGGCGCTGCTGATCGCGGCGGCGTTGCCCCGGCAGTTCGCAGTACCGGCTTTGATCGGTGCGTTCGGGATGGCTGCCGGGGTGTTCGCGACCTCGGTCTCGTCCTATGCCGTCGACGGCGAGTTCGGGCTGCCGAGCACCCTCGGCGTGGCCACGAGCGCGGCGATGGCAGCGCTGCTCGGCCGCACCCTGAGTACGGCCGGAAAGCTCAGTCAGGGTTGAGTTCGGGGTAGGTCCACCACCACCTCGATGCGGGGGCTGACGCTCCTGTGAGCCGGGCCTGAACTGCCGACGATCGACGCATGACCACGACGACGGCGATTCAGCCGGCCACCCCGAATCGGCTCGGCTGGTGGATGGGCACGGTGGTCGCCGTCGGAGTCCACCGGCCGGGAGGACTTCTTCGGCTCGCACTCGGTCGGCGTTGAGGACGGTGGCCCGGGCCTGCCGATCACCGGCTGGAGCATCGAGGGCGGCGACCTGCGGATCGGCCACTTCCTCGGCGTCCACGCGTTGCAGTTGATCCCGTTGCTTGCCCTCGGCCTCATTCTGCTCGCCCGGCGCCACCCGGCCTCCGGCCGGAAGGCCCACGCACCGCTCTGGTCTTCGTCGGTGCGGCGGCTTACGCGGGGCTGATCTGGCTCGTCACCTGGCAGGCCGGCCGCGGCGAGTCCCTGATCTACACGGGCCGCTCGACACTCCTCGCGGCCGGGTCGTTGCTCAGCGCGACGATAATCCTGTCGCTCGCAGTATTGGTCCGTGCACGAAGGACAACCCTCGCTTCCGCCGCTTTCCGCAGATAACCCTTCCCCGCGCTCCCCGCCAGCCTTAGGGTCAGCCCGGACGGGTCGTGGAGGGCGACCCGCGCATCGAACTTCATGGAGCGCTGCTGTGAAAGTTTCAGGCAAGGGACGGGGGCTCCTGGCAGTTTCTGCCGTGTCGGCCACCACTCTCCTAGCTGTGACAGCCGGAGGTGGCGCCACCGCGGCCACCACGGCCACCCCGGACACCAAGGCCCCGGCCGAGGCGACCAAGTCGATCGGCGACAAGGAGCGCAAGGGCAACTACGACGCCCGCACCCCGAACGCCCGGGCCACCTACGCCCGCGCCGCCAAGGTGGTCGGCAAGGAGACCGCCGCCTCGGAGAAGTTCCGCAACTCCCTCGGCAGCCAGGGGGTCGTGTCCCTCGACGCGAACACCGGCACGCCCGAGCAGGTCACCAAGCTGGACGGCTTCCTGACCGGCAAGAGCGCCAAGAAGGCGACCGACATCGCGCTGGCCTACGTCAAGGCGCACCCGGAGGTCTTCAAGCTGTCGACGTCCGACCTCGGCACCCTCAAGCTGCGCAAGGACTACGTCGACGACCTGGGCACCCACCACATCTCCTGGGTCCAGGAGGTCGACGGCATCGAGGTCTTCAGCAACGGCCTGAAGGCCAACGTCACCAAGACCGGCCAGCTGATCTCGCTGCAGGGCGCCCCGATCTCCGGTCTCGTCCCACAGGCCGAGGCCCGCTCCGCCGCCCCGGCCGTCAGCGCCGACGGTGCCCGCACCGCCGCGATCGAGGACATCGGCGGCAAGGCCGCCGCCGGCAAGGCGAGCAAGTCCGGTGTGACCACCAAGTGGAGCAACGGCGACCTGGCCAAGCAGGTCTACTTCCACACCGCGAGCGGCCTGCGCAAGGGCTGGATGACCTACGTCAACGCGGGTGGCTCCAAGATCTACACCCACGTCATCGACGCCCAGACCGGCGGGCTGCTGTACCGCCGCGACCTGGTCAGCGAGGGCAACGGCGACGCGCTCGTGGTGGACAACTACCCGGGTGCGGCCAAGGGTGGCACGCAGCGCACCGAGAACCTGATCTACAACAAGTGGCTGCCGAAGAACGCGAAGACGCTGCTCGAGGGCACCTCGGTGGTCGCGTTCGCGGACGTCAACGACGACAACCAGCCGAACGCCGGTGAGACTGTCAAGGTGCCGGGCACCCGGACCACCTCGGAGTACAAGCTGGTTCCGTTCCAGTCGAACGCGCTCTGCTCGACGTCGTTCGTCTGCAGCTGGGACCCGGTCAAGCCGGACTCCTGGAAGACGAACATGAACCAGGACGTCACCAACGGCTTCTACCTGGCCAGCAACTTCCACGACTGGCTGGCCAAGCCGCCGATCAGCTTCACTCCGGCAGCCGGCAGCTTCGACGCCGCGGGCGGCGACCCGGTGCTGCTGAACGCGCTGGACGGCGCGGCGACCGGCGCCGACGGCGGCCCGGACGCCAACCACGTGAACAACGCGAACATGTCCACCCCGCCGGACGGCATCCCGCCGACCATGCAGATGTACCTGTTCGGCACGGCCGGCGACGACACCACCGTCGCCACCAGCTCCTCCAACGCGGCCGACATCCTGTACCACGAGTACGGCCACGGCCTGTCCAACCGTCTGGTGGTCGACGCGACCGGCAACTCGACGCTGAACAGCATCCAGGCGGGCGCGATGGGTGAGGCCTGGAGCGACTTCTACGCTCTGGACTACCTCGTCTCGCACGGCCTGGAGAAGGACACCACGGCACCCGGCGAGATCCTGGAAGGCAAGTACGTCACCGGCGGCGGGACGATCCGCACCCAGGCGATCGACTGCCGGGTCCGGGCCAAGGCGCAGAACTGCGTCGGCATCGACGGCTCGCAGGGCGGCTACACCTACGGCGACTTCCCGACCATCGGCGGTGCGCCCGCGGTGCACGCGTCCGGTGAAGTCTGGGCCCAGACGCTGTGGGACCTGCGGGAGCGCTTCGGCCGGACGTACGCGGTCAGCCTGATCACCCGGGCGATGGAGCTGTCCACCGCCGACCCGACGATGCTCGACATGCGCAACGCGATCGTCCAGGCCGACCTGGTCGCCAGCGGCGGCAAGAACGCGGGCATCATCTGGCAGGTCTTCGCCAACCGCGGCATGGGCTGGTTCGCCGGTGTCATCGACGGCGGCGACGCCGCTCCGGTGGAGGACTTCCACATCCCGCCGAAGGGTGCCACCACCAGCATCACCGGCATCGTGACAGACAACCCGACCGGTGCTCCGGTGGCCGGCGCGCTGGTCTTCATCGGCGGTCACGCCTCCGGCTACGCGGGCGACTACTCCGCCGTGACCGGGCCCGACGGCAAGTACACGATCAACGGCGTGTTCCCGGGCAAGTACGGCAAGTTCGTCGTCTCCGGCGCCGGCTACGAGGTGCTCAGCGCCCCGCTGACGGTCAAGCCCACCGGCACCACGGCGAACTTCTCGCCGCGGCGCAACTGGGCCGCGGCCTCCGGCGGCGGCGCGGTCGTCGACTTCAACGGCCCGGACTTCAGCCCGCAGTGTGGCCCGGACTACGCGATCGACGGCACCCTGGGCACCGGCTGGGGCAGCACCACCGGCGACGACGCGGGCACCCCGAGCGGTGTGATGATCCCCAAGCACATCGACATCGCGTTGCCGGCGACCGTGAACATCAGCAAGTTCTCGATCGACCCGTCCAACACCTGTGGCGACCCGGGCAGCTCCTCGACCGGTAAGTACCGGGTCGAGACGTCCGTCGACGGCACCACCTGGGCCACCGCCCTGGAGGGTGAGTTCACCGCCGAGAACCGGGGCAAGTACAACGAGGTCACGCCGACCGGCAACACCGCGGGCGTGAAGTTCGTCCGGTTCGTGATGCTGAGCCCGCAGGTCCCGGACTTCGCCACGAACTGCCCGGACGGCGCCTTCGGCGGCTGCCGCTTCACCGACATGACCGAGATCCAGGTCTACGGCACCAAGTAACACCCCGCAGCACCCGCGAGGGCCGGCCGAGCATCCGCTCGGCCGGCCCTCCGGCCTTTCCGCCGCAGGTCAGGGGCCCCGAACGGTCCGGCCAGGCGAAGTGAGACGCAACACGCGGGCGTGATGCGTCCTACACCGACATGACTCACCGGTAACCAACCAATAACATCGCTGGTATGCAGATCCTCGCCATCGTCGTCTCGCTCGCGGTCGCCGCCGTCGGCATCGCGTTGTTCGGCAAGACGATCGGGCACATGGTGTCCGTCATCAAGCTCGGCCAGCCGGCCGGCCGTACCGACAACCCGGGGCAGCGCACCGCGACGCTGGCCAGGGAGTCGCTGCTGCACACCCGGATGCTGCAGTGGAGCCACATCGGCGTACTGCACTGGTTCGTCGCCTTCGGTTTCATCGGGCTGTTCCTCAGCCTGGTGACGGCGTTCGGGCAGTTGTTCGACGCGCACTTCGCGCTGCCGATCATCGGGCACTGGTTCGTCTTCGAGTGGGTCAGCGAGTTCCTCACCTGGACCGGGCTGATCGCGATCGCCGGCTTGATCGTGATCCGGCTGCGCAACCTGCCCAAGGGCGAGAAGGGCCGGTACAGCCGGTTCTTCGGCTCCCGCGGCTGGCAGGCGTACTACGTCGAGTACACGATCCTCGGCGTGCTGGTCTGCATCCTGCTGCTGCGCGGACTGGAGTACCAGCTGGGCGCCGGCTCGAAGTTCCACTTCCCGGCCACGTTCTTCGTCGGCACCGGCCTGTTCGGCGGGCTGAGCGAGCACGCCCTGGAGAACGCGGTCTACCTGGTCGCGATGGTCAAGATCCTGATCTCGTTCGCCTGGATGATCACCATCTCGCTGAACGCCACGATGGGCGTCGCCTGGCACCGCTTCACCGCCTGGCCGAACATCTGGTTCAAGCGCGAGGCCGACGGCGGTACGGCGCTGGGCGCGCTGCAGCCGATCATGGTCAAGGGCGATCCGATCGACTTCGAGAACATCGAGGAACTCGACGAGGACGCCGCCCTGGGCGTCGGCAAGGTCGAGGACTTCACCTGGAAGGGCCTGCTCGACTTCACCACCTGCACCGAGTGCGGGCGATGCCAGTCGCAGTGCCCGGCCTGGAACACCGAGAAGCCGCTGTCGCCGAAGCTCGTGGTGATGAACCTGCGCGAGCACGCGTTCGCCAAGGCGCCGTACCTGCTCGCCTCCTCCGACGACGACCGCAAGTCGCTGCCGGAACTGGTGCTGGCCGAGCAGGAGAGGCCGCTGGTCGGCTCTCCCGACGTCGCGGTGATCGACGAGGACGCACTCTGGGCCTGTACTTCGTGCGGCGCGTGCGTGCAGCAGTGCCCGGTCGACATCGAGCACGTGGACGCGATCATGGACATGCGCCGCTACCAGGTGCTGATCGAGTCGTCGTTCCCCTCGGAGCTCAACGGTCTGTTCAAGGGCCTGGAGAACAAGGGCAATCCGTGGAACATGAACCCGTCCGGCCGGATGGACTGGGCCAAGGATCTGCCGTTCGAGGTCAAGCAAATCGGCGGCACCGACCCTGATGATCCAGAGACGCTGGCCGAGGTCGAGTACCTGTTCTGGGTCGGCTGTGCGGGTGCCTTCGAGGATCGCGCCAAGAAGACCACCCAGGCGGTGGCGGAGTTGCTGAACATGGCGGGCGTCTCGTTCGCAGTACTGGGTGATGGCGAGACCTGTACGGGCGACCCCGCGCGGCGGGCGGGCAACGAGTTCGTCTTCCAGCAACTGGCGATGCAGAACGCCGAGGTGTTCAAGGAGACCGGCGCGAAGAAGGTCGTCTCCACCTGCGCGCACTGCTTCAACACGCTGAAGAACGAGTACTCCCAGCTCGGCGTCGAACTCGACGTCATCCACCACACGCAACTGCTGAACCGGCTCGTCCGCGAGGGCAAGCTGACCCCGGTCGCGCCGGCCGACAGCTCGCTGAACGGCCAGAAGATCACCTACCACGACCCGTGCTACCTGGGCCGCCACAACCAGGTGTACGACGCCCCGCGCGAGCTGCTCGAGATCATCCCGGGCGCGGAGTTCGCCGAGATGCCGCGGAACCAGACGAAGTCGTTCTGCTGCGGCGCGGGCGGCGCGCGGATGTGGATGGAGGAGAAGATCGGCACCCGGATCAACGTGAACCGGACCACCGAGGCGGTCGAGACCGGCGCGGACAAGATCGCCACCGGCTGCCCGTTCTGCCGGGTGATGCTGTCCGACGGCCTGACCGCCAAGCAGGCGGACGGCTCGGCCCGCGAAGAGGTCGAGGTCGCCGACGTCGCTCAACTCCTGCTCGCCTCGGTCAAGCGCGGCTGACCCCCGACGCCTGCGGCAAGCTGCAAAATCCCTTCCCGGATGAACCTTTGACCTCATATGATCCGGCGTCTTGATCTACTGGGGAGGGAAACACACAGTGAGGCTTCGTACCCGGGTGGTGGCCACGGCCGCCACTCTCCCGCTGATCTTGGGCGCCGCAGCGTGCGGTGCCGAGAAGAAGGCGGACACCACGGCCACCGGCGGTACGGGCAGCACGCCCACGTCCACGCCGGTCAGCACGCCGACGGCACCGCCGCTGAAGGTCGCGCCGGCGGTCAACCACCTGACCACGGCCAGCTTCCTGCCGGCCATGAAGAAGGCGATCGCCACCAAGACCACGCTGCGGACGACCATGCGGATGGTCGCCGGCGGCGAGGTGATGACGGTGACCGGCGTGCAGTCCACCAAGCCGGTCGCGATGCAACTCGACATGAGCGGCTCGATGGTCGGCGGCAAGGCGAAGATGATCGTCACCGGCGGCAAGCTGTACGTGTCGATGAAGGATCTGACGCCGGCCGGCAAGTTCGTCAAGGTCGACCCCAAGAACAGCTCCGACCCGCAGGCCGCCGCCTTCGGCTCGATGCTGGAGGAGATGGACCCGACCAAGACCTTCGACGCGTTCGACGGCGGCCTGCTCAGCGTCAAGTTCGTCCGCGCCGAGACGGTCGCCGGCGCCAAGCTGGACCGCTACGCGGTGACGGTGGACACGGCCAAGGCGCTGAAGGCACAGGGCCAGCCGGCGGTCGCCGGCATGCCGAAGACGCTGGTCTACGCGCTCTGGATGGACGCCGCCAACCTGATGCGCAAGGTCTCCTTCGAGATGCCCGGTGTCAGCATGACAATGACCGCCGGCGACTGGGGTAAGCCGGTCTCCATCAAGGCTCCCCCGGCCAGCGCGATCGTCAAGCGCTGACCTCAGCGCCTCATCACGTCCGAGGACCGGCCCCCGCCGGTTCCTCGGACGTTGTGATTTCAGCGCAGGTAGGAGGCGCCGTTGAAGTCCAGGACGGCGCCGCTGGACCAGCCCGCCTCCGGTGACGCGAGCCAGACGACGGCCGCCGCGACCTCTTCGGGCGTCGCCACCCGGTTGAACGGGCTCTGAGCGCGGACAGCGTCTCCGGCCGGGCCGTCGAGACTCTGCGCGGCCATGTCCGTGGCGATGAACCCAGGCGCGATTGACGTCACGGTGATGTCATGCGGCGCGAGTGACACCGCCATCGACTGCCCGAATGCGTGCAGTCCCGCCTTGCTCGCCCCGTACGCCGGTACGTCGGGCTCGCCGCGGTAGGCCCCGCGCGATCCGACATTCACGATCGCGCCTCTTCTCACGCCGTCGGCAGGCTCCACCTCGAGCATCTGCCGGGCCACGCACCAGGTCAGGTGCGCCGCACCCTCCAGGTTCACCGCGAGAGTCCGCCGCCACGCCGCCACCCAGTCGTCGTACGAGGTGTCGGCGAGCGGGTGGCCGATCCGCCGGGAGCCCGCGACGGGTTCGTCCACGAACAGCGCCGCGTTGTTCACCAGAACATCGATCCGGCCCAGCACACCAGCCGATTCCTCAACCAGGGCAGGGATTCCGGTCGGATCACCCAGATCACCGGAGAGCACCGCATGCCCCTCGCCCGGCAGCCCGGCCAGTACTTCGCGCGCCCGGTCCACCGCGCCCCGGCAGTGCAGCACGACCCGATCCCCGGCCGCCGCGAAGGCCTTCGCCACCTCGGCCCCGACTCCTCGCGACGCACCCGTGACGAGCACTCCTCTGGACACCTGGTTTCCCCTCTCCTCGACTGGCCCTCATTCTGCCCTGACGCCACCGTGGCGGCCCGATGACATCAGAAGGTGTTGACAGTGACGTCACTATGACGTCATGCTTGCGTCATGGAACTTGACCACTACCTCGAGTCGGTCCGCCGTAGCGTGGAGAACGCCACCGCGCTGGCCGACGACCAAACTCGCTCCGTGGCCCAGCGCCTCGGAGCAACGCTGGATGACGCCGGCCGACTGGCGCTCATCTCAGCCCTGTCCGACGCCGCCGGGGAGATCAGCCGCGAACTGTCGCCCGGTTCGGTCGAACTGCGGATGGCCGGTGGCCGCCCCGAGTTCGTCGTCACGCCGGCCCCGAGCCAGTTGACCGGCGCCGATGACGACGACCTGGACGACGACACCGACGAGACCGAGCCGGTCCTGGCCGACCTCGCCCCGGACGCCGACGAGCCGACCGCGCGGATCACCCTGCGGCTGCCGATGTCGGTGAAGAACAAGGTGGACGAGGCCGCCGCCGCCGAGGGCATCTCGTCGAACGCGTGGCTGATGCGCACCGTGATGACCGCCCTGACCGGCGGCCGCGGCGTACCCCGGCCGCCCCGCCCACCGCGCGCTCCGCGCGGCGGCATCTTCGGGCCGGACGGACCGCTCGGTCCCGACGGACCGCTGGGTCCCGACGGTGTCTTCGGACCGGACGGGGTGTTCGGACCCGAGGGCCCCTTCGGGCCGGACGGAGTGTTCGGTGACCGCCGCGGCGATCGCCGGGACCGGGGTCGCGACCGCGACCGCGGACAGCGCAGGGGCGGACGCGGTCCGGGCCAGCGGATGACGGGATGGGCACAGTGAGCGGCTTCAGCAGTCAGTTGACCGGCGAGCCCGGCGAGATCGACCGGGTCCGGATCGAGATCGGCTCCGGCCTGGTGGAGATCCGGCCCGGCGACGGCGACCAGACCCAGGTGAGCCTGGACGTCGGCAGCGGCGACGAGGACGACGTGGTGTTCGAGGTGGTCAACGGCGAACTGATCGTCGAGGGCCCCAAGAACGTGCGCCGCGGACCGGAGATCCGGGTCCGGATCCAGACCCCGGACGCGCTGGCCGCCCGGATCAAGACCGGCTCGGGCCAGATCAGTTCCACCGCGCCGCTGGCCGAGTCCCGGCTGTCGTCCGGGTCGGGCGACATCCGGGCCGACCGGATCGAGGGCAGCCTGGCCGCCAGCACCGGCAGCGGCGACATCCGGGTCGGGTACGCCGCCGGCACGGTCCGGGCGAGCACCGGCTCCGGCTCGATCGACATCGCGGAGTCTGCCGTCTCGGTCGCGCTGACCACCGGGTCCGGTGATGTCCGGGTCGGCGACGCGGGCGGCCCCGCCACCGTCAAGGTCGGCTCGGGCGACATCACCATCGAGCGGATCCGGGACCACTCGGTCGCCACCTCCGGCTCGGGTGACGTCCGGGTCGAACTGGCCGACGGGCCGAGCGTCCGGGCCGAGACCGCCCGCGGCGACGTGCAGATCGGCGTACCGGACGGAGTGCCTACCTATCTGGACCTGAAGACGGTCACCGGCCAGATCCGGTGCGACCTGGAGCCGGGCGAGAAGCCGGCCGAGGGCGAGCGCTCGCTGATGCTGCGGGCCCGCACCGTCTCCGGCGACATCACCGTCGTCCGGGTCTGACCGAACCATTCGACAACGGGGACCGATGAGGGGAGACAGCAATGATCAGCGAACAGCAAGAGGTAGCCCGCTACCGGGTGGCCGAACAGATCCGGGCCGCCGAGGTATGGGCCCAGCGCAAGGAACAGCGCGACGAGCAGCGCGCCAACCGGGCTTCGCGGCGTCACGGCGTCGTCCGGCACGGGCTCGCCGGAGTACTCCGGCGGCTCGCGGACCGGCTCGAGCCGCAGCCCCGGCACCGGCGTACCGGCCTCTCAGTGGTGCGGTGAGATCGATGACATCACAAGCCCTTTGCAGCTTGTTGCAACGCCTGGGTCTGCTGACCGGCACGAACCGCTGACGCTGCTAGCGTTCGGGCCGTCACTCTTGGTCGAGACTTGGGAGAGAGAAACGATGTTGCGTCCGTTGATCACCGCAGCCGCAGCGGTCGCGTTGCTGGCCGGCTGCAGCGGCGGTGAGGACCAGGCCTCGGACTCCGGCACCGGCGACGACCAGCAGACGCCGTCCTCGAGCCCGACCCCGACCACTCCCGAGTTGCCCAGCTTCGATCCGCCCAAGGCGTTCAGCGCCGTCGCCGGGGTGGCCGAGCCGCGCTCGTCCGACAAGATCGCCTTCAAGCCCGGCAAGGCCGGCATCGTCGGCAAGACCTCGCTGTACGCGAACCGCACCGCCATCACCGGCGTCGTGATCGACGGCAGCCAGAGCTGGCAGACGCTCGCCAAGGAGGTCGAGACCACCGAGACCACCGACTTCACCGCACCGATGGCCGTCCAGCTGGACGGCAAGGAGGTGATCGCGACGGCCTACGTCCAAAGGGTCGAGGCCGGCGGCACCCAGAAGGCCCACGGGCAGGTGAACTTCCAGTGGATCGATCCGGCCGACGGCAAGATCCTCAGCACCGTCGCCGTCGACATCACCCCGGCGGTCGGTGCCGGCAACGGCGCCGGCCGGCTGCTCAGCCAGGCGTACGACGCCGCGACCGGCCAGGTGGCGATCGGCCTCGGGGTCTCCTCGCCGGACGCCACCTCGAAGATCAGCAGCATCACCGCCTACGCGGACCCGACGACCAAGAAGGCCACGCTGATCCCGGACGTCCGGGCCGCGGGGGTGCTGAACGGCACCGTCGTCGGCGCCAAGGGCGTGGACGGTGAAGGCAGCAAGACGCTCTCGATCGCCGTGGCCGACGGAGCCACCGGCACGATCAAGAAGAACACCCCGACGCCGGCGATGAACTACCTGATGCCGCTGGGCACCGGAGGTCCGCGCGCCTTCCTGTCCGGCAGCGGCTACGTCCAGTCCGGGGAGTACAACGGCCACTACACCACGTCCGTCTACGCCGTCGACATCGCCACCGGCGCACTGGTCGAGACCAAGCTGCCGAACACCGAGCGGCGCAACGACGGCTACACCTGCTTCTCCGACCACGTCACCGCCCTGGTCTGCAACGTCACCGAAGGCGGCGGCCAGGTCGACGAGATCGTGGCCTTCGACGCCACCACCGGCAAGAAGACCTGGGGCTACACGTCCAAGTCGGCCAACCGCGTGGTCCCGAAGATCACCACGGTCTACAACGGTGCGGTGTACGGCCAGGCACAGACGCTGCCGGCCGTTCTCGACGCGAAGACCGGGCAGGACCTTCCGGTCCCCAGCCCCACCCGTGGCGACAGTGGCACACCGAGCACCGGGAGCACCCCCTCTGAGGGTGGCCCGACCGACAGCAACTCGCCGACGAGCAGCAACTCCGTCGGCAGCGGATCGGGCACCGGTGGCTGGGGTGACACCTCGCTGATCTACGGCGACCCGCAGTCGCCCGAGATGGTCTCGAAGTACGGCAGCGTGTACCTGCTCTCCCCGGGCGGCAAGGCCCCGACCGGCACCGAGAACATCCTGGTGGTGCAGAAGGCGATCGGCTGAGCAGCCGGCGACAACGAGCCCCCGGCGGATTCCGCCGGGGGCTCGCTCGTGCTCGGGTTCAGATGTCGCTGCGGTGGAAGTTCAGGAACGAGCGGGACGGCGTCGGACCGCGCTGCCCCTGGTAGCGCGAGCCGTACTTCGTGCTGCCGTACGGATGCTCGGCGGGAGACGACAGCCGGAAGAAGCACAGCTGCCCGATCTTCATCCCCGGCCAGAGCTTGATCGGCAGCGTCGCCACGTTCGACAGCTCGAGCGTCACGTGGCCGGAAAAGCCGGGGTCGATGAACCCGGCGGTGGAGTGGGTGAGCAGGCCAAGCCGGCCCAGCGAGGACTTGCCCTCCAGCCGCGCCGCCACGTCGTCGGGCAACGTCACCAATTCGTAGGTGGAACCGAGCACGAACTCACCGGGATGAAGGATGAAGGGCTCCTCGCCCTCCGGTTCCACCATCCGGGTCAGGTCGGGCTGTTCCTCGGCCGGATCGATGTGCGGGTACCGGTGGTTCTCGAACACCCGGAAGAAGCGATCCAGCCGTACGTCGACGCTCGACGGCTGCACCATCGCAGCATCGAACGGATCCAGCTGGACGCGTTTCGCGTCGAGCTCGGCCAAGATGTCACGGTCGGAGAGCAGCACGAACGCAACTTACCGCAGCGTGCTGCAACTCCGCCCATCCTCGGCGCGGGCACCCTGGATCGACACCATCCCCCGCGGTGTCCTCCACCGGCACCGACGCCCGGCGTCGGCGTTCCGTCGTCCGCCGGCCCGGCGACCTGTTCCGGAGCCCTCAGCTCTCCGGAGCGCTGCCGCTACGGGCCTTCGGCAACGGCTAACCGGCCACCTTGTTGAACTTCGAGACCTGGCCGGCGAACGTCTTCACCTGGGCCGGCGACCAGTCCCTGAGCAGGTCCTCGATCACCTTGTGCCGCTTCTTCCGGGCCGCGGCGAGCTTGCGCTTGCCGGTCGCCGTCAGAGTCAGCAGGGTGGCCCGGGCGTCGGACTTGTCCGCGGCCCGCTTCAGCAGTCCCTCTTCTTCCAGTCGCGCGCAAGCCCGGCTGACCGGACCCTTGTCCACCTCGAGTGCCGCGACCAGGTCGGCCATCCGCACCGGTGCGAGCTCCTCGACATGATTCAGCAACGCGTACTGCGCCGGCTCCAGATCCGGATGTGCCTCGTCGGACAGCGTCCGCTGCAGACCACGCAGCCGGCGCGCCAGTGTGACGAGCTCCTTCTCCAGGTTCTCCAGCGCGTCGTTAGTGTCAGTTGCCACCGTTCACCCCTTCTTTTCAGTTGCCCCGCAACCATCTTGTCCGGTCCCAGCCGGGACCGCATCCTCACGTTGCGTCCAAATGTTGCCCCCGGCAACGCGTTCTAATCTGCCAGAAGATGACGGACCTGCCCAGTCCTGGGCGTGCCCTTTGTGGAAAACTGGCCGATAACCCCCCGTGCAAACCGCCCCGGGGACCAGGTATGATCCCTGGGTCTGCTGCTCCAGGGCAGCGCGCGGGTGTAGTTCAATGGCAGAACATCAGCTTCCCAAGCTGACAGTGCGAGTTCGATTCTCGTCACCCGCTCCAGGGCAAAACCCCAGGTCAGAGGCAGGTTTCTGACCTGGGGTTTCGTCGTTTCAGGGCTCGGGTAGAGCCTCCGTGCCCGCTACGTGCCCGATGCCTCCGGGAGGTCGTCCGTATCCGACTCGACCGGAATCTCCTTCAGGCGCTTCTCGACAAGTTCTGACATGCCCCGGGCCACCGTCCGATGCCGGTCGTCGTTGGTGTGCAGATAGATCAGTGCAGCCCGACTGCTCGCGTGACCCATGCGCTCCATCAATTCTCGGAGCGTCGCTCCGCTCTCTGCCGCCCACGTATTGCCGGTGTGGCGGAGGTCGTGGAAGTGGACCCGGCCGTCAAGGCCAGCGGCCTTCAGCCCGCGCCGCCAGTGGCGCTGGAAGGTTGATCGCCGCAACTGTGCGCCCTTGGCACCCGTGAAGACGAATGCGTCTGATTTCGATTCCACATAGATCTCGAAGTGCGTCCGGATATCGTCCATGACGAACTCGTCTAGGTAGATCGTGCGTCGTCCGGCTGCCGACTTCGGAGAACTGGTCCGAAGCTCGCCGGTCGGCAACTCCACAACAGCCTGCCGGATTCGCACCACACCATTCACCAGGTCAACATGACGCCTCTGCAGACCCGCCAGTTCGCCCCACCGCAGGCTGCCGAAGGTTGCTAGCAGCACGAGGACGCGAAACCTCGGGTGCACTCCGTTGGCCACCTGATAGACCTCCGGCACACTGAGCACCGGCCGTTCAGGGCTGCGCTCAGTTGCAGCGCCTTTGATGTAGCAAGGGTTGGTATCGATGATTCTGTCCTCCACAGCAGTTGCCAGGATCGAGCGCAGCAGTCGGTAAGCCTTGGCGGTAGTGACCGGTCCTAGGCCGCCGTCCAGGAGGTTCTGCCGCCAGTTGCGCAGCTTCGGCGGCGTCAGTGCCCGGACCGGCTCAGTGCCGAGCGTCGGCGCAATGTGGTTCCGAAGAATGCCGCTGTAGAGCACCAGCGTTTTCGGCCGGAGTCCGGGCCGCTCCCGAATCCAGTTGTGCGCGTAGTCACCCAGCGGGATCTCCCCCAGGGCCGGATCGATCCATTGATTGCGCGAGAGATCGGCCTCTTTCAGAGTCAGCCAACGCGCGGCCTCGCTCTTCGATGAGAACGTATCTGGGGCGGGCCGGTCGATGCCGTCCGGCCCCGGATAGCGGGCCTGAAATCGGCCGGACGGAAGCTTACGAATTCTGCCGAATCGTCGTTTGGTCATCAGGCAGCCCTCCCGCTGCAATCGAGGTCGACGGGGAACACGGTGTTTCGTTTGATGTGCTCCTGGATCGCTGACTTGGGTATCCGGACCTTGCTGCCGTACTTCACGTACCTGATTCGCTTCTCTGCGATGAGGCGGCGCGGGTACCGGACGCCGCTCTCCTTGAAGGTGCCCAACATGATCGCGGCCTCGGTCACGTCCAGCATCTCTTCTTCATCAGTCGTTGCCGTAGACAACTGGGTTCTCCCTTGCGTCGTGATCCGATCGGGTCCGGGTGCTCGGGTAGCCATGCGGTTTGTCGATCTCCCTCGTGAGGATGGAATCTGGGAGGCGCTGACAAAAATGACAGAATTGACAGAAGTCGGGTTTGGTCATTTTTGTCATTTTTGTCAGGGGTTTTGGAGGGTGGCGGGATGGACGTCGTAGGCGATGGAGGGACGGCCGCGTCCGGGCTTGTTATCGCGGAGCCGTATGTAGCCGTGGTCGGTGAGCAGGCGCAGCGGGGCTTCGAGGTCGGCGGCGGTGTTAAGTCCGCGTCGGCCGTTCTTGGCGCGGAGCAGGTCGCGTTGGGTGAAGGTGTCGCGGCCGGTCTTGTCGCAGTGTTTGGTGATCCAGTCAAGGACTTCGCGGGCGTCGTCTAGGTCGGGGTTGGACTGGCCCATCAGGTCGTAGACGGCTAGGGCGTGGTCGAGGTAGTAGCGCCCGATGCGTTCGGCCGCCTGCAGGGTGTCGGCGGTGATGGGGGTCGCGTAGCCGGTGGTGAAGGTGTGGGCCAGGTGGAGCAGGGCGGCGAGCCGGACGACGGCTCCGGCGAGCTTGGAGGCCCAGTCGGTGATGGGTGCGAGCTGTCCGGTCTGTGGGTGGAGTCGGGGTTCGATCCAGTTCTGAAAGTCGAGCAGGACCTGGCGGGCATCGGGGGTGAGGTCGAGGTGGTGCGGGGTGTCGTGGTCGGCCAGGAGCAGGACGAGGGTTCGCAGCGCGTCGCAGTAGGTGGTCTCGGTGGGTTCGGGGACGGGGATCGGTTCGTTGTTGCGGCTGCCGACGGTGTTGACGGGCAGGCTGTAGAGGATCCGTGCGAGGACTCCTCGGTCACGGAAGCCGGGCTGGGCTGCCAGACCTTGCAGGGTGCCGGGCTGGGTGGTGACTCCGAGCGTCAGGGCCGGGCGGTCGATGGACTCGGACTCGCGGCCCTTGCGATCGACTTGGAGCTTGTCGCCGGCGTGGCCTTTGAGGAACACACCGAGATTGGGCGCGGCTGAGTAGCGGGTGCCGGTGAGGGTGGCGAACACGTCACCTTCGGCCGACAGCACAGCGATCCTGCCACCGTGGGCAGCCATAAGAGACACGCACGACTCCGGCGTCACGTCGTCGGTCATCAGCCGGGGCAGCTCAGGCACGACGATCCCGGCAGCCTCCTTCGCTGCCGCTGTCGCGTCGGCCAGTGCTTCTTGAGGGTTCGCGGTGGCGCGTTCGGCCTTCTTGGCGAGGTCTTCGGCGCGGGCGTGGGCGATCCGCGCGGCCAGCTCGGCTTCGACGCGCTGTTCTGCGGTGGTCTCCCGCAGTGCCTCTTCGGCGTCGGTCAGCGGTCCGGTCATGGCCCGGAACACCGGCGACTTGCGCGACCCCGGCGGCAGGGCGGTGACGGTGTAGAGGTTGACCGATTCGGTCCAGGACCGATCGACCTGCACGAGCACCTTGCCACCGGCTGCCGTGGACAGGCAGGCCAGCGCCACCGACCCGGCCAGATCGGCCGGGGTCTGGGTCGCTTCCGCGACGGCTTCGACCTGGTCCGCGAGCCAGCCGGGGAACACCTCGACCGGGAACGGTCGCAGCAACCGGTCGGTCTTCAGCGGCACCGGAACGCCGTCCCACACCGGCCCGGCATCGGCGACCGCGGGCGTGCCCATCTGGTCGTGATGCCTTGGTGTGTGCTGAAGATTTTGGGTTGTTCTGATCGGTGTGGGTGGCGTGAGTGGTGTGGGGTCCCATGGGTCTTCTGGCGGCTCTTCGAGGGGCGGTAGCCAGTCGGGGATGTGTTCGGCGCTCATGCTGCGGCGATCCCTTCGTCACGGAAGCCTCCGTTGATGGCGGCTCGTATCTCTCGGTCGCTTTGCTCGGCTTGGTGGCCTGCGTCGGTCAGGACGTTGACGGCGTCGGCGTGGTCGATCGCGCCTGCCGCGACGAGCCGTGCGACGCCTCTGGCGGCTCCGTAGAGGGTGTTGCGGCGCTTACCCTCTGGGGCGTTGCGTACGGCGTTCAGGTGGGCGGCCAGCAGCTTGGAGGGGTGGGAGATGCCCCCGCCTTGCCGGGTGGGCGGCAGGCCGGCGCGCGGGCTCTGGACGGGCGGCGGGTCGAAAGCGGCCAGCAGTCCGGGCGGGGGCATCTCGACGTCGGTGGCGGTCTGGCCCCACTGGTAGGGGCGGTGGGTGCGGTGGTGGATCGAGGGCGGCAGCACGACGTAGCCGCCGTCTGCCTTGATGTCGATGCCAGGTCGTCCGGGCATGGGGCGGGAGGCGATGTGGTGGCCGGGGTGGCGGTAGTACAGGTGCAGGCCACCGGATCCGGTGTGGACGTGGAGGGTGCGCGGGACGAGCCGTTCGGCCATGAGGTCGGACAGGCTGTGGTCGCCGCCGTGCGCGGGGTCCACGTCGACCACGAGCAGGCCGGACGCGGCGCCGGTGCGGACGGCGAGCTGTCCGCGCGGGACGGCGGCGACGATGCGGGTGATGCGGGCGGGGTTGGTGGTGGCGGCGTAGAACCCGTGGCAGGTCAGGTGTCCGCAGGTTGCCGGGTCGTGCGCGTCGGGCGGGCAGGCGTCGCAGTTGGCTACGGGTCGCTTGGATCGTCCGAGCATGAACACCGGCCAGCCACGTTGGGCGGCTTCCAGGGCGGCGGTCAGCAGGTCTGTCACGGGAAGGTCCTCCTCGAGTAGCAGGGTTCAGGCGGCGTGGGGATATGTCGTGGCGTAGCGGTCCGCGCCACTGGTCATGCACAGGTCGCACCGACCGTCCGAGGTCGGGATGCAGTAGTCGGTGACTCGGCGGCAGAGTTTGCAGCGGCGGCGCGCTTCCATCGCCTTGTCGAGTGCGTTGAGCTGTGCCGGTGACGGGACGCGCGACGGCTTGGCGAGGTCGAGGCGGTACAGCCAGGCCCAGCGCTGCCCGTTGCGCCACACCAGCAGCGCGTAGGGTTCCTGCCCGCCGGGGCACATCCGCATCGCGCGGAGCTGGCGGCGGGTGGCCAGGCCGGCGGGCGCCCAACGGAACTTGAACACCGGCGTACCGGCGTGGTCCCAGCCGAGTGCCTGCCTGCCGTTCCACAGGGTGATCCAGCGCGACGCGGCAGGGTGCAGACTCGCGCGGTCCATCAGTGGCCCGGTCATCAGAAGTGCCACCACCGGCGGCGGCGATCGGCGGTGTCGAACCGGTCGCGGGCGGCCAGCGCTTCGGCGGTCTCGTTGTCGGCCGAGTAGCTGGTGAAGTCCGCGAGTGCTGCCCGGTACTCCTCAGCCGGGCTCAGCTCCTCGTCGGCGGTGGTGTCGGGCTTGCGGGTCTTGCGGGGTTTGCGGGCCATGGTGGTTCGGGTCTCCCTGGGGTGGTCAGCGGGTGCGGCGGTTGCGGTTGTGGTCGATGAGGCGGCGGCCGATGCGAGTGCGGCGGCCGGTGCCTTGGCAGCGGCGGCAGTTGCGGAACGCCTTGCCGCGCGGGGCGCGGGACTTGCCCGAGCCTGAGCACTTGGTGCAGTTGGCGTACGGGAAGATCAGGCAGCCGAGCAGGTAGAGCGCGACGGCGGCGATCCCGGTCCCTGCCCAGACCGCGACGCGCTCTGCGGAGGTCAGCGGCTGGGTCTCGGTGACGACGGAGGCGGGCAGGAAGGTCGAGGCGTAGAGCCAGAGCAGATGATGCGCGGGAACCACAGTCAGTCACCTTCTGTAGTCGAGTTTGGACGTGACGGGTGGAGGCGAGGACTGCCGATAGGTGTCGTCGCCGGAGATTCGGGAGTGAGTTAGCTGGCGGGAATCGGGTTAGGTTCCTCACTCGGCGAGTGAGATCGGGTCAATGTGTCTCTGACCTGCGGTTAGTTACCGAGTTAGCCGAGTTAACCGGCGCCGGGAACAGGCCCTCAGGGGGCCGTGTGAGCCTGTTCCCGGCACCGTGGCTCGCGGCTAACTGGCCCGGTCGGTCACCGTGTCGGCGTCGTCGTCGGCCGCGCCGGCGTCGCGCTGCCGGAGCACGATCGCGTCACGGACGGTAGCGGGGTTGAGGGGGAACTTGTTGCCGGTGGAAGGGACCTTGATGCCGTGGTCGGCGGCCAGGATCTTGACCAGGGCCTTGCCGGACAGGGTCTGGTACGGCGTCCAGGTCGGGGCCAGGTCGCGCAGCAGGGCGGGAACGTCGGCGATCGGCACTAGTTCGGTGTTGAGGACTTCGTCCAGGTCGGCGAGGAGATCGCGCGTCTCGATCTCCGGTCGGCGCGCGTCGCCGGGCGCGGGCAGCTCACGCTTGGCGATCGCGGCAAGAGCACGGTCGATGATGGGCGTGATCTGATCGTTGCCCTCGGCACCGTCCAGGAAGTACCACTGCAACGTCTCGAACTTGGCGGCAGTGAAGCCCTTCACGATCGAGGTCCCACGGTTCTCCCCGGGGATCAGGTCGGTTGCCCGCACACCCTGCTTGAAGGCGCCTTGGCCCAGCAGGCCGTCGTTCGCGACGTAGTCCTGCACGTAGAACGCGACGTTGTTGGAGCAGTTGCGGGTGACGTCCTTGGGCAGCGACGTGGCGGTCGGCGCCTGAGTCGAGACCCGGAAATGCATGCCACGCTTGCGGCCCAGCTTGACCAGGGCGATGGCGTACTTGGCGATCTCTGCGCCGTACTCCTCGTGTTGGAAGGCCACGTGCGCCTCTTCCAGCAGACCGACCAGCGGGTGCAGGCCGACGTTCTTGTCCGCGAGCTCGCGGGTGACCTGCTCGATTTCGTAGACCTTCAGCAGGTCGCCGCGACGGCCCATCTCCTCGAACATTTCCTTGAGGTCGTCGCGGATCTGACGAATCGACTCGTCGTCGGCACCCATGACGTAGCGCGAGCAGCGGCGCTTGAACCGCTCGAAGTCGAAGTTCTGGTCCGGCACCCAGATCCGCATCTCCACGGTCGGGTCCAGCGCGCATCCGGCCATGAACGTCTTCGACGCCGACGACTTGCCCTGACCCGGCGCGCCACCCACGATCGAGTTGCGGCCCATCACCGGTTCACGCAGCTCGTCACCGCGTAGCGACTTGCCAGCCGGGACACCCTTGAACACGTCCACCAGGCCGTCGTCCAACAGCGGGTACGCGCCAGGACCACCCGCGAGCGCGCCCTTGTCGGCGATCCACAGGTCCAAGATCCCGGCCTCGTCGCCGGTGTTCGGCCAGACCTCCGAGCCGGCGCGGTGCAGGCTGGTCGCCAGAGCGACGCGGCGCTTGGAGATCTCCGCTGCGGGCACACCGCCAGGCAGCCGGATCAGCGCGTGCGTGCCCCGCCCCTGCTGCCGCGCGGGGGTGATGAACTGGAGCTTGTAGCCCTGCTTCAGGTAGCGGGTGATGTTCGGGATGCGCAGCGAGTCCAGCGCGCGGGCGATCGTCGTTTCATCGATGTCGAGATCCCATTCGGTCTCGCCGGTCGTGACGAGCCAGCTCGGCGGTTCCGCGCGGCGCTTGCCCTCGCGGTACATGGCCAGCACGAATAGGAACGGCGCGGCGATCAGGAACAGGCCCCACACGAACGACACCGCAGCGATCACGAAACCGATCACGGCGAAGAAGCCCAGCCACACGCCGGTGAACGATCCGTTGCCGGTGAGCTTGGTCAGTACGGCGATCACGAACACCGCCAGCGGGATACCCAGCAGTGTCGCGGCGAGCACCTTGACCAGGCCGATGAACAGCCGGGGCAGGTCCATCAGCCGCTTGTGGCGGCGCTCGGTGGCCATCTCCTTGCGGTCGGCCCACTCCTTCAGCGCCTCGCGGTCACCGGCCGCCTCGGCGGCCTTCATCTGGCGCCGGTACATGCCGAACGTGGAGGCGTCGTAGGCGCGCTTGGCGAACGACTCCGCGCCCTGGACCACCGTCCAGGTGTGGCGCAGCGTCGCCTTGCCGACCTTCATCGTCGGCTCGTGGCCCTTGACCGCGACCGCTGCCGACTTCACCACCCGCACCGGTGCCGTCGCACGGCGCACGACCAGCGCACCGCGCGATTCCAACCGGCGGTCCAGCTCGGCCGATTCCTCGTCGGTCAGTACCTCGCCTTCGATTACGTCGGCGTCGTGAACGTCGTCACCGTCCACCCGCTCGGCGGACTCGTGAACGATCGGCTGTGCCTCGTCCTGAAAGCTGTCGTGAGCGTCGTCGTGAACGCGGTCGTGAACGGTCTCGTGATCGATGCCGTGAAGCCGGTGCACGTTGTCGTGCTCGTGCTCGTGGTGGGTGGTCATGCGTCCCTCCGGGCTGTGGCGGGGGTGGTGGGCTGGTCGGGGGTGCGGGCCGTCAGGTAGACCCGGACGCCGGGGGTGTGCCGGTTGGCGTAGGGGCGCGACGGGATGGTGACGATCTCGACTCCGGCGGCCGTCAGCGCGGCGACCAGGGCGGCCACGTCGCGGGCACGTCCGGCCAGCCGGACCGCGACCAGACCCGGTGCCGGGGCGTGGTTGTCGTGGTGGTTCATGCGGCCCTCGTCTCGCTAGTGGCCCGACCAGTGGTGAGGTCGCCCACGTCGTGGCCGAGTGCTTCGGCGACGGCGGCGACCAGGTCGCGGGCGGCGGGCGGGGTGACGGCGTTGCCGAGCTGGCGGACCTTCTCGCGCTTGTTGCCCAACACGATGTAGCCGGGGGTGAACGCCATTCCGGCGGCGATCTCGTGCGGCTCCAACATCCGGAACAGGCAGTCATCCACCGCCGGAGTCGAGTACTCCAGTAGCGACTGGTGCCCCGCGGTCGTCAGGGTCCGCAGCGATTCACCGACCGGCGTGGACATCTCGGCGCCGTCACCGGTGCTGGTGTTGTTGCGCATCACCAGGGCGTAGCGGTCGTGGGCGGTGAATGTGCCGTGCGGGTCGTCGGTGGTGCGGGCGGTGGCGTTGCCGTAGTAGGGCATCAGCAGGCCGTGGTGGTTGCCTGCGGCGGCGAACGTGTCGAAGACCTGCCCGACACCCTTGGCGGTGTTGTTGGCCCGCAGCGGCACCACCAGCGCTTCGGACTCGTTGGCCGTGCGGGTCCGCATCACGTCCAGGACTCCGGTCGCGGCGTCGTTCCAGGTCCCGCCCGCAGGGACCAGGAGCGCGGACTCGTTGCGGGTCGTCTGGGTCCGCAGTACCGCCGTCACCGGGGCGGCCTGCTTGCCGTCGCGGCCTTCCATCGGCACCACCAGCGGCGCCGTCGTACGGGCCTGGCGGTCGAGGGCGGCACCGATGCGCTGCATGGTCTTGGCGGCCAGCGGACGGGCCTTGTCCCCGATCCGCTGACCGGGGATGGTCCAGTCGATCGCGGACGCGGCAGGCAGCCACCCCGGCTCCACTACCTGGTTGCGGCAGGCGACGCGGGGACAGCGCCACACGTACTGCGCCCGGTAGCGGCCCCACACCTTGTCGGGCTTCTTCCACGCCTGCATCGCGGGCACCAGCTCGTCACAGCCACCGCAGTACGCGAGCGGTCGGGTCCACCGGTCCAGGTCCGGGCAGCGGGTCTTGGTCAGGTGCGCCACCACGTACATCCGGTCCCTGGACTGCGGCGCGGGACGCCCGCCGGCCTGGGCGTGCATCGAGTTCAGGTAGACCACGTGCAGGCAGTAGCCCAGCGACTCCAGCGACGCCCGCCAGGCGGGCCAAAGCACCCACTTGGCCGCGTCCACGACGTTCTCCACGATCAGCGCGGCGTAGCGGTGATGCTCGGCGAACCGCACCACGTCCCACATCGTCGCCCGCGACCGCTCGGCGGCCTCGTCCGGCAGCGTCTGGCCGAACAGGTCCGGCGTCCGGTCGCGGTTGCGCTTGACGCCCTTGGCCTGGGAGTGGTTCGTGCACTCCGGTGAGAACCAGCCCACATCGGTGCGCGGGTAGCGGCGCGGCTCGACCTGAGACAGGTCGGCGCAGTCATGGTCGGTGGTCGGGTGATTGGTGTTGTGCGTGTCCACCGCCAGCGGCCAATGGTTGGCAGCCAGCCGAACCACCAGGCCCGGCACCAGCAGCGCACCGGCCGTCGTGCCACCAGCGCCACAGAAGAAGTCCGTCAGACTCAGCATCAGGCAGCCGTCCTCTCAGTCAGCACCACAGCCGGACCGGCCGCAGCGGCGTCAGCGGCGCTGTCAGGGCTGTTGTCAGGGGTGGTGTCAGGGGTGAGCTGGTCGCGGACACCGGCGGCGACCTTGGCCGACAGGCCCGCAGAACAACCAGTCGTCTTGCGCGCCCACGCCGGAGTGATCTGGTCGGCGGGCGTTCCGGGCTCGACAGCGGCCAGGCCGGCGGCGACGTAATCGGCCAGCAGCATCCGGCCCGCCTTGCCCTTCTTGCGCGGCTGGGACGGCTTGCGCGGTGAGCGCGTGGCCGTGGTCTTCGGCGTGGTCTGGGGAGATGCCCCGCCCGCTGCCGTAGCAGCCGATTCCAGGACCGGGGAGCGGGGGGGCATCTCCTGCGTCACCACCGGCACCGGCACCGCGTCTGCCAGCGGCTCAGCGGCCTTCTGCGGGTCGGCCAACGCGGCGGCCTGCTCGGCCCGCAGTACCGCTTCAGTCAACCGGTCCCGCAGCACCGGCGCGGTCTCAGCAGCGCAGAACACCAGCAGCGGCGGCACCGAGTGCAACACGATCCCGGCCACGTCGCCCTTGCCGAACGACGCCCACGTGTTCATCACATAGGTCGCCGCGAACGCGAACCGCTTCGTGCGACCGATCCACCTGGTGTGGTCACTGACCTGGTACCGGGCGGTGATCTGCTCGGCGCGCAGTACCGCGATCAGCACCAGCGAAACCATCGGGTCCAGCAGCCACGCGGCCACCCACGGCAGCGAACCCACCGGGGCACCGTCAGCGGCGAACGCCTGAACGTTGACCATCGTGAACGCCAAGCCCAATACGATGCCCAGCCACATACACCGGTCCACCTGCGTACGGATCGACTCCACCCGCAGCGCAACCACATCAGGGTGCGTGGACAACGCCCGCACCTGCGACGCCTCAGCGGCCTGCGTCCGCAGCTTGTCCACACCGGACGACTTAGCGCCCTGGGCAACCACTTCCGTGGTAATCATCGCGTGCCCTCCGATCCGGTCAGGGCGGTCCGGGCGTCGGCCAGGAATCCGGTCAAGACCCACAGATCCCCGTAGGCGGTGGCGGCTTCGGCCGACACCGCCCCGGCCTTGCCCTGCCGGGACATCCCGCCAGTCAGCAGGAACCGGGACAGGTGCTCGAAACGGGCCTGCAACTCGTCCCGCACGCCCTCGCCGGGCTCCACACCGAGCCGCTCGGCATACACGTCGGCCAGATCCAGCGGGGCGCTGCTGCGGCGCGTCACGCTGCACCGTCCGCGATGATCTCGTCGGCCAGCTCGCGGCTGACGGCCAGGACGCGGCGCTGAGCGCGGCGGATCCGGCGGCGGTCCAGCGGGGACGCGGCGGGACCGGCGGTGATGCGGGAAATCTCGGCGTCGAGCAGGTCCAGTTCAGCCGCGATCAGCGGCCACTCCAGCTCGATCGCAGCCAGCTCAGCAGCCGTCGGCTCTTCGCCGCCAGCGGCCTGAAGGTGGATGATGTTCACGGGTTGTGCTCCTCTACGAATGGACTAGTGCGACCCAGACGCCTCGGCGGTTGCGCCCGCCGGGGCGTCGCTCTGCCGTGCTGACGGAGTCAAAGCGGTGACTCAACCCGGTCATCGCTTCACCCTCCGTATCGCTTGGACATGTCCAACATGTTCAGCAGTTCATATCGAACATGTCAAGAGTTGGCGTTGTCAAGCCCTGTCGATATGTTGGACATGTCCAACCTGCAGAGAGGGCTTGCTGTGCCTGCATACGTAGAGATCGCTGAGACCCTGGCGGACGAGATCGCCGCTGGGACCTGGCCTCCGGGCACGCTGTTGCCCACGCACAAGGAGCTTCAGAGTCGCTTCGACGTCAGCCGGATCACCATTACGTCCGCGATAGATGAGCTCGGTAAACAAGGGATGGTCTATTCCGGGTACGTCGGCGGCCGAAGGGGAATCATCGTTCGCCCTATTGGACGAACAGACCATTTTGCGACGGAAGCATTACGCTCAGATCGAATCCAAACTAGCTACGACGCCTTCTCGGAGAACGCGCGAAAGGTCGGGCGTAAGCCCTCCAAGAAATTCGATATGCGCATGGCAAGGCCACCGGCTTGGATTGCAGACCGCGTCGGGGCCTCACATGACGAAGTTGTCGTCATTCGCATCACCCATCAATATCTTGACGGCGAACCGTGGGCGCGGGAAACAAGCTACTACGCTCTCGACCTGGCCCAGAAAGTTGGACTAGACACAACCGAAGACTTATCACAGGGAACCATCCGCGCGCTAAAAGACGCCGGATTCGAGGAAATTGCTTGGATCGATGAACTTACAGACGAGTCGGCCAATCCGACAGACGCAGCAGATCTTGCCGTACCAGTGGGCGCACCATTGTTGGTACAGACTCGCACCGCGGCTTGCAGTACCAGAATTACCCGAGTGAGCCAATTCCATCGACTCGGACGCAGGAACCGTCTCATTTGGGAGCTTGGCAAATCGGCAGGTCTGGAAATCATTCGCAATGCGCGGCAAGGAGATTCGGAATGAAGATGGTTGCATTGTCCGCTCCGGAGCGGTACGCCGATCAAGAAAAGCGTTGGTTTCCTCCGCTTACGTTCCTCGAAACCGAGCAGCAGCGACGGTTGGTCCACCAGTTGCGAGACCAGGCCGAACAGTGGGTGGCCAGCAAAGGGCTCGATCAGTACGAGCACGGACCGCACTCTAAATCCGAGTATGCGCACGCCGATATCGACCGACTCTTTGACGCCGGTCAATTCGTCGGCCGATGCGTTGACAATAGGATTGTTGCTGTCGTCGCCATCACGGAGCCTGACCCGGACTTTTGGACGCCCGCCGAAATGGCCGAGCCGCAGGGTTATTTGACTCGCTTTCTGGTCGCCGAACACGGCAAGTTTCACGGTCAGGCGCTTCTTTCAGCGGTCGAAACTGCGGAAATACGACGCGGTTCGAAGTGGCTCCGTCTGGACGTCTGGCGGACGAACACGAAGCTTCACGACTACTATCTGCGCCAAGGATTCGAGCGCGTGCGCACGGCGGTAGTGCCTGGGCGAATGAGCGGCGAACTTTTCCAGATGGATCTCCACCGGCCGGGCAGGGTCGAGGTCTATCCGGACTCACCACGCGTCTGAGCACACAGCAGAGGCACTCCCGCGCGGGAGCCCCGAGCGACCCGCTCGGAGCTCCCGCCTAGGTGACCGGTTTGCCTGCAAATGTGCCGGGCGCTTTCGGTAGGCGAGATCAACAACAGGAGCGCGAGCAGTGGTAAATGCAAACAGCATTCGCAGCCGGGCAGCCCATCGGCAGCGGCTGCGAGACCTGGTGGCCCAACTGCACCAGGAGCGTGAACTCAGAGCCAGGTCGGCGGAGGACCGGTACGCATGGGTCAAGCCAGCGATTCTTTCGAGTGCAATCACACTCGTGGTGGCCGCGATTGCTGCGTGGGGGACTTGGTCCGCGACCCATTTCGGAGCTGATGAGGAACGGGAAAGAGAGAGTCGCGAGAAGCGCTCGCAGATCTATGCGGACTATCTAACGGCAGCCCGCTCGCACGCGGATCAGAAGACCTCGGCTACCTACGCCCAGATGAACTTTCACCATGAGCAGAAGCAGGTTCCAGCCAGGGTGTCGGCCAACGTCAGCGCCGCAAGAATGACGTACCTCCAGGCGAAGGCTGATGCCGCCCGGAAGGTCCACCAACTGGAGTGGCGCGAATATTTGACGACCTTTACGGCCTACCGGAAACAAGTCGACCTGGTCTACGTGTACGGAAGCGATGCCGCATGGCAGGCTCATCTGACGGTAGACAGGGCGATCGGAGACGATCCAGACGAACCTCTGAGCGACGCGGCCGACGACTTGCTAAGCGCTGGGCTGGGTCAACTCCAGGTGGTGTTCTGCCAGGAAGCATCAGCCACACCGCGAAGGGGATGCAGCGGGTGACCATGCCGTGACATAGGTCAGCCCCGGCGCAACTCTGCTGGACGCCGGGGCCTAGGCTTGACTCCATCTCGGCCGAGATCTGTTGGGCATGCCCTAGCAGGCAGGATACCCCCGTTGAGGTCGTGCCCGCACCGTGCCCGACTGGATGGGCAGCGGCACCCATCAGCGGTCAACAGCGGTCAATGCAGCCCGTACTGAGCGGGCCGTGTGTCACGCCTGGAGCGACGGCGGTTGACAAGTCTGTTCCCAAGCTGACAGTGCGAGTTCGATTCTCGTCACCCGCTCCAGGTGAAACCCCAGGTCAGAGCGACCTGGGGTTTCGTTTTGTCCGGGGTGTCCGGTGGGTTTGGGGCGCTTGACCGGGCCGGGGCGGGGTAGCTCGCGTCGGGTGGGTCATGCTCAATTCGAATGGTCGACCTTGTCCTTGCAAACCAAGGCCTGACAACCATTCCACATGGGGGCCGGGATGGGGTGGCCGAAGGCAACTAGCGGGGCCGGGCGAGAGGGTCCTGCCGCACCCAGCTCCGGTGGTCATCGCGGGAAAAGTCGGGTAAGCGGTTGCCGTAACATAGTTCCGGCTGCTTGACTCCGGGCGTGAGGTTTTTTCCCCTTCGCCCGGGAGTACCAGTGGACATCACCCGTCGCCGCCTGCTGTCTTTCGTTCCCGCCGCCGCTCTGCTGACCGCGGTGAATCCCGCACCCGCGAGCGCCCGCGGCATGCCTGCCGGAGTACGCGGTACGGGCGTGCGCGGTGCTGGGGCCGCCGCGTTGCTGGCCAATCTGGTCGGCGTCTTCGCCGGCACCGCCGAGTCCAACGCGAGGCCGGAGGTACAGGCCAAGCTCGCGGCGATCGACCGGACCGCGCAGACCTGGCTCGCCGCGATGGACCGTGCGCAGGCCGGTGAACTCTTCGCCGGACTCCCGTTGGGCACCAGCGACCCGAACCTCAACGCGTCATATCTGCACCTCTACGAGATCGCCCTCGCCACCAAGCGCCCGGGCCCGGCCTCCGACCTGCAGGGCAACACCGCGGTACGGGATCGGGTGCTCGACAAGCTCGCCTGGCTGCACGCGAACTACTACGGCGACCAGTCGAAGGGGTACTACGGCAACTGGTTCACCTGGGAGATCGGCATCTCCACCCACGTCGGCAAGACCCTCGCGTTGCTCGACGCACCCGCCGAACTGATCAGCACGTACGTCGCCTCGATGGACGCGTACCTCCGCAACGGCAAGGACGGCGACGTCGACCTCGACTCCCGCTTCCACACCGGCGCGAACCTGTCCGATATCACCGCCAACCGGATCATCCAGGGCGCTCTGCTCGACGACGACGCGCGGATCCGCAAGGCGCTGCAGGACCAGTTCACCGTGTTCGCCACAATCGATCCGTACAACCTGCAGCACGGTGTCACCGACGGGTACTACGCAGACGGCTCGTTCATCCAGCACGACTCGGTCGCGTACACCGGCTCGTACGGCAAGGGTCTGCTCACCCGGGTCGTGCAGACGGTGAAGACGCTCGACGGCACCGACTACGCGCAGTCCGGCGACCTGGTGAAGGTGGTGCAGGGCTGGATCGAGGACGGGTTCGCGCCGCTGATCTTCGAGGGCTGGATGATGGAGATCGTCAAGGGCCGCGCGATCTCGCGGACCGCCACCGGGTACGACGACGTGGCGATCGTGGTCGAGGCGATCGTCGACCTGTCGGACTACGCGGCGGCCGAGGATGCGGCGAGGCTGCGGAGCTACGTGAAGTTCACCGCCCGGCCGACGTTGAACCCGAACAGTTTCGTGTCGCCCGTCAGCGTGGCGCGGTTCGCCGACATCCTCGCGGACGGTTCGGTGGCACCGGCCGATCTGAACCCCGCGAGCAGCAGCGTCGCGTTCAACTCGATGGACCGGACCGTGCACCGGCGGCCGGGGTACGCGTTCGCGCTGGCGCGGAGTTCGGAGCGGATCAGCAAGTACGAGTACATGAGCGGCGAGAACCTGATGCCGTGGTTCCAGGGCGACGGCGCGTACTACCTGTACCTGAGTGGGCAGGACCAGACCAAGGCGTTCGGGGTCGACTACCTCACCACCGTGTCGCCGTACGGGTTGGCTGGTGTCACCGCGCCGGTGGAGCAGCGCAGTACGGTGCCGGAGTCGTATGGGAAGGCGTTCTACGACCACCCGCCGGAGTTCACTGCGTCGTCGGAGTTGCAGAACAAGTACGTGTACTTCCCGGTCGGCACCAACCAGTACTCCGGTGGCGCGACGCTGGGCGCGTACGGCGCGGCCGGGTGGGTCCAGTCGAGTGACATCGCCTATGCGGACCGGGAGTCGCTGCCGTCGGACTTCGTGGTCTACCGCAACGCCGAGTCGACCAAGTCGTGGTTCCTGCTCGACGACGAGGTCGTAGTACTGGCTGCTGGTGTCGGGGACAAGGAGGATCGCGCGGTGACCACGTCGCTCGACGCCCGCCTCGCGGCTCCTGGTGATGCGGTGTCACTGTCCGGCGTACTACGGAACGGCCGCGCGTGGTCCGGCACCGGCGACGCCGACCTCAGGTGGCTCCGCTACGCCAACACGACTACCGGCTCTTCCCTCGGCTACTACTTCCTGCAGCCGAGCCCTGTCTCCGTCGGCCTGGAGCAGGTCACCAGAAGCCGCCGAGTGATCCGCACGTCGAACCCCGACACGGCAGTCACCAAGAACGTCTTCACCCTCACCCACCAGACCACTGGTCGTGCAGCACTCGCCTACGCCCTGGTCCCCCACGCCACCGAGGCCGCACTCGACTCCTACCGCTACGGCCGGCTGCTGACCCTCTCGAACACCCCACGCCTCCAGGCGATCCACCACCACGGTCTGAACCTGACCGCCGCCAACTCGTTCACTCCGGGGCATCACCAGGTCCTAGGCCTGACCATCAACGGCCCAGCCTCAGTCCTCACCCAACGCCACCCCGACCACACCACCACGATCGCCGTCTCCGACCCCACCACCACCCGCGCGACGATCACCCTCAACGTCCTGGCCCGCCGCCTGACCAAGCTCTCCGGTGACCCGACCATCCGAGTCACCCACACCGCCACCGGCACCCGCCTCGACTACCCCACCCACCAGACCCACGGCCGAACCCTGACCGCCCAGTTCCGCGGCTAGTCCTCGCAGCCCTCGCCGTCCTTGTCGGCGTCGAGGCGGTAGATGTCGGTACCAACAAGATCTGGGTGACCGGCTGCTTCACGACCACCTGGCGCACCAGCCTCTTGCCGGTCTGCACCCCGTCGGTCAACGTCAGTTCATAGGTCAACCGCCGCGTCCCAGCCACTCCGCGGGTGGTGACCACCTTGTCCCCTTTGTCCATCTCGGGGTCCTGCGCGGTGACCTTCCGAAACGCGATCCTCCGCGTCTCCACCACGACACCCCGTCAACACCAAACCGATCAGAACCCCGACCACACCCCACCCATCCCCGCAATCTGTTCTTCGAGCGTCCACCGCGCCAGGGCCGAAGGTCCTCAGGTCAACTGCCGCCGGCGCTGACCAGTTGGCCGTCGAGGGAGAGGATGCGGGGTTTGCCGGTGGGGGGAATGACCAGGGCTGCCTGGTAGAGGTAGTTCTGGTGGAGGGTTTGGGTGTACTTGACCATGCTGCTGAAGGCGGTTTCGGGGCCGCTGGTGAAGTAGGCGTTGTGGCCTGGCTCGATGGTCTGCAGGTACTGCTCGGTGAGGGACAGGAAGACCAGGGCCTCGCCGGTGGAGGTGATGAAGGTGACCGGGTCGCCGGACAGGCGGAAGGTGTCGGTGACGGTGGAGATGTAGTCCGCCTTGACGGCGTCGACCTTGCTCTTGGCGCGCTGGCTCAGCAACATCACGGTGCGCGGCGACGGGACGAACAGCGCCGCCTTCGAGGACTTCGCGCCGCCAGTCAGGTACGCCGCCAGGTCGTTGCCCGCCGTCTGCGGCAGGATCGGCAGCTTCGCCATGTCCGCCTTGGTCGGGACCCGGAGGTCGTCCACCGGCGGGACCTTCGTCGTCGCCAGCGGGTAGACGGAGTTCGTCAGCACCCACGGCGTGCCGGCGCTCTGGCGTTGCCAGACACCGAGTTGGCGGCTCTCAGGATCGTCCGAGACGCCGGAGAAGGCGACGAACCGCATCGGGTACGCGGCGAACTCCGGCGCACCGATCTGCGGATCGGTGTAGGTGAACGGCTTGGTCTTGTTCTTGCCGGCCGCGTCGAGCTTGCTGTTGATCCGGTACCCGGCCCGGGTCTGCGCCAGCGTCGTACCGCCCTCGATCGTCTCGGACAGCTTGGCGTTCCTGGCCTGGTTCGCCTGGTTGTTGACCTCGTTGTACCGCTTCACCACGGCCTGCCCGTCCGCCAGTGCGACGGCGGGCCGGGTCATCGCCTGGCTCCCGGCGTTCTTCTCCGGAACCGCGACACAACCAGTTGCTACCAGCAACAGTGACGTGACCGCCGTACCCGCGGTGGCGACACGGCGTACCCGGCCCGAACCTTGGAGCGCCGGCGGCGTGTACGGCATGGGCGACGGAATCACCGGCGCCGGCGGTGCGGGGGTCTTCCGCTTGCGCAGGAACATCAGCAGCAGGCCCCCGACCAGCAGCACCATCCCGATCCCGAGCACCAGCAGGCAGGTCGCGAAGGCGCCCTCGAGTTCCACCCCGAGAACCACCCGGGCATCCACGCCGGGCGACCCGTCCGCGTTCATCACCACCACGTCGTACCGGCCGTCCGCGATCGGCCAGGCGACCGACTGCTCGCCGCTGCCGCCGGCCTTCACGATCCACCAGTCGAGCCCGCCCGGCGGAGTCAGGGCGGCGACGTCACCCTTCATCTCCTGGGTGTCGAGGTCGGAGGGCGGGTTCAGCCGGACCACTCGGGTGTACTCCGAGGTGCCGAGGTAGCTCGCCACGTCGATGTCCTGGCCGACGCCGACGAAGACCGGTTTGGCCGCGGCGGCGGTGACATGCAGGGTCGGGCCGTGCCGATCGAGCAGGTCCGGTGCGGTCATCACCGCGAGCCCTCTACTGGCGAGCGGCTTCGAGCCGGTCGCGAGCGTGTTGTCGGGACCGACCAGCCAGAACGCGGCAACTGCTCCCGCCAGAGTGACCAGCAATCCCACCAGAGCCAGCAGCAAGCCGAAGGCGATGCGGGCGAAGCGCATGACAAAACTCCCCGTTGGTACGACGAAGCCGGCCCAGGGCGTTGGGCCGACCGGCGCAGGCCTTGGGCGAGGCCTGCAGGGAGCCTCACCGTCCACCCGTCGTACTCGAATAACTGAATGGACAACGATCCGTTACTGCCTGGGCGCCAACCAGTGACCGTTCACAAACGCACGAGCGAATCGGGAGCGGCTGCTCGCGCCGCGGCTAGCGGCGGGTGGTGTACAGGCTGCGGCGGAGGCGGAGTTCGTCCCGGATGCTCGGCGGGATCGGGAGGTTGCGCTCGGTCAGGGCCGCCACGCACGCTTCCAGACTGATCAGCAGTCGGTCGGCACGGGGGCCGCCCGCGGTGCCCAGGCGCGGCGTACCGCGCTCTTGCTGGTTCGCGGACCTGGCCGCGCTCAGCTCAGCGAAGATGACGCCGAGCGTGATGTCCGACGGCCTCATTCGCACCGGCTCGGCCTTCACCGGGGCTGACGGCAGGAACAGCGGGAACGACATCGACATCGCCTCGTTACACCGGAGACTCCAAGGTGCTCGACAGTGAGACACCACCGACTCCGATCCCCTCAAGGTACTCCTACCACTGCCTTTCGGACGCCACGGCTGCTGAATAGGCAGGCCGCGGCGAGCGCAGTACCCGCAGCACACGCCAGTACTGCGTACTGCGGGCTGGAGGCGGCTATGCCGCCGAGGAGGTTGTTGGAGGCGATCAGCGGGAGCGTTTGCGCGAGGGCGAGGAGGGATTGCAGGCGGGTGAGGTGGGAGCGCGGGGTGCTGGCGATGAACAGCGGGGCGAGGTGTGAGGTGAAGATGCCGACGCCGATGCCTTGGACGAAGGCGGCGATCGCCGCTGGGTGAGCGGACGGCGACAGCGCGAGACCGGCGATGCCTGCGGCGGCGAGGAGGCAGCCGAGTGCTGCTGTGGCGCCTGGGTGCTTCTGGGTGCCTAGGCGAGCGACGAGCACCGTCACCAGCAACCCACCCGCCACCGTCGTCCCCACAACCAGCCCAGCCTGCGAGGCCGACCAACCGCTGGATCTGGCGAGCAGAGGCACGCAGAGGGAGGTGACCGGCAGTACGAAGGCTGCTACGAGTGCGACGGTCAGCAGGAGGGCTCGTAGGACCGGATCCGACCAGGCGAGCCGAAGGCCGTCGAGAGCCTCCGCTGCCACGCGCGGCCTCGGCTGGGGTGAGGTTGAGCGCTTCGCGCTCGCGTGTTGTGAGGGAGCTGAAGGGAGGTCTGGAAGCTTGATGCGGAGGAGTACGGCGTAGGCGATGGCGAAGGTCAGGGCATCGATGGTCAGGGCGCCTGGTAGGCCTACGGCGGCTACGAGGAGTCCGCCGATGGGGCCGGCGGCCAGGGTGACCAGTTGTTGGGTGGAGGTGCGGAGGGCCATGGCCTTGGGGAGGGTGGTGTCGTCGGCGAAGAGGCGAGGGAAGGCGCCTGCGGCGGGGAGGGCGAAGGCGTCGACTGTGCCGATGGTGGCGGCTGTCAGGAGGAGCAGGGCGACCGTAGTACCGGCTAGCTGGAAGGCGGCGGCGAGTGCGGCTGTGAGAGTGGCTAGTAGGAAGTAGCAGGCGAGCAGGAGGCGGCGCGGGCCCCAGCGGTCGCCTAGTACGCCGCCTATTAGGAGGAGTACGGCTCGGGGCAGGGTGTAGGCGGTCAGCACCAGGCCGGCGACGTTCGGGCCGAAGCCTGCCGCGGCCCAGCCGAGGGCGAAGAACAGTGCGGTGTCGCCGAACGCCGAGAGTGTCGCGCCTGCCAGCCAGCCGTAGAACGCGCGGTTCACCCGTTGAGGCGGGTCGGCATCACCAGCGTGGTGAAGGTCCCCTGATCAGCCGAGCGAACCACCACCGGCCGATCCTCCGCGCGGATCTCCAGCAGCACGTCCGGCCCCACGCTCACCTCCAACGCCGCCGCCAGCAAGGAAGCAGCAAACCCGATCCGCACAGCGCCCGACCCGATCACGTCCACCTGCCTACCACTCGACCCAGCATTCGAGGCGGGGATTGGGGTGAGGGTGAGCGTGTTCGAGTTGATGTCGAGGGCAACGGTTGAGCTGGCGTGCGGGGCGAGCAGGGCGAGTAGTTGGAGCCGGTCGGCGACTACCCGGCAGCTGGACGGTGCCAAACCTCCGAGGATCGACTGGTACGCCGGGAACTCCTCGGCCACGACCGGGACTTCACGGGACTCGCCGTCCACGATCATCGCAGTACCGGCCGGGCCGGTCTCCAGGCGGAGCTCCACCGCGGCGGCGGCCCACCGAGCCAGCGCCGTCAACTCCGAGGCGTGAACCAGCAACTGCCGCGGATACCCCGCGAACGCGAGCGGCTGGAGCTTGCGCACCGACAGCCGGTAGCGGTCGGTCGCCACGAGCGTCACCTCGTCCTCGCCGAGCTCCAGCAGAACGCAGGCGAGCGCGGGGATCTCGTCGGTCGGAGCCGCCGCGGCCGCGACCTGCCGGATCGCGCTGGCCAGTTCCGCACCGCCCAGCGTGACCGCGCATTCGTACGGCACCGCCGACAGCGAGGCCAGGATCCGCGCCGCAGCGCGCCGAGCCGCGTCCGCCCTCCCCTCGACCGTCCGCAGATGCGCCTGCACCACCGCCGCACCCGCGGCCGGTCCTTCATCGAGCACGACCCGTACTTCGGCCAGCGGCAGGTCGATCTCCCGCAGGTCCCGGAGCAGCGCGGCCCGGGCCTCCTGCTCCGGCGAGTAGTACCGGTAGCCGTTCTGCTCGTCCACCTCGGCCGGGCGGAGCAACCCGCAGTCGTCGTAGAACCGCAGGGCGCTCGGAGTCAGCCCGACCCGCCGGGCAAAGGCGCTGATCGCCAGCAACTTCTCTGTCATGGCGCCGATCCTGGGTCTTCGAGCAACTCGAAGGTCAACCCGGCGACGTGACTCCGAGCGGCGCGTGTCGAGGAGGTCGGTGAAAATGGTCCCGTGACGAGGTTGTACGTGGTGACGGGTGCGCCGGGAGCGGGCAAGTCGACGGTGATCCCGGAGCTGTTGCGGCTGCGGTCGGGGCAGTTGGTGGTGATGGACATGGACGAGTTGCTCGACTCCGACGGTCGCGTGCTCGGCCTCGACATCGCCGACTCCGGCGCCGCCGCGAACTGGCCCGCGTACAACGCGTTATGGCGGCGGATCACCGAACTCGTACGCCGCTCCGGCACCCCGATGCTGCTCTTGTCGCCGCTGATCCCACAGGAGCTACCGGAGGGTCGCTGGCTGCATCTGGATTGCCCGGACCCGGTACGGCGCAAGCGGCTCGCCGAGCGCGGCTGGTCCGACGAGCAGATCGCCAAGGCCATCGCCGACGCCGCCGAGATCCGCATACTCGTCCCCCGCTCCGTCCCCGGCGACGGCACCCCCGAGGAGTCCGCCCGCCGAATTCTTGCCTGGGTCAACGAGTAGCTCCGGCCCGCTCGGTCAACCGGCTCCGCGCCCGCTCGAAAGCCAGTACTGCGTCGCCCAGCGGTGCCAGCGTCGCGGCCAAGTGCTCGAAGATCACCTGCCGGTACGACGAGTTGCTGGACCCGTGCAGGGCCACCACCCCAACCCGCACCGGCGCATCGACCGGCACTGTGAGCAGCGCCGGCCGCCCGTCGACCTGGATCTCCGCGGACTTGATCACCGCTGGATCGTCACACGCGGCCCAGGTCAGATCAATCGATGGTCAGCGAGACCGGCACCTGCTCAGGCGGCGGCGACACCGGCAACCGCCCGGCACCCGGCGTGATCGACCCGAGCACACTCGCGTGCCGCGCCCCGGTGCAACTCGGCACCGTCCCACCCAACCCGTTCACCGTCAGAAACCCCAGTACTGCGAACGCGTACGCCTCCTTCGCCGCCGAAGGCAACCCGAGTTCGTCCGTGCTGAACAGCGGAACACCCCGCAGTTCCTGCTCCAGCAGATCCATGAGTACCGCGTTCCGGATCCCTCCGCCGGCGGCGATCACCTCGGTCCCGCCGTACGCGTGCACCGCGTCCGCCACTGTCCGCGCGGTCAACGCCGTCACCGTGGCGACCAGGTCGTCCGGCGCGATCTGCGGCAACCCGCTCATCGCCTCGGCGAGATACCCGAGATGGAACAACTCCTTGCCGGTGCTCTTGGGCGCGGGCCTGGCGTAGTACGGCTCGGCAAGGAGCCGGGCGAACAGCTCCGGGTGGACCCGCCCGCGAGCCGCCATCACCCCGTCGGCGTCGAACGTGGACTGCCCGCCGGTGAGATCACGCACCACCGCATCCATCAGAGCATTCGCCGGCCCGGTATCAAACGCGATCGGCTCGGCCCCCGCACCACCCGGCCGTGCCGCACTTCCTGAGGCCCCCGGGAGCGCGAGCGTCCCCCTCCCGGGTGCCTCGACCCCCGCCCCCGGAACCACCGTGATGTTGGCGATCCCCCCGAGGTTGAGCGCGACCGGCGTACCGGACCGACCGCGCAGCCAGAGCACGTCCACGATGCTGACCAGCGGAGCGCCTTGCCCGCCCGCCGCGACATCACGCGACCGCAGATCCGAGACCACCGTCGTCCCGGTCGCCTCAGCGATCCACGCCGGCTGACCGAGCTGCAGCGTGCCGCGAACCTGCCCCTCATCGACCCAATGGAAAACCGTCTGCCCATGCGAGACGATCAGCTCCGCCCGCCCACCACACAACTGCTCGACCGCCTGCTCGGCGACCGCGGCGAAGGCCTGACCAATACCCGTATCCAGCCGGCACACCTGCTCGAGCGACGTAGTTGCTGGCGGCAAAGAACTCGCCAGGGCCGCCTGCAACGGCTCAGGATAGGAACGGCTGAGCATCCCCAGCGGGGTGAGGACGATCCGGTCGCCCTCGATCCTCAGGTCCGCCGCCGCGGCGTCGATCGCGTCGTAGGAGGTGCCCGACATCAGGCCGATGACTCGCATGTCAGTCCCGCAACTCCCGCTTGTGGTCGTCGCCTCGCAAGGTGAGCAGCGCGATCACGCTGACCGCGCACGTCACCACCACGTAGTACGCCGGGATGTCGATGTTCTTCGTGCGCTTGATCAGTTCGGTGATGATCAGTCCGGCCGAGCCGGAGAACACCGCGTTCGACAGCGAATACGCCAGCCCGAGCCCGGTGTAGCGCGCTCTGGTCGGGAACATCTCCGCCAGCATCGCGGGCCCCGGCCCGGCCATCAACCCGACCACCAACCCCGCCGCGAAGATCGCGATCCCCTTGGCCGCGTTCGAACTCTCCTTGTCCTGCAGCAGATTCATCAACGGGAACGCCAGTACGACGACCAGCGCCGCGCCGGCCACCATCACCGGGCGGCGGCCGATCCGGTCGCTCAGCCAGCCGGCCGGCAGGATCGACACGGCGAAGCCGAAGTTCGCCAGTACCGTCGCCACCAGCGCCTGCTGGAAGGTCGCGTTCAGCGTGGCCTGCAGGTACGACGGCATCACCACCAGGAAGGTGTAGCCGGCCGCCGACCAGCCCATCAGCCGCCCGATGCCGACCGCGATCGCCTTCGCCACCTCAGCCTTGTCCGCCGGCGGCGCCTGCGTTTCCTGGACCTTCGAGAAGCTCGGCGTCTCGTCCAGCCTCAGCCGCAACCACAACGCGACCAGGCCGAGTGGGAGAGCCAGCAGGAACGGAATCCGCCAGCCCCAGTCGGTGAGTGCCTCCTTGCTCAGGACCGTCGCGAGAATCGCCGCGAGACCGGCTCCGGTGAGCAACCCGAGCGCCACCGTGAAGGACTGCCAGGCGCCGTACAGGCCGCGCTTCGTCTTGGGCGCGAACTCGGTCATGATCGACACCGCGCCGCCGAACTCGCCGCCGGCCGACAACCCCTGCAGCGCCCGGACCAGGGTCAGCAGCCAGGGCGCGGCCGCTCCGACGGCCGCGTAGGTCGGCAGTACGCCGATCAGCGTGGTCGAGCCGGTCATCAGCAGCAGGACCAGGATCAGCGTCGGGCGCCGGCCGATCCGGTCCCCCAGCCGGCCGAACAGGGCCGCGCCGATCGGCCGGAAGAAGAACGCCAGCGCGAACGAGGCGTAGGTCTTGATCAGGCTCTCGGCATCGCTGGTCGAGGTGCTGCTGAAGAAGTTCGCCGCGATCACGGTGGCGAAGAAGCCGTAGGCGCCGAACTCGTACCACTCGACGAAGTTGCCGACCGTGCCGGCCACCAGGGACCTGCGGGTCCGCCGGACGTCGACCGCCGTACCGGGTGCTGTGCTCATCCGTCCTCTTCCGGTCAGCCCCCGTAACTTTCTTCCCCCTGCCGGGACCATCTTGGTCTATCACTACCCAAATCGCGAGCCCCGCCGTTCCCGAGCGAGCCACGCTATACCGGTTTATCTTGGTAGCTCCTGTCCCGCCCCAGGCAAGGAGCCGACCAGCATGAGTCCACAGCACCTGCGCAGAAGAACCCTGTTGTCCGCTTTCGCCGCGACCACGGCGGCGGCCACCGCCGGCGTCACGCTGCCCGCCCAGGCCGGCCGACGGCCTCCCGCCGCCAAGTCCGGCCCGATCTCGGTCGTCTACGTCGAGGTCAACAACGAGTCGATGCTGAACGCCGGCAGGTACCGGCTGGCCCAAGGCGGCGCGCAGGTGTTCGACATCGCCGTCATCTTCGCGGCGAACATCAACTACGACGGCTCGAAGGCCTATCTGCACTTCAACGAGAACGTCCAGAACGTGCTCGACAACGTGGCGACCCAGGTCCGGCCGCTGCAGCAGAAGGGCATCAAGGTGCTGCTGTCGATCCTCGGCAACCACCAGGGCGCCGGCTTCGCGAACTTCCCGTCCCAGCAGGCCGCCGACGCGTTCGCGCAGGAGCTCGCCGACGCCGTCACGCGGTACGGACTGGACGGCATCGACTTCGACGACGAGTACGCGGAGTACGGCGTCAACGGCACCGGTCAGCCGAACGCGAGTTCCTTCTTCTACCTGGTCTCCGCGCTGCGGCAGAAACTGCCGAACAAGCTGATCACCCTCTACGACATCGGCCCGTCGGCCGCCCGGCTGAGCTACAACGGCCAGAGCATCGCCAACACCTTCGACTACGCCTGGAACCCGTACTACGGAACGTGGTCCGTCCCGCGCGGCCCGAGCGACAAGGCGCGACTCTCCCCGGCCGCCGTGCACATCAACAACTCGTCCAACGCGGCCGCCCTGGCGGCACGAACCGTCAACGAGGGCTACGGCGTCTTCCTGACCTACGACCTGCGGGCCGGGAACTCCAGCAGCTACATCTCCGGCTTCACCAACCAGCTCTACGGCAGCGCCGCCGTCTACAACCCCTAGTGTCCCGTAAGCGAGATAGCTTGAACGATGGAGGTGTCCAGGTGCGTGCATCGCAAGGCGGAGAAGCGTCCTCGATGCTCTGGCATCGTGGACGTTTCTCCAACGCCGCGAGGTGCGTGCCTGGGCGCCTCCAGCGTCAAGCTATCTCGCTTACGGGACACTAGATCTCGTACACCCAGCCCGGCCGCCAGTCGAAGGGCGCGTCCACCAGTTCCTCCAACGGAACATCGGTCAACAGGTGCTGCAGTGCCCATCTGTTGGCCGAGTGCGCGACCACCAGCAACCGGCGCTCGCCGTACCAGCGCTTGACGTCGTCGAGCCAGGAGCGGGTCAGCTCCAGCACCTCCCGGTAGCTCTGCCCACCTGGGTACGGCTGATCGATCCACCGGTCCCGCGGGGCCAGCCCGGCGGCCGGGGTCCCGTTCAGCTCGCCATAGTTGCACTCCCGCAACCGCCAGTCGACCAGGTGCGGCACGCCGAGTGCGGCGAGTTCGACCGTCTTCATCGCACGGTGCAGGTCGGAGCTGAACACGATGTCGACCGCCCCCCGGCGCCGGTCGCCAAGGTCCACCGCGTGCCGGCGCCCCTCCTCCGACAGCTCGCCCGGAAGCCAGCCGGTGGCGATGCCGTTCTCGTTGTCCAGCGTGGTCGAGTGCGTCTCGTAGATCAGTGTCGTGGGCACGCCCACATCCAATCCTCTTTGCGCAGATTACTGGCGGGTATATACTCAAGTTACTCGTGAGTACAGCGAAGCGAAGAGGTAGGGGAGCCCGTGAGAGAGCGCAGCGAGCGAACAAACAGGCACAGCAGCCTCTGGCTCGCGCCGGAACCGAGCGGAGCGAGGTGACGGCGTGAGCCACTACAAGTCGAATCTGCGGGATATCGAGTTCAATCTGCTCGAGGTACTGGGCCGCGGCGAGGTGCTGGGTCAGGGCCCGTATGCCGACATGGACGTCGACACCGCGCGTGAGGTGCTGGCGGAGATCGACCGGCTGGCCAAGAACGAACTGGCCGAGTCGTTCGAGGACGCCGACCGGAACCCGCCGGTGTACGACCCGGCCACGCACGAGGTGCGGATGCCGGAGTCGTTCAAGAAGAGCTACCACGCCTACATGGACGCCGAGTGGTACAAGCTCGAGCTGCCGCCGGAGCTCGGTGGCCAGCCGACCCCGCCCTCGCTGCGCTGGGCCGCCGCCGAGATGGTGCTCGGCTCGAACCCGGCCGTGCACATCTACGCCGCCGGCCCGAACTTCGCCCACGTGCTGTGGCGCAACGGCACCGACCGGGACAAGAAGATCGCCCGGCACATGATCGAGCGCGGCTGGGGCGCCACCATGGTGCTGACCGAGCCGGACGCCGGCTCCGACGTCGGCGCCGGGCGGTCCAAGGCCACCCTGCAGGACGACGGCAGCTGGCACATCGAGGGCGTCAAGCGGTTCATCACCTCGGGCGAGCACGACATGACCGAGAACATCGTGCACCTGGTGCTGGCCCGCCCGCAGGGCATCGAGGGCGCCGGCGGTCCGGGCACGAAGGGGCTCAGCCTGTTCATCGTGCCGAAGTACGACTTCGACCTGGAGACCGGCGAGCTGACCGGTGAGCGCAACGGCGCCTACGTCACGAACGTCGAGAAGAAGATGGGCATCAAGGTCTCCACCACCTGCGAGATCACCTTCGGCGAGAACACTCCGGCGAAGGGCTACCTGCTGGGCGAGGTGCACGACGGCATCGCGCAGATGTTCCAGGTGATCGAGTACGCCCGGATGATGGTCGGTACCAAGGCCATCGCCACCCTCTCGACCGGCTACCTGAACGCGCTGGAGTACGCCAAGGAGCGGGTCCAGGGCCCCGACCTGACCAACTCCGCGAAGACCGCGCCCCGGGTCACGATCACCCACCACCCCGACGTACGCCGCTCGCTGCTGACGCAGAAGTCGTACTCCGAGGCGCTGCGCGCGCTGGTGTTGTTCACCGCGACGTACCAGGACCGGGCCGAGCAGGCGCGGTACGCGGGTGAGCACGACACCGAGGCCGAGGCGATCAACGACCTGCTGCTGCCGCTGGTGAAGGGGTACGGCTCGGAGAAGTCGTGGACGCTGCTGGGCACCGAGTCGCTGCAGACCTTCGGCGGTTCGGGCTTCCTGCAGGACTACCCGATCGAGCAGTACGTCCGCGACGCCAAGATCGACACCCTGTACGAGGGCACCACCGCGATCCAGGGCCAGGACCTGTTCTTCCGCAAGATCATCAAGGACCAGGGCCAGGCGCTCGGTCACCTGGCCGAGCAGATCCAGGCGTTCGTCGCCTCCGAGGCGGGCAACGGCCGGCTGAAGGAGGAGCGCGCCCTGCTCGCCAAGGGTCTCGAGGACACCCAGAAGATCCTCGGCGTGATGGGCCAGGCGCTGATGGCGAGCAACCCGCAGGCCGAGAACGGCGACCCGCGCAACATCTACAAGGTCGGCCTGAACACCTCGCGGCTGCTCTACGTGCTCGGCGACGTGGTCTGCTCCTGGTTGATGCTGCGGCAGGCCGAGGTCGCCCTGAACAGGCTGGGCGAGGACCTGTCGGCGGCCGACCAGGACTTCTACGCCGGCAAGCTCGCCGCCGCGCAGTGGTTCGTCCGGTCGACCATGCCGACGGTGCGCGCCGAGCGGATCAAGGCCGAGATGACCGACCTCGACGTGATGGACCTGCCCGAGTCGGCCTTCTGATCCCTCGGGCATCTCCCGGGGCCCGCCGATCTGCCCCTGGCTGCCCGCCGATCTGCCCTTCCCGGGTGGACCGGCAGGCGGAAGAGTTCCTGCCCGAGCGGTATCGCGTCCCTGGCCCGGTCTCCCCTGTCCGGGCCAGGGCAGCGTCCGCCCGGAACCGCAGTCGTCCGATCGGAACCGCAGTCGTCCGATCGGCGTCTGTGCTGACGTGGAATCGGGATCTCGTCGTACGCTGAGCGCGATGTTCGTCCCCTTGCGCCGCCTCGCCCTGCTGTTCGCAGTACTGGCGTTCCTGCCGCCGGCGCCGGCCCAGGCCGCCGCGCCGGAGTTGCCGGACCAGATCGCCGCCGCCTGGCGGAAGGATCCGTTGTACGTCGACCCCGCGATGCGCCCCGGTTTCCCGCGCAGCGAGCTGGACCGGATCCGTGCCGCGGCCCGCGCCGCCGGCTTCACTGTGTACGTCGCGCTGGTGCCGAACACGCCGTACACGCGTCAGGAGCAGGTCGATCTGCCGACGTTGCTGCAGGCACGTGTCGGCCAGCCGGGGCTGTACGTGATCTGGCGGGTCTCGGACGAGTACTGGTACGGCCGCGCGGAGCTGTTCCGCCCGGCCGGGCTGAAGGGCCGCGACCTGACCAGGGTCCAGCTGGACGACAAGCTCGACAACAAGATCACCAACGAGCGTCCGGCGCCGAAGATCGTCCGCACCATCCAGCAGGCCGGCACCGCGTACGACGGCCGCCCGCTCCCCGAGATCCCCGCGAGCGACCTGGAGAAGGAGTCGGTGCGGTCCGGGCGGTCGACCACCGACAAGGAGGACCTGTCGGCGTACATCGGGATGGGTGTCGGTGGAGTGATCGGCTTCCTCCTGACGCTGATCCTCGTACTCCGCCACCGCCGGCGGCCGTCCCTCGCCTCCGGGCGGTCCGGCCGGGGCAAGTCAGGCCGGGGCAAGTCGGGCCGCAGCAAGTCCGGCCGGGGCAGGTCCTCCAAGGCCGCGGCAGCCGAGCTGGAACCAGCCACACAGGTCCACCTCTCCACGGTCCGATCCCAGGCCGACCGCTGGATCCCGAAGGCAGGCCGGGCGTTGCGGACGTTGGAGAAGCGGCGGGAGCAGACGACCGACTTGCTCGACCGCCGCGACGACGCCCGGGCCCGGCTCGACGCTGCCAAGACCCTGCGGAACACCGACCCCGAGGACCTGCTCACCCTGACCGGCGCGTTCGTGCTCGCCCGGCAGGCCTTCCAGCTGGCCAGTGGCAACGACCTGGTACCGCCCTGCTTCTTCGACCCGACGCACCCGTCCGGCACGTTCCACGCGGCCTGGTCCGACGACACGGAAGTCCCCGCCTGCAAGACCTGCGCGGAGACGGTCGAGCGCGGCCGGACGCCGCGCGGGCTGCTGGTGCCGATGAAGGGACTGCTCGGCATCGACCGGGCGCCCGAGCCCTACTGGACGCTCGACCCGGAAGACAGCCCGATGGTGGCGACCGGTTTCGGCGCGCTGTCCGACGACCTGGCCGAGCGGGTCGAGCGGGTCTACGGAGGTGTCCGATGAGGTCGGCCGGTCGCGGGATGTGGCCGGGCACGTCCACGCCAAGACGCCTCACAGTGCTGCTGCTCGCCGCGATCGGACTGCTGGTGTGCGCGCCCGCGACCGCTTGGAGCATCCCAACGGACCCGCGGGTGGCGGCCGCCGTCGAGGCCTGGAAGGACCAGCCGGTGTACGTCGACCCGCAGTACGCGGTGACTGTGAACGACGAGCAGGTGCGGGCGATGGTCGAGCGGATCGGCCGGTCGGACACGCGTGTCTTCGTCGCGGTGGTCCCGAGCGGCGCCTGGTTCCAGGAGAAGGGTGACACCGCGATGCTGGCGGGCTGGCTGGCGACGGCCAATGGGAAGCCGGGGATCTACCTCGTGATGGACGGCGGTACCACGACCGGAGTCGACCACCTGGTCCGCGCGTACAGCCCCCGCAGTACGTACGGCGGCTCACGGGAGTCGATGGAGCAGCAGCTCTCGAAGTACCTGGAGGGGGTCCGGTTGAACGACCGGTACGAGGCCGAGCCGGCCCGGACCGAGCCGCTCCCGCCGCGGGAGGAACGGACGTACACCCCGGAACGCTTCACGGTCGGCAAGGCGATCGGCAACGGGGTCGGCGGAGTCTTCTTCGGCTTGTTCGGCGGCGCCGTGCTCGCTGGTTGTGTGCTGGGACTGGCGGCGCTGGTCGCCCGACGAGGTGGAGGACGGCTGTGAAGGCCAGGTATGCGCTGACTCTTGTACTGGCGCTGGTGCTCTCGCTGGCGGCCGTGCCCGCCGGGGCGGCGCCGGTCCAGACGCCGGCCGAGCGCGCTCGGGAGATCGCGACCGCGCTGACGAAGGACCCGCTGTACGTCGACCCGGCGTACAAGACCGGGCTGCCGGAGAATCTTCGGGCCGATGTGCGGGCGAAGGCCGAAGCACTCGGCTACCCGGTCTACTCGATCATCCTGCCGCTGACCCCGAGCGACGCGTTCCAGGGCAAGGAGCGCAACGTCCTGACGCTGGTGATGGACGCCCTGCGCAAGCCCGGCGTGTACGTCGTGGTCGACGGCGGCCAGCGATTCCCCTGGTTCGAGGCGAAGGACGTCCCGCAACTGGCCGAGGACCAACTCCAGAACGCCCGCGGCCACGCGCTCAAGGACACCGGGTACGACGCCGGTCCGACCGAGGTGCTCGCCCGGATGTACGAACTGCTCGCCGGCCCGCCGCTGGGTCCGGTCTCGCCGAAGAAGAACAGCCCGATCAATCCGCCGCGGATCTTCCAGCCCACCGCCGACGGCGGGTTTCCGCTGCTCGGCATCCTGATCCCGGTGATCGCGATCCTGGTCGCGCTCGGACTGATCATCGGACTGCGGCGACGGGGCAACGGTCCGCGGCGGCAGAAGCCGTTCAGCATTCCGCCGCACGTGGCCGCCACGGTGGCCGCGGAGCGCAGACGGCGGCTGACGAAGGAGACGACGGCCGAGCTCACCCAGCTCGGGTCGGACCTGGCCGCGCTGCCGACGGTCGCCGGTGAGGGTCTGCGGCATCAGCAACTCGCGCTCGACGCCCACGATGCCGCGGGCCGCGTACTGGACGCCTCGCGCGATCTGGTGGACGTGGTCGGCGCGATGGTGCTGCTGGACCAGGGACGCCGGGAGTACGACACGGCTCGCGCGCTGGCGGACGGGCGCAAGCCCAGCGCAGTACTGCCGTTGTGTGCCTTCAATCCCTTGCACGGAAGGTCTTCCGGGCGCCCGACGCCGGTCGACGCCGAGGGCAGCACGTTGGAGCTGCCGCTGTGCTCGAACTGCCGGCAGGCCCTCAAGCGCAAGACCGCGCCCGCGTCGCTGCCGGGTGACGACGGGCCCTACTGGCATGGGGACGACCTGTGGGCCCGGACCTTCTTCGGCACCATCGGCGAGGACCTGGCCGGCGCCGTCAGCCGGGGTGAGTACCGGTCCTGACCCGCCTGTCCCTGAGCCTGGCGTCAGGGCGTATCTGAGGGTTGTGCCGGATCCGGCGCCTCGTAGTACCGACCTACTGTCGAGCGACGGATAGGACGAGAAGAGGCGGATGGGGATGGCTACGACCGGGCAGGTGGGTGCGCTGCTGCTGGTGACCGGGGTGGGGCTGGCGTTCTGGACCTTCGGTGACAGGGACTCGACCAGCACGCACGAGGTGAGCGAGCAGATCAGCACGGTCCGGCTGGACTCGCCGAACGCCGACATCACCATCAAGGTGGGCGACGGCGACAAGACGACGGTCGAGGAGAAGCGCAGGTACTGGCTGGTGAAGCAGGGCGACGCGTACTCGGTGGACGGCCAGACGCTGAAGCTCGACGGTGACTGCGGCTGGCAGTGCCGGTCCGACTTCGTCGTCACCGTGCCGCGCGGGACCAAGGTGACCGGCGAGAACGGCAGCGGCGACCTGACCATCAGCGGTGTCGGCGGCGTCGACGCCACGTCGCGGTCCGGGGACATCTCGCTGACGGACGTGTCCGGCGACGTGAAGCTGAGCCTCACCTCGGGCGACGTGGAGATCGACCGGCTGACCGGCAAGCTCGACCTCGAGGCGACCTCTGGCGACGTCGAGGCGACCCACCTCAAAGGCGGCTCGGTCAATGTCGAGACCACCTCGGGCGACCTGACGCTGGAGCTCGACGAGGCCAACGACGTGATCGCGAAGGGCACCAGCAGCGACGTCGAGGTGACCGCCCCGGCCGGCGGCTACCGGATCACTACCGATACCCGCAGCGGCGAGGTCGACAACGGCCTCGGCAACGACCCCGGCGGCACCCACCGGATCGAGGCGAAGACCGTCAGCGGCGACGTGACCCTGGCCACCCGCTGAGCTGTTAGCTCAGGTTTACCACCGGGTACACCGAGAGTAAGCACGAGCCGTCCGGGCTGGGGGCGGAGATCGACACGCGTCGTTGATTGTCCCCCGGGTCAGGCGGGCGTAGCGTCGAAGTGTCCGCGACAGCTCGAGAAGGGCTCGACATGAGCATCGGTGTGGGGATCTTCCTGATGGTGGTCGGCGCCATCTTCGCGTTCGCCGTCCGTGACTCCTGGGACGCCGTCAACCTGACCGCCGTCGGCTACATCCTGATGCTCGCCGGTGCGGCCGGGATCGCGTTGTCCTTCTACATCACCAACAAGCGCCGGCGCGTCCCGAACGACGCCCTCGACCCGGCGGTCGAGGAAGAGTACCGGGTCGTCGAGGAGCACCGCGACATCAAGGAGTAGAGGCTCCCGACAGCACCAACTCGATCCGGACCGGCCCGTCGGCGGCCACCCGGACCGGCACGCCCCAGTCCTGCCGATGCAGGTGGCAGGCCGGGAACTCCGCGTCGCCCGAATCACAAGAAGCCGCCTGTACCGCGACGTGCAGGACCCCGTCCCCGACGCGTTCGTCGATCACCAGACGACGGGTGAGATCGGTCGAATCCCCCGCACCTTCCTTGAGCAGCGCCTCCGGGGTCGACGACACGAGCAGCCGGGTGGACGGCCCGTACCGGTCGTCCAGCTTCTGCCCCGGCGGCGGCGTGAACACCACCTCCAGCGTGACCTCGCCACCCGCGATGTCCATCGGCGGCCGCTGGGTCCGGGTGCTGAACTCGTCCGCCTTCGCCGAGGCGCCGAGCGGGATCCGGGTCAGCCGGTGCGCCGCCGACTCGACCACCAGCAGGTCGTTGCCTGCGACAACAGCTCCGCTGGGCTCGGCGAGACCCGTCGCCATCGTCTCGACGAGGGTGGTGCGCGGGTCGTACCGGCGTACGGCGCCGTTGTAGGTGTCGGAGATCGCCAGCGAACCGTCCGGAAGGACCGTCACGCCGAGCGGGTGCTGCAGCAGTGCCTCCTCGCCCTTGCCGTCGCGCAGGCCGAAGTCGAAAAGGCCGGTGCCGATCGCGGTGTGCACCTCAGTGTCGATCCAGCGGAGCGCGGACGTCTCGGAGTCCGCGAGCCAAAGCCGGTCGCCGTCCGACGCCAGCCCTGACGTCTGAGCGAACCATGCCTGCTCGGGCTCGCCGTCCCGGAGCCCTTCGTTGGTGGTGCCGGCCGCGATCTCGGTGGTCTTGGTGATCGGGTCGAAGGTCCAGATCTGGTGGATGCCGGCGATGGCGATCCACACCTTGTCCTGCCACCACGCGACGTCCCAGGGCGAGCTCAGGACGTCGGTGCCGTCACCGTCCATCCACTGCTCGCCGGTGCCGACGAGCGTGCTCACCTGGTTGGTGGTGAGGTTGATGCCGCGGAGGGCGTGGTTGACGGTGTCCGCGACCACCACGTCGTACCCGACCTTCTCGGCGACCTCGGCCGGCAGGACAGTCAGCCCATTCGGCTCGGAGAACGCGGCCTGCCCGGCCGGTCCGTCGACGAACCCGCGCTGTCCGGTGCCGAACCTCCTGACCACCGTGGTGGCATCGGCCGCGAGCTCGACCACGCTGTGGTTCCCCGCATCGGCCACCAGGAACCCATCGCCCAGGGCAACCACCTTCGCCGGGAACCGCAACTCGGTCGGCTCCGGCTCCGGCGCGACGTACGGGGATTTCCCGCGCGTCAGCGTGCCCGCCTTCTCGTGCTCCTCGATCAGTTGCGCCAACTGAGCATCCAAAGCGTGCGCGTGCCCCTCGCCGGAGTACTGGGCGACGATGTACCCGTTCGGATCCACCAGCACCAGCGTCGGCCAGGCCCGCGCCGTGTAGTTCTGCCAGGTGACCAACTCCGGGTCGTCCAGCACCGGATGCCCCACCTCATACCGCTCCACCGCCGCCTTCACCGCGGCCTCTTCCCCCTCATGCGCGAACTTCGGCGAATGCACCCCCACAATCACCAACGCGTCCCCGTACTTCTCCTCCAGAGGCCGCAACTCATCCAGCACATGCAGACAGTTCACACAGCAAAAAGTCCAAAAATCCAACAACAAGAACCGCCCCCGAAAGTCAGCGAGCCTCAGCTCCCTGTCCCCCGTGTTCAACCATCCCCGACCCCTGAGCTCCGGCGCACGCACATGCATACCCCCATTGTCCTCGACCCAGCCAAAAGCCCGCTGAGCCACCCATCACCGAGGTCGCTCAGGCTTTGAGGGATTCGTACGCGTCCCGAAGGTCTGCGGCCTCCGGTACGCCGCGAGCGTCGATGGCCTTGATGACCTCCTTGGCCCGCCAGAAGTTCGACGGCACCAGGCGTCCCGACCCGATCGCCTCCATGGTGGTGGCGATCGCCTCGTCGGGCTTACTGCCGGCGAGCAACGCGAGCGAGAGGTCCAGCCTCGCGGTCGCCGCACGACGGGGGCGGGGCTGCCCGTACGCCGGGGCCTCCAGCTCACGGAGCACCTGCCGTGCGATCGACTCCGCACCAGGATCACCCAGCCACGACAGCGTGGTTGCGACGTAAGCGTTGCTCTTGCCCGGGTCATACCGGTAGTGGTGCTCGGGCCTGTCCGGCACCTTCAGCGGCGCAACCAGGTGCTCGACGCGTGACAGGACCTGCAGCGTCTCGCGGGTGTGCCCAAGCCGTGCATGTGCCCGGCCCTCCTGAGCCGTGGCCTGGATGAAGGCCGAGGAGCCGTGTGGCGCCACAGCCTGCGCGCCCTGGCTGAGCTTGATCGCGCGCCGGTAGTCGCCGTCCGTGACGGCCTGCCACGCCTCGGTCTCCAGGCACCACGTCGACAGCTCCCGGTGCTCGCCGTGCTCCGCGAGCTGCGCCGCCGTCCGCAGCCGTGCAGCGGCGGCCGGCCGCTGGGCCAGGTCGATGGAGCACGTGGCCGCGAGGAGCGACAACCAGGAGCCGGTCACGACCAGACGCCGGTGCTCAGCAAGAGTCTTGCGTACGTCGAGGAGTTGGTTCACGTAGCCGAGGTGGCGTCGTACCCGGAGCAGGAGCATGTCGGGCGACGCCGTCGGATAGGAGATCGCCAGCTCGTCGACCGCCAACTCAAGCTGCTCCAACGTGGCTCGACCAACATCCGACGCGGCAACCCGCTGCCGCAGCTCGATCGCCTCAGCCTCGTTGGCATCAACGCTCGGCGTCGCCAGCCGAGCCAGGTCCTCGAAATCAAACAAACTCATCCCAAAGACAACCGCAATCCACTCCAGCCAATACCGCCGCGGCCTGCGCCGCCCCGACTCCCACCGACTGATCTCATTGCGGGTAACGGCCGGATTTCCAGACGCCCGCGACAGCATGTCCGCCAGCTGAGCCTGACTGATCTCACGCTCCGCCCGCAGCCGAGCGATCAGCCCCCCGACCCCGGTGTCCACTCCCGCCACGCCTCCATCAGGTCATTGGCCACCAGTATGGCCCCTCCCTGTCGTCACTGTCCGAAACAGGATGGCTACATGACGATAAACACGGGGCGAGGGGCCGAGCGGGGTGGTGGTCGCGCGGCCGGGACAGATGACAGGGGCTGGCCGATCCTGCACGCGGCCGACCCCTGCGACGGTCGCAATCCCGCCACCGGGCGGCCTTGCGAGCGCAGCTACCACCAGGGCCACCACCGCGACCTGGCCGGTGCGGAGTGGCTCGACGATGAGTAGGACCCGCAACGTCCGCGACCGCCAGCGACGACGCTGGTTACTGAAGACCACCGAGCTGAACCAGCGGAACGGCGTACTACCCGACGGCTACGACCCCCGCGGCGTCAGCCACGTCCTGCCCTGGTGCGTCGACGCCTACGTGTCCCGGGGTCCACTCGTACCCCCGATGTCGACCCGCCGCTTCCGCCAGCTCGAACGACGGTCCCTCTCCTAGCCGGTGGGGCGCACGTGCTGACCCTGCATCCGCGTGCGTCCCGCCTTCCAGACAACGCGTTTCGTGGATTTCGAGGACCGTCGCTCAGGTCGCACAGCGGACGTCGAGCTACAGACACACCGGCCTGGGCAGCATCCCAGTCTGATTTTCCTGTTCTTGGTCTTTCTGTTCTTGCTCTTGGTCGTTCTTGCTCTCGTCCTAGGTACCGAACCTCAGCGGGGCAGGATCAGGGTGTCGGTGAGGAGTTTGGCGGTTTTGCGGAGGGTGGGGGCGGAGGAGGCCAGTTCGGCGGCCAGGGCGAGGGGGGTGAGGGATTCGCCGGGGCCTACCAGGCGGTGGCGGTGGGCCAGGAGCCAGACGATGGCTCGGGGCCAGGTGGAGAGGCGGGCCTTGGTGAGGAGGTCGGGGGCGTCGCGGACCAGGCGTTCGGCGATGTCGAAGGCTTCGGCGGCGAAGTTGGGGCCCAGGGTTTCGCCGGCCAGGAGCCAGGCATGCGGCGCCAGGACGGACAGGGTCGCGGACTGGTTCTTGTCCAGGCCGCGGAGGTCGGGGCTGGGTGGTGAGCCGAGGCCCGCGAGGGTTCGGTAGGCCTCTTCCAGGTCGTCGCTGGTGTCGTCGAGGAAGACCCGTTCGCCGGACTTCGAGCCGATCGGGTCCGAGAGGGCGGCCGCCTCGAGGGCGGGGGTCCACACGTCGACGGCGTCCAGCGCCTCCTCGATCGCGTCCAGGTCGAGCTCAGTCCGCTCGCCGGCGAACCGCAGCCAGGCCGCGATCACCACCGGCACCGCGGCGAAGTAGGTGCTGTCGGCAAGCACCTTCCGGGGCAGCCAGTAGGACAGGAAAAGCTCCACCAGTACTGCGCTGACGCGAAGCGGCCCGCCCACCGTCTTGTCCACCGCGTGGTCGATCCACAGCCGGGCGATGTCGGCGGCATCGTCGGGAAGGTCAACGGCAGCAGGGGAAGCCAGGAACTCGGCCACCAACTGGTCCCGCTGCCGGCCGGACAGCTGGGCTCGCACCGGCGGACGGATCGGGCGCTCCGGCAGTTGAGTCAGCCGGTTCACCAACAACCCGGAGAAGAACTCGAAGTCCTCCGTCACCGGCGGATCGTCGTGGTCGTGCGTCTCGCCCAGCGCCTGCAGGATGATCCCCGCCGCTGTGGCCGGCCGGACCGTCCGCACGGTCACCCGGCCGCCCCGCTGGTAGGCCTCGACCACCCGGTCCACCGGCGGCCCGACGAACACGTCCTTGGCGATCGCGCCCTGGTTGTTGTCCACGAACACCACCACCGTGTGCGGATGCTGCTCGTCGTCGTAGTCCAGGACCACGCTCAGACCGTCGCCGGTGACGTCCTCGGACACGATCGCGCTGGTCAGCCGGAAGCTCGAGATCCGCTCCACCCAGTCGGGCACGTCGTACTGCGTCCGGGCCCGCGACAGGTGCGCCCGCTGCAGGGGAAGACGGCCCGCGGGACCGACCGTGCGGGCCAGACTCGTCAACAGGACAAAGGAATCCGGGTCCCGGCGCTCACCGAGCACCCGGGCGGCGTCGGCCCAGAAGAACCGCTCGACCTCGCCGATCTCGTCGGGCTGCCCGGCCGGCCAGAGTTGGTCCGCGAGCAGCGCGGCGGAGCGGGCGACCGAGGCCTCGGCGATGATCGGATGCAGGGCGGTGGGGGCCGCGGCGAGATCCAGCAGCAGCGTCTCCAACAGGGTGTCCAGCACAGCGACGCTCGGCGTGGTGTCGAGGTCTGTCCCTCCGACACCAGCCGAAGACTGCCCTGGGTTCGGGCCCGGACTGGAGTCGACCAGCCGTAGGTGGCTGCCGCGTCCGTCCCGGCCTCGTGACTTGGTCACTTGGGTGAGATTACCGCCGAACGACCCTCAGCCGCAGTGCGGTGCGCGCGTCCTGTGGACAACCGCCTCGACACGCCGTCACGAACGCACTACGGCCCGTGGTTCCGGTACGGAGTACCGAAAAGCCACGGGCCGTCGTAAGAAAAGGTCAGCCCTTGAGGGCGCCGGCCATCAGGCCGCCGATGAACCAGCGGCCCAGCAGGATGTAGACCAGCAGCGTCGGGAACGAGGTGATCAGCGCGCCCGCCATGCTGGCCGCGTAGTCGACCTTCTGGCCACCGGCCAGGGCCGCCAGGCCGAGGGTGACCGGCCCGTTGTTCTGCTGGGTCAGGAACAACGCGAACAGGAAGTCGTTCCAGACCGAGGTGAACTGCCAGATCAGCGTCACCACGAAGCCGGAGATCGAGATCGGCAGGATGATCCGCAGGTAGGTCTGGATCAGCCCGGCCCCGTCCACCCGGGCCGACTCGATGATCTCGTTCGGCACGATGGTGGCGTAGTAGTTGCGGAAGATCAGCGTGCAGATCGGCAGGCCGTAGATCACGTGCGCGATCAGCAGTGTCGGCACGCCGCGGGTGACGTCCAACTCCTGGAAGGTCTGGCGCAGCGGCAGCATCACGGCCTGGTAGGGGATGAACATCCCGAACAGGATGAACGCGAACACCAGGTTCGCGCCCGGGAACCGCCAGCGGGCCAGTACGAACCCGTTCGCGGAGCCGAACAGCGACGAAATGATCGCGGCCGGCACCGCCAGCGTGAGCGAGCGGACCATGTACGGCTGCAGCACGTCCCACGCCTTGCGCCACGGCTCCAGCGTCCAGGTCTCCGGCAGCGACCACTGCGCGGCGGCGGTGGTGTCGCTGGAGGTCTTGAAGCTGGTGATCAGTACGACGTACACCGGCGTCAGGACGAAAAGCAGGAACAGCAGCAGCAACAGGTACCGCACGGTTCGGCTGGTCCGGGTCGAGCCGTCGGCGATGGTGTTCCGGCGGGGCTTGCGGCTGATCGCCGCCGCGGCCTTGCCGGTCGCGGCCTCAGCCTCGGCCGGGACGTCTGCGGCGCTCATTCTTCGCTCTCCTGCCGGACGGTGTAGGCCACATAGGGAATGACGAGTACTGCGACGACGGCGAGCAGCACGATCGCGATCGCGGCCGCCTTCGCCATGTCGCTGCGGAGCAGGGTGTTCCACATGTAGATCGACGGCACCTCGGTGCGGAACTGGTTCGGCCCGGTGATCGCGTAGATCAGGTCGAACAGCTTCAGCGACATGTGGCCCAGGATGATCAGCGCGGACAGCGCGATCGGCGACAACTGCGGGAACAGCACGTGCCGGTAGAGCTTGAACTCGCTGGCCCCGTCCACCCGGGCCGCCTCGCGCAACTCGGGCGGGATGCCGCGGAAGCCGGCCAGGAACAACGCCATGATGTAGCCCGAGAGCTGCCAGACCGCGGGCAGCGCGATGGCCGCCATCGTGGTCCATCTGCTCCCGGCGGTCCACCAGGGATTCTCCAGGAAGTTCAGGTTCAGGATCGAGAACAACCTGTTCAGGCCGCGCGCGTCGTCGCCCTGGGACGGGTTCAGCAACCAGCCCCAGACGACGCCGGAGGCGATCATCGAGATCGCCATCGGGAAGAGGAAGACGGACCGGAAGACGCTCTCCCCCGGTACGCCCTTCTCCAGCAGCAGTGCCCACAGCACGCCGAAGATCAGCGTGCCCACGATGAACGCCACCGTGAGCACGCCGAGGTTCTTCAGCGAGTTGAGGAACCGGTCCTCACCGAACAGATTGGCGTAGTTCTCGAACCCGACGTAGTTCGTCGGGACCGGCCGGGCGTTGTGCTTGTCCGTCAACGAGGTGTTGAAGGTCCAGGCGATCAGCCCGTAGACGAAGTACCCGAGCAACAGCACCGTGGGCAGCAGCACCAGCGCCCCTGGCCCCCAGGTGCGGATTCTTCCGTGCATCGCTCAGGACTCCCGGTCGGTATCGGTCGGTGAGGACACCTGCGGATCAGTTCGGCTTGGCCGCGGCGACGAGTGCCTTCTGCAGCGTCGCGACGTCCATGCCACTGCTGAACTGCCCCATCGCCGACAGGATGCTGTCGTTCTGACCCAGCGTGCACGCGGCACCGTGGGCGCAGGACGGCACGATCTTGTTGGACTTCCAGTCGGCCATCGCGGCCTGCTGGTACTTCGGGTAGTCCGTGGCGACCGCGTCCGAACGGGCCGGGATCGAGCCCTTCTTGGTGTTGAAGGCCTTCTGGCCCTCGGCGCTGCCGACGACCTTCAGCCAGCACTTCGAACCCTCGGGGTTCTGCGCACCGGTCGGCAGGGTGAAGGAGTCCGCCAGGTACTGGAAGTTGCCCTCGGTGCCCGGCGCCGGCCAGTACGTGTAAGCGCTGTCCGGCACCTTGTCGGCCAACTGCTGCGCGGCGACCCAGTCACCCATCAGCGTGTAGGCGGACTGTCCCTTGTTGACGTACTGCAGCGCGTCCGGCCAGTCGATCGCCTCGCGGTCGGCGTTGCTGTAGGACAGCACCTTCTTGAACTTCTCCAGCGCGGCGGTGACGTCGGCGCCGGCCATGTCGGTCTCGCCCTTCCACAGACCGGTGAACTTGTCCGGACCGAGCTCGGCGAGCAGCACGGCCTCCATCACCATCTCCTCGGCGAAGCCCTTGGAGGTGGCCAGCGGGGCCTTGACCCCGGCCGCCTTCAGCTTCTCCATGTCGGCGATCCACGCGTCGACCGAGGCCGGCGCCTTGGTGCCGTCGATCCCGGCCCGCTTCAGCACGGTCGGGTTCGCCCAGACGACGTTGGCGCGGTGCACGTTGGCCGGCACCGAGTAGATCTTGCCGTCGACGGTCAGGTTGTCGATCAGGCTCTTCGGGAACGCCTGGTCCAGACCGAAGTCCTTGAACTGCTGGCTGACGTCGTCGACCTGGCCGTTCTTGATGTAGTCACCGAGTTCGGCGCCGGCATGGGCCTGGAACGTCGACGGCGGCTTGTTCGCCGCGAGGTCGTTCGCCAGCACCTGCTTGGCGTTCGAGCCGGCGCCACCGGCGACGGCGGAGTTCACGAACTTGAAGTCCTTGCACTCGGTGTTGAACACCGAGACCAGACCGTCCAGCCCGGCCTTCTCGCCGCCATCTGCCCACCAGGTGAAGACGGTGACGTCCTTGCTGGCCGTACCGCCGTCCCCGCTGCCGGAGTCGTCACTGTTTCCGCAGGCACTGACCGCGAGAAGACCCACGGCACCCATCACCGCGAAGGTCTTGCTCCAACCACCACGCATTTTTTCACTCTCCGATCAGCTCGTGGAGCTGTCTGACAACGAATGCCCCCTTGACGGCCCCAACTCTGGGCACGGGGCCGGTCAGGTGTCAACGCTCCGCGCAGGCGCGTTGCGCAGACGTGATCCCTTGTGCACGTCTCGTATGAGAGCGCACACATACTGCCTCGTAAGGCCTCTTGACGAGGTGGTCTACCCACTTGGACCGACATCAGGGACGCAGCAGCACCTTGATCGCGCGCCGTTCGTGCATCGATTTGTAGCCCTCGGCCACCTGTTCCAGCGGCAGTTCCTGATCGAAGACCAGCCCCGGATCGATCGCTCCCGACAAGACGTCCGCCATCAGCGCCGGCAGGTACGCGCGCGCCGGGGCGACCCCACCGGCCAGGCCCACATTCCGGCTGAACATCCGCCCGACCGGTACCTCGACCCCGTGCGGCACGCCGACGAACCCGACCATGGCACCGGGCCGGGCGATCGCGAACGCGGTCTTGAACGACTGGTCGGTCCCGACGCACTCCAGTACGGCGTCCGCCCCCACCCCGTCCGTCAACTCCAGTACCGCGGCCTTCGCCTCGTCGCCGCGCTCGGCAATGATGTGCGTGGCCCCGAACGCGCGCGCAATTTTCTGCCGCGGCTCATGCCGCGACATCGCCACGACGCGCTCAGCACCCATCCGCACAGCGGCCAGTACCCCGCACAGACCGACCGCGCCGTCGCCCACCACGACGACGGTGTCGCCGGGCTTCACCCGCGCGGCGAGAGCGGCATGCCAACCGGTGCCCATCACGTCGGACAACGTCAGCAGCGACGGCACCAGCGAGTCGTCCGGCACCTCGGGAGTGGCGACCAGCGTGCCGTCGGCCCACGGCACCTTCGCATACTCCCCCTGGCCGCCGTCGGCCTCCGAACTACCGATCCCGACGATGTTCTGGCAAACGGACTGCAGGCCGGCCAGGCAGTTCGGGCAGGTTCCGTCACTGGCGACGAACGGGGTGACAACGAAGTCACCCGGACGCACGGTGCGGACCTCCGAACCGACCTCCTGGACGATCCCGACGTACTCGTGCCCGATCCGGCTGCCGGGGGTGATCTTGTTCTCGCCGCGGTACGGCCACAGGTCGGATCCGCAGATGCAGCCGGCCACGATCTTGATCACCGCGTCCGTGGGTTTGCTGATCACCGGATCCGGGACCTCGCTCAGCCGGACGTCGAACGGCGCATGAATCGTGGTGGCACGCATGTCCCCACCTTAAGCAGCCACCGCCCGGTCCCGGGACCGATTCAGGCCGGAATCACCTCGAAAACCGCGCTACCGGACGCCAGGGCGTCGATTTGCAGGCTAACGAATACGGGCGCTGCCGCGCGTGCGTTGCCTGCTACAGCGTGGTGTAGCGGCCGCGGCGGTGGATCAGTGGGACGACCTCGTCGGCGGCGAGTTCGACATGGACCAATTCCAGTTGCACCTGCAGAGCCCAGCCGACCTCGGGCGGATCGTTGTCGACCAGCCGGCACCCGGCCCAGGTGCTCACTCCGACCGGAGCAGGTCCCCACTCGGTGTCGATCCAGTCGATCATCCGGAACGGCCCGCCCGGCGCGGGAGCCACGTAACCGAAGGCGTCCGCGAGCTGCTGGTGCGGACCACCGAGCAGGCTGACGACCGCGGTCCTTGCCTCACGCAACGTTTCCCACAGGTCCGAGTCCGGATCGATCAACCCGATCACGTACCCCGGCTCGCCGTCGGCCACCAGCATCGAGGACACGGTCAGCCCGGCCCGCTTCCCGTCGTACTGCGTGGTCCACAGCCCGACCGGCGACGGCAACCGCCCGCGGAGCCGCCGGACCGGACTCCGCTCCGACTCCGGCGGCAGGAACGGGTGATCCCCATGGATGGTCATACCCCGAACGCTAGCGCGCTAGGAGTGGCTCCTGACCCGCACGTGGTCGGGGAGAGTGAACTGCTCGAGTGGCCGGGCGAGCAGGCCGCTGGAGCCGCGGACGGACTCCACCTCGCCGGAAGGGCCGAAGGTGTAGCGGTAGGACTCGCCGTACGCGCCGTAGCCGGAGCCGCCGGTGACGCGGAGTACGTCGCCGTCGGCCTCCAGCGTGATCGGGTCCGCGGCGGGATCCGGCGAGCTCGGGTCGATCGCGTAGAGCCGGCCGCCGAGCAGCACGATGTCGTTGACGCCCCACAGGTTCGCGAAGCGGCCGGTGAAGCGAGCCAGGCCGGCGGTGTCTTCCCGGGGCTTGGACTCGGCCAGATCGACCAGCTTGAGAGCCGCTTCGGCCAGTTGGGTGGCAGGAGCGTCGATCGCATTCGTCAGGACGGACACCACCATCCGGCGGCCACCGTCGACCAGCGAGCGGGTGATGTGCCCCGGGTAGCCGCCGCTGTGCCCGAACACGTCCCGCTTGGCGACCTTCGACACCTGCAGACCGAGCCCGTACCGCGGGTCGTCCTCCTCGCCGGTCTTCCACAGCGGATGCTGCATCTGCCGCTTCGACGCGTCCGTCAGCAACCGGTCGTCGCCGAGCAGGTGGGCGGAGAAGAAACCGGCCACATCCCGCGCGGTGCCGTAGAACCCGGTCGCCGAAGCGAGGGCCCGGGTGTCGACGTGCTCGATCGGCACCCGGACGTCCGCGTAGGCCAGGGAGCTGTAGCCCACCGCGTACTCCGCCTGCCGGTTCGCGTCCAGCTCCGGCCCGAGCCCGGACAACCCGAGCTTGTCCACGATCTCGGTCTGCACGTAGCTGTTGTACGGCGTACCGGAGGCGGCTTCGACCACCAGGCCGAGCAGGCCGTAGCCGATGTTCGAGTACTTGAACCGGTCGTTCTCCGGGATCACCGCGGAGGCCGGGTCCTTCAGTACGCCGAGCAGGTGCTCACGATCGGGGAAAGGCGTGTCGAGCTGCCAGAAATCGGCCTCGGTGCTGTCCCGGGTGACACCGCCGGCATGGCTGAGGAGATCCCGCAGCGTCCGCTCGCCCAACGGCGTACCGACGATCTCGGTGACGTGCATCGCGGCCTTGTCGTCCAGCCGGAGCTTGCCCTGCTCGGCCAGTTGCAGCACAGCGGTCGCGGTGAACGTCTTGGAGTGCGACGCGATCCGGAACAGGTGCTGCTCGGTCAGCGCCGTGCCCTGCTCGACGTCAGCCTGCCCGTACGCCGCCGAGAACCTCAGCGCGTCCCCGGCGTACGCGGCGGCCTGGACGCCGGGAATCCGCAGGTACCGCTGGTTGAACGCCAGCCAGCGGTCGTAGTACGCGAGTGCTTCGTGGACGTTGTCGAGATCCAGGGCGTCAGGCATGACGCCTAGACTGAATGACCCGGAAGCGACCCGCAACGTAAGCGCCATCCGTGTACGTAGCGTTCGCGGCCGGGTTCGCTCCGGTGCCGTGGAAGTCGCTGAACGCGGCCGACTGGTTCACGAACACCTGGCCGGTCAGGTTCTCCGACAGCGCGACGCCGACGTCGAGGGCGGCGTCGCGGACCTGCTCCAGCGTCTGCTCGTTCGTCGAGTACACCCCGGCGGTCATCGCGCCGCCCTCGCGGACGGTCTGCCGGAACCGCTCGATCGACTCGGCGGTGTCACCGGTCCGGACCAGGAACGACACCGGGCCGAAGCACTCGCGCCCGTACACCTCCTCGTCCTTGGCGTCGATGGCGACCAGCAGCGGAGTACGGACCACCGCGTCGGCGTACGCCGGGTGCTGGATCGCACGGGACGCCAGCACGACATCGCCGTACTCCGGGGCGAGCTCGAGGCGGCTGACCACGGCCTGGTTCACGATGCCGCCGAGCAGCTCGACCGCGCGGGCGTCGTCGCCGAGCAGCTTGCCGATCGAGTTCGCCAGCCCGGCACCCACCTCGTCGAAGGACTTGTGGCCCTCGTCGGTGTCGATCCCATCCGCCGGGACGAACAGGTTCTGGGTGGTGGTGCACATCTGGCCGGAGTACAGGGACAGCGTGAAGGCGAGGTTGTTGCAGAGCGCCTTGAAGGAGTCGGTCGAGTCGACGATGACCGCGTTCACGCCGGCCTTCTCGGTGAACACCTCGGCCTGGGTCGCGTTCTGCTCCAGCCACTGGCCGAACTCGCTGCCGCCGGTGAAGTCGATGATCTTCACCTCGGGGCGCAGCGCGAGCGGCTTGGCCAGGCCGTCGCCGGGGTGCTCGGCGGCCAGCGTGACCAGGTTCGGGTCGAAGCCGGCGTCGGCGAGCACCTCGCGGGCGACGTCGACGGTGATCGCCAGCGGCAGCACGGCCAGCGGGTGCGGCTTGACCACGACGGCGTTGCCGGTGACGAGCGAGGCGAACAGGCCGGGCCAGGAGTTCCAGGTCGGGAAGGTGTTGCAGCCGATCACCAGCGCGACGCCGCGGCCGACGACGGTGAAGTTCTTCTCCATCCGGATCGGGTCGCCCTTGGCCGGCTTCTCCCAGACCGCGGTCGCCGGGTAGCGGTTCATTTCCTCGTAGGAGTAGGCGATCGCCTCGAGCGCCCGGTCCAGCGCGTGCGCGCCACCTGCCTGGAAGGCCATCACGAACGCCTGCCCGCTGGTGTGCTGGACCGCGTTCGCCAGCTCGAAGACGCGCTTGTGCAGCCGGTCGAGGATCTCCAGCGTGACGCCGACGCGACCGTCGACGCCGGCCTTCCGCCAGTCGGACATGCCCTGCTGGGCAGCCTGCAGCAACTCGTCCAGGCCGCTCTCGGTGGTGTGCGGGTACTGGACGTCGAGCGGGATGCCGTACGGCGACTCCTCCGAGCTGACCGTGCCGGTTGCGCCGGGCGTCTCGACCGGGTACGCCGTACCGCGGTGCGCCTCGAACGCGGCTTTGCCGTCCTCGGCCGCGGCCTCGCCGTACACCCGCGGGCTCGGTGACTCCGGGAAGGCGGAGTAGTAGCCGCGGCTGCGGATCGCGGTCAACGCTCCGTCCAGCCGTTCGCGGTGGGCAGCCAGCCAGTCAGTCGATGTCATTGGTGCGCTCCAGGCTCGAATGGACGACGAGGGGAATGTTACAGTCAATGCCCAGATCGGGGATAGCGTGTCACAACCGCCCCCTACTTCCAGGTGGACCGATGGGTGAAGAGCTCGCGAGCAGGGTCGCTGCCGCGATGTGGGCCGACGACACCGCCAGCGCCGGGCTCGGGATGCGTCTGGTCTCCGTCTCCGACGGTACGGCCATTCTCGAGATGCCGGTTCGCGACGACATGGTGAACGGTCACGGCATCGCCCACGGTGGCTTCATCTTCACCCTGGCCGACTCGGCCTTCGCCTTCGCCTGCAACTCGCGCAACCTGGTGACGGTGGCGCAGGCCTGCGACATCGTCTTCATCGCGCCCGCCCGGCGCGGTGAGATTCTGGTCGCCGAGGCGCGGGAGCGGACGGCGTACGGGCGGAACGGGATCTACGACGTGACCGTGCGCCGCGGCGACGAGGTGATCGCGGAGTTCCGCGGCCGCAGCCGCCAACTGCCCGGCACCATCATCAAGGAGGAGATATGAGCACGGCAACCCGCTCGGCGGCCTACCTGGTGGACGGCGTCCGGACTCCGATCGGTCGGTACGGCGGGGCTCTCGCGGCGGTGCGTCCCGATGACCTCGCGGCGCACGCCATCTCCAGCCTGCTTGCGCGGCACTCCGCCCTGGACGCCTCGCTCATCGACGACGTGGTGCTCGGCTGTGCGAACCAGGCCGGCGAGGACAACCGCAACGTCGCCCGGATGGCCCTGCTGCTGGCGGGACTGCCGGACAGCGTTCCCGGCACGACGATCAACCGGCTCTGTGGCTCCGGCCTCGACGCGCTCGCCTCGGCCGCTCGCTCGATCATCGCCGGCGACAACGACATCGTGCTGGCCGGCGGCGTCGAGTCGATGTCCCGGGCGCCGTTCGTGCTGCCGAAGGCGACCACCGCGTTCGCCCGGCAGCCCGAGATCTTCGACACCACGATCGGCTGGCGGTTCGTCAACCCGCTGCTGAAGAAGCAGTACGGGATCGACTCGATGCCGGAGACCGCGGAGAACGTCGCCGCCGACTTCTCCGTCTCCCGGGAAGACCAGGACCTGTTCGCGCTGCGCAGCCAGCAGCGGGCGGCCAAAGCGGTCGCGAACGGTCGGCTGGCCGAGGAGATCGTCGCGGTTCCGGTCCCCGGCAAGCGTGGCGCCGTGACGATGGTCGAGGTGGACGAGCACCCGCGCGAGACCTCGCTGGACGCCCTGGCGGGGCTCAAGACCCCGTTCCGCGACCCGGGCACAGTGACCGCGGGCAACGCGTCCGGCGTGAACGACGGCGCCGCCGCCCTGCTGGTGATGAGCGGCGACGCGGTCGAGCGGCTCGGTGTCACCCCGCTGGCGCGGATCGTGGGCACCGCGGCCGCCGGCGTACCGCCGCGCATCATGGGGATCGGCCCGGTCCCGGCGACCCGCAAGCTGCTCACCCGCACCGACGTCTCGCTGTCCGACGTCGGCGTGATCGAACTGAACGAGGCCTTCGCGGCCCAGTCCCTCGCAGTACTGCGTGAGCTCGGTCTCCCCGACGACGCCGAGCACGTGAACCCGAACGGCGGCGCCATCGCTCTGGGACACCCCCTGGGCATGTCCGGCGCCCGCCTCGCCCTCACCGCCGCCCTCGAGCTTCGCCACCGCGACGCCGGGTATGCGCTCACCACCATGTGCATCGGAGTCGGCCAGGGCATCGCGACCCTGCTGGCCCGCCCCTGAAAGGTCTCCCATGACCGAAAGATTTCTCGGCGAAGCCTGCCCCGCCGAACTGCTGGACGAAGGCGAGAAGTTGTCCGCCGACGAACTGAAGGCGCGGCAACTGGCCGGCCTGCGGACGACCGTGCGCGCGGCGTACGAGAACGTGCCGCACTATCGCGCGGCGCTGGACGGTGCCGGCTTCGCACCGGACGACCTGAAGTCCTTCGACGACCTGTCCCGGCTGCCCTTCACCACCAAGCAGGATCTGCGGGACAACTATCCGTTCGGCATGTTCGCCGTACCGCGCTCCGAGGTCGTCCGGGTGCACGCCTCCTCCGGTACGACGGGACGCCCGACCGTGGTCGGGTACACCCGGGCCGACATCGACAACTGGGCGAACCTGATCGCCCGGTCGATCCGCGCCGCCGGTGGACGCGCGGGCGACGTGTGCCATGTCGCGTACGGGTACGGGTTGTTCACCGGCGGGCTGGGGGCGCACTACGGCGCCGAGCGGCTCGGCTGCACGGTGGTTCCGGTGTCCGGCGGGATGACGGAACGCCAGGTGGACCTGATCCGCGACTTCGGCGCCCGGATCATCATGGTGACGCCGTCGTACTTCCTCTCCATCGTCGACGAGATGGTTGCCCGAGGCATGGATCCGCGGGAGACCTCGTTGCGGGTCGGCATCTTCGGCGCCGAACCGTGGACCGAGCAGATGCGCACCGAGGTGGAGAGCCGGACCGGGATGCACGCCGTCGACATCTACGGGCTGTCGGAGGTGATGGGCCCCGGCGTCGCGCAGGAGTGCGTCGAGACCAAGGACGGCCTGCACATCTGGGAGGACCACTTCTACCCCGAGATCATCGACCCCGTCACCGGCGAGGTGCTGCCCGACGGCGAGGTCGGCGAACTCGTCTTCACCACCCTCACCAAACAAGCCTTCCCCGTACTGCGCTACCGCACCCGCGACCTGACCCGCCTGCTCCCCGGCACCGCCCGCCCCGGGATGCGCCGGATGGAGAAGATCACCGGCCGCACCGACGACATGATGATCGTCCGCGGCGTGAACGTCTTCCCCACCCAGATCGAGGAACAACTGCTGCTGGTCGAGGGCCTGACCCCGCATTACCTCTGCATCCTCACCCGTCCTCAGCGTCTCGACGAACTAACCGTCCAGGTCGAAGCCGCCCCCGACCTGCCGACGTCCTCGTACGCGTCGGCCGCTTCCGCGCTCTCCCGCCGAGTGAAGGACCGCGTAGGCGTCACCGCCGCGGTGGAAGTCCTACCCCCGCACGCCCTCGAACGCTCCCTGGGGAAAGCAAAACGCATCCGCGACGACCGCCCCCGCTGAGCGCGCGTCAGGGAAAGCGGAGTGAGGGGAGGATGGCGCTGAGCGCGCGTCAGGGAAAGCGGAGTAGGAGAGGCCGGCGCTGAGCGGGCGTCAGGGAAAGCGGAGTAGGGGAGGCCGGCGCCGAGCAGGCGTCACGGAGAGCCGAGTTAGTGCGGGCTGCGACCGCTCGGGTCGGGAAGTGGGCGTTACGGGAGTAGCAGTTTGGGGAGGGTTTGTTCTACGCCTTCGCGGAGGTCGTCGAGGGCCTTCGGTTCGCCGGAGAGGTGGCGGAGGAGGGCCTGCTGGAAGAGGCCGTCGAAGAGGGCGTAGGCGGTGGAGCGGGAGACTGTGATGGTGGCGGCACTGAGGTCGGCGTACGTGCTGACGATGCGCCAGATCATCAGTTCCAGGGTCTTGTCGATCTCCAGCACATCCTCGCGGAAGGACCGCTCGAACAGCGCCTGGTTGCGCAGGTCGTACCAGAGGCGGTGCATCGAGCCGTCCTCGTCGCACGTGGTGGCGAGCGCCTGGCTGAAGTCGACCCGCAGCTGGTCGGCCGACCTCGCCGTCGCGACGATCTGGTCGTACCGGGTGACGCACTCGGCCTTGTAGAGCTTCACGCAGTACGTGATCAGCTCCACCTTGTCGCGGAAGTAGTAGTGCAGCACGCCGTGGGAGAAGTCGGAGTTCTGGGCGATCTCCCGCAGGCTCGTCCGGGCGTAGCCGAGCTCGGACAGCGTGCGCAGAGCCGAGGTGGCCAGCTGGGCGCGGCGCTCAGCGAACTTGTCCACCTGGCGGCGCGAGATCCGGTCCGTCACCTCGGTCACGGTCTTGCCTCCTGGGGTAGCTCCTTGGAGTTTAACCTGCGGCGCAGATTTTCTTGACAGTTGTCCAAGAAACTCTTGACGACTGTCCAGAACTTGGTCACGCTGTGCTCATCGTCACGTCACCGAACCTCACCGGAGACCTGGCGATCGATCAGCAAGGTCAAGCAGCCGGCCGAAGGGGAGCAGTCATGAGCGGGTACGACCTGACCGGACGAAAAGCACTGGTGACCGGGGGTGCTCGTGGCCTCGGTGCCGGGATGGCGCAAGCCCTGGCCAAGGCCGGCGCGGCGGTGGTGATCGCCGACATCCAGGAGGAGTTCGGCAGGGAGACGGCCGACGACCTGAAGCAGACCGGCGCGAGCGCCGCCTTCGTCCGGCTCGACGTGACCGACGACGCCAACTGGGAAACGGCGATCGAGGCCACCATCGGCGAGCTCGGCGGCCTGGACATCCTGGTGAACAACGCGGGCGTCGAACTGTCCGGCCTGGTGATCGACCTCGACCCGGCCGACGTCCGCAAGATGCTGGAGATCAACGTCCTCGGTACTGCGCTGGGCCTGAAGCACGCGTTCCGGGCGATGCGGCCGGAGGGACCCGCCGGGACTGGTGGCTCGGTGGTCAACATCTCCAGCGTCGCCGCGACGATCCCCTTCCCCGGCATCGCCGGGTACTCCGCGACCAAGTCCGCGGTCGACCGCCTCACCCGGGTGGCCGCGATGGAGTCCGGCAAGCTCGGCTACGGAGTACGGGTGAACTGTGTGTACCCCGGCCTGGTGCCGACCGAGATGGGCATGAAGCTGGCCGCGGACATGGTCACCCTCGGGCTCTGGCCGTCCGCCGAGGCGGCGGTGGGTGACGTCATCGGGCTGACCCCGCTCGGCCGGCTCGGCGAGGTCTCCGACATGGCCGACGCGGTGGTCTTCCTGGCCTCCGACGCGGCCAGGTTCATCACCGGCGCGGGGCTGCCGGTCGACGGCGGAATGGGGATGTGAGATGACCAAACCTGTCGTCGTGTACGGCGCCTCCGGCTACACCGGGCGGCTCGTCTGCGAGTACCTGCGCGAGTTCAACGTGCCGTTCATCGCGGCCGGCCGGGACAAAAAGCGGGTCCAGGAGGTGCTCGACCGGGTCCCCGGGATCGACACCGTCGACCACGAGGTGGTCGAGGTCGAGCACGAGGTGAGTGCGCTGACCGACCTCTTCCGCGGCGCGAAAGTGGTCAGCAACATGGTCGGCCCGTTCGTGAAGTACGGGCCCGAGGTCGTCGAGGCGAGTCTCGCCGCCGGCTGCCACTACCTGGACACCACCGGTGAACAGGACTGGCTGCTGGACGCGCAAGCCGGGTGGAGCGACAAGTTCACCGCCGAAGGACTGCTCCTCGCGCCGGGTGTCGCGCAGATGTACACGACCGGCGAGATCGCCGCGAACATCTGCCTGGAGACACCCGGCCTCGACACCCTCGACATCCTGGTGCTGTGGAAGGGCTTCCCGACGTACGCGTCGACCCAGACCATCTTCACCATCCTCAAGGCCGACTGGCACTACCTGGAACAGAACGAACTGGTGAAGTGGGACCCGCTGACCACCTTCGAGGTGAACGTGCCGGGTCAGCACGCCACCGCTCTGGCCCTGCCGTGGGGCGGCACGAGCCACCCGGTCTGGTTCCGTAACGATCCCCGCGTCGCCAACGTCAAGGTGGCCGGCGGAGTCTTCGACCGCACCGTCATGCAGGGCGTGGTCGAAGCGGTGAAGATGGTGGAGACACAGATCAAGACGCTCCCGGCCGAGCAGCAGGATGCCGCGCTGGGTGAGGTGGCCGCCTCGGTCCAGGCGAGCATGCCGCCGCGGGAGAACCCGCGGATCAACACCTCACTCGACTCGGTGCATGCCTCCGGGCCGCTCGGCCGGGCGCACTGCGTGATCCACGGCAACAGCAACTACAAGCAGACCGGCGCCCTCCAGGCGTACGCGGCGTACTCACTGCTGCAGCAGCCCCCGCGCCGGGCCGGGCTGGCCTCGGCCTGCCAGGCCTTCGGGCACCGCGAACTGCTCGGCGTACTCCGAAGCTTCGGGCTCGTGCTCGAACCAGTTGTGACCGTCCACCACTGAGACCAGGTGCGGGAGCGTCGCGTCACCCCCCAGGCGCTCCCGCGCCTGCACCACCTGCCCCACCTGGAGTTCGCCGTGCGGCTGTACGACTACCTCGACAAAGGCGCCTCGCTGGGCGCCGACGCGCCCTGCCTGACGATGGCCGGTACGTCGCTCAGCTACGCCGAGGTGCAGGAGTTCTCCTGGCAGGTCGGGCGTGCGCTGCACCGCTCGGGGATCCTGCCGGGTGACAAGGTGGCGATCCTGTCCGCGAACAACCCGATCTCGTTCGCCTGCGTGTTCGGCATTGCCCGGGCCGGCGCGGTCTGGTGCCCGGTGAACCCGCGCAACGAAGCGGCCGAGAACCGCGACCTGCTGGACGCGTTCGACTGCTCCGCGCTGATCTTCCAGCGGGCCTTCCTGCCGCTGGTGGAGAAGATCCTGCCCGATCTGCCCAAGCTGACCACCGTCGTCTGCCTGGAAGAGTCCTTGCCTCAGGCAATGAGCTTGGCTTCGTGGCTGGCCGGCGTACCGATCGAGCCGTGGTCGCTGGAACCGCTCGACGACACCGCGCTGCTGGTCGGCACCGGCGGCACCACCGGGCGGCCGAAGGGGGTGATGCTGACCGAGCGGAACCTGGAGACCATGTCGGCGATCACCCTGATGAGCTACCCGTTCTCCGGGCGGCCGGTGTATCTCGCGCCGGCACCGCTGACGCATGCGGCCGGAGTACTGTGCTTTCCCGTTCTGACGCTGGGCGGCGAGATCGTGATCATGCCGGCGCCGGATCTGGACGAGTTCCTGGACCTGGTGCAGCGGCACCGGGTCACGCACACGTTCCTGCCGCCGACGCTGATCTACCTGCTGCTGGCGAATTCTTCCTTGCCTGCGACGGATCTCAGCTCCCTGCAGTGCTTCTGGTACGGCGCCGCGCCGATGTCCGCGGCTCGCCTGGCGGAGGCGCTGGAGCGGATCGGGCCGGTGATGGCGCAGCTGTTCGGCCAGAGCGAGGCGCCGATGATGATCTCCACGATGGCGCCGGCGGACCACTTCCACCCGGACGGTTCACCTGCCGTGGAACGGTTCACGTCCGCCGGACGGCCTTCGCCACTGACGCAGGTGGCGATCATGTCCGACTCCGGCCAACTCCTGCCGACCGGTGAGCGCGGGGAGATCGTCGTCCGCGGGTCGCTGGTGATGGCCGGCTACTACAAGAACCCCGAGGCGACGGCGGCCGCGTCGCAGTACGGGTGGCACCACACGGGTGACATCGGCTTTCTCGACGAAGGCAACTACCTCTACATAGTGGATCGGGCGAAGGACATGATCATCACGGGCGGATTCAACGTGTACTCGGCGGAGGTCGAGCAGGCGCTGATGACGTACCCGGCGATCCGCGACTGCGCGGTCGTCGGACTTCCCGACGAGAAGTGGGGCGAGCGGGTGACCGCGGTGCTGCAACTCCACCCCGGCCTCACCGTCACCGAGTCGGAGGTCCGCAACTACGTGAAGAGCCGCCTCGGCAGCGTCAAGACCCCCAAACAGGTCCTGGTCTGGCCCGACCTCCCCCGCTCCAAGGTCGGCAAGGTCCTGAAGAACGAGGTCAAGGCACGCCTGATAAATCAGTAGGTGCTCGCGGCGTCGGCGGCTAGGGTTCTGGCTGACGTGAGAGGAGGTGGGTGCGATGTCGAGTTCTTCCGTCGTGCTGCCTGCCTGTCGCGTCCTCGGCTGAGTCAGGTGGCTTGTCACCACCTTTGGAGCTGCAATGACCGTGGTATCCCGTCCGCCGCTGACCTCTGACGAGCGGACTCAACTGACTGGCTGGCTGGACCTGCAGAGGTCCTTCGTCCGGATGAAGTGCGAAGGCCTCAGCGAGGCCGAAGCCCACCGCAAGATGCTGCCCACCTCCCCGCTGATGACGGTGGCGGGACTCGTGGCGCACATGCGTTGGGTCGAGTACTCGTGGTTCCACCTCAACGTGCTCGGCACCCCCGACACGGGCCAGACCCCATGGACCGAGGACGGACACCCCGACGCCGAGATGTTCGTCGACGACGTTCCGCTGGCTCAACTGCTCGACGAGTACGACGCCGAGTGCGCGCGCTCGAACGCGATCACCGCCTCGCTCTCCCTGGACGCTTTGGAGCAAGGACCGAGCGTCCGCGAGGGTGGCGCCGCCTCACTGCGCTACGTCCTCTGCCACATGATCGAGGAAACCGCCCGCCACGTCGGCCACCTCGACATCATCCGGGAACTCCTCGACGGCCAGACCGGCTACACCAAGCCCGACTGACCCCTAGCCCCGGGCGGCCTGCGACGGCCGCCCGGGCTGCCGGGCTACAGCCACTCGCCGAAGGCCAAGGGCTCTCGGGTGCACAGGTAGGTGGCCCAGTGGAGCGTGGTGGGGGTGCCGTCGGCGTCTCGGGTGATGCGCAGGAGTTCGCCGGCTTCACGGCCCGAGACGGTGCGGTAGATGTCGTCGGAGACCTTCTCGAAGACGGCCGGGGCCTTCCACTCGGGGGCGCCCTGGGCCGCGGCCTCGAGGGTGCCGTTGCGGACGGAGAAGACGAACGGGCTGCCTTCGGAGAACCACGTACCGAGTACGCCGGCCAACTCGGCGGGCACCTCGGTGCCAGGGGTCCAGACGGCCGGCGGTTCGGGGTCGCCCTCGAGCACCTTGATCAGCAGGTCGGTGGCGATCGCGGCGGGGTCGGGCGCCGACGTGGTGTTCATCAGCGTGATCCCGGCGGTACCGGACGGGCGGTGCACGAAGCTGCCGGTGATGTGGCCGGGCATGCCGCCGGTATGGCCGACGAAGACCCGCTCACCGCGGCGGAACAACATGAACCCGAGGCCGAAGCCCAGTTGCCAGCGGTCCACGTCCGCCATGATCTGCGGCTGGCACATCTCCTCGATGGTGTCCTTGGAGAGCACCTCCTCGACCGGATCGGCGATGAACATCATCCACTTGGCGAGGTCGGCCGCAGTACTGGCAAGGCCGCCGCAGGCGTCCATCGCGCTGAGATCGTTCAGCGGCTCGTTGACCGGCACGTCCGAGAACGGCGGCACGTAGTACCCGCTCGCCGCCGGGCCGCCGTCCATCCCGACCGTGGTCCGGCTCATCTCCAGCGGCCGCAGGATGCGCGCCTGGACCGACTCGTACCACGACCGTCCGTCGACCCGGGCGATGATCTCGCCGAGCATCGAGTAGACCAGGTTCGAGTAGTGGAATCGGTGGTGCGGCTTGCCGATCCGCTCGGCCTCGTTCCAGCCCTCGACCAGTTGGGCGCGGTCCGGGAACTTCATCTGGTCCCACACGTCGCCGACGGGTTCGCGCTGCATACCGCTGATGTGGCTGAGCATCTGCCGCACGGTGATGGCCTCGTGCTTGCTCTCCGGGATGAACTTCTCGAGCGTGTCGTCGAGGCTGAGCTTGCCCTCGTCGCGCAACGCCATGATCGCGACCGCGGTGAAGGTCTTGCTGTGCGAGGCGATCAGGTACTGCGTATCGGCGGTCGGCGCCACGCCGGGCGCGGTCAGGTCGGCCGATCCCACCCCGTCGGACCAGGCCAGCGCACCGGCGCGGGCGACGGCGCCCACGATCCCGGGCACCCGTCCCTTGGTCTGACGTTCGGCGAGGATCCGGCGGAGCGCGGAACTGGTCTGGGCGGAGATGTCGGTCACCAGCCGACAGTAAGCCATCTTCGGCGGCTACGCAGGTGACAAACGGCAGGGGTTTGAGCGGGTCCGTGTGCGAGGCTGGTGGCCTGCGCATAGCGGTGCTCGGTCCACTCGCCATGTGGGCGGCCGACGGATCTCCGCTCGACGTCCGCGGCGTCCGGCTGCGCGGTCTGCTGGCCCGGCTGGCGCTCAGCGCGGGCCGCCCGGTGGGGATCGAGACTCTGGTCGACGGCCTGTGGGACAGCGAGGCGCCGAGCGCGAACGCTCTGCAGTCCCTCGTCTCCCGGTTGCGCGCGGGCCTCCCGGCGACGGAGTCCAGCATCTCCGTCCAGTCCGGCCCGGCCGGCTACACGCTGACGATCTCGCCGGAGTCCGTCGACGCGCTCCAGTTCGAGGACCTCGTCCGCCGTGGCCGCCGCCTGTTGGCCAGTGATCCCGCCCAGGCGCGAGCCCTGCTCACCCAGGCCGAGCGGCTCTGGCGCGGCGATGCCCTGGCGGATCTGCGCGATCTTCCGTTCGCCGCGATCGAGGCCGACCGGCTGGCGGACTTGAGGCTCGGTGCCGCCGAGGATCTCGCCGAGGCCGCGATCACCGTAGGCAACGCCCGCGAGGTGACCGCCGAGCTCGAGCGGCTGACCACCGCCCACCCGCTCCGCGAGCGACTGCACGAACTCCTGATCAGAGCCCTGTACGCCGACGGCCGCCAGGCCGAGGCCCTCGCCGCCTACGAGCGGGTGCGAGTCACCTTGGCCGACGAGCTCGGCGCGGACCCGGGGACCAGCCTGCGCGAGCTCCACGGCTCCGTACTGCGGGGCGACACGATCGACCCGGTCGCGACAGCGTCCGCAGTACCGGTGGCTGCTCAGCCCGCGCGGCGGAACAACCTGCGCGCTCCGATGACCAGCTTCGTCGGCCGCGCCGAGGACGTGGCCGAGCTGGCGCGGCTGGTCGGCAACGGCACCCGCCTCGTCACGATGGTCGGCCCGGGTGGCGCCGGGAAGACCAGGCTCGCGACCGAGACCGGGCGGTCCCTGGTGGAGCAGACCGGCGACGGCGTCTGGTTCGTCGAGCTGGCTCCGCTGGGCGACGCGAGCGATGTCGCACCGGCGATGCTGACCGCGCTGGGCGCGAGCGAGTACGTCGACAACCTGCACACCACGCTGGCGCCGAAGAACCTCCCGACCCGGCGAGCGGCTACCGACCGGCTGGTCGAGGTGATCGCCGACCGGCGGGTGCTGCTGGTGCTCGACAACTGCGAGCACCTGGTCCAGGAGGTCGCCGACCTGGTCGACTCGTTGCTGGCGGCGTGTCCGCGGCTGCGAGTGCTGACAACCAGCCGCGAGCCGCTGAGCATCCCCGGCGAGCACCTGCACCAGGTGGGACCACTCGGTCTGCCGCCGCTGCACAGCACCGACGACGCCTACCCCTCGGTCCAGTTGTTCGTGGACCGGGCCCGCGCGGTTCGGCCCGACTTCACCATCACCGAGAACAACCGCGAGGCGATCGCCGAGATCTGCCGCCGGCTGGACGGCATGCCGCTGGCGATCGAACTGGCCGCGGCCCGGCTGCGGGCGCTGACCCCACAGCAGATCGTGGAGCGCCTGGCTGACAGGTTCCGGCTGCTGACCAGTGGTTCGAGGACCGCGCTGCCCCGGCACCAGACGTTGCGTGCGGTCGTCGAGTGGAGCTGGGAGTTGCTCGACCGCGACGAACAGGCCGTCGCCCGCCGCCTGTCGCTGTTCTCCGGTGGTGCGACGCTCGAAGCCGCCGAACGGATCTGCACCGGACCGGGGCTGCCACCCGAGGCCGTGCTCGGAGTACTGGCTTCCCTCGTCGACAAGTCACTCGTCGAGGCCGCGGCCGACGACCGGTCGGTGCGCTACCGGATGCTCGAGACAGTCAAGGCGTACGGCGCTGAACAGCTCGCCGAGTCCGGGGAGTACGACCAGTTCCGGCAGGCGCACACGGCGTACTTACGGCACCTGCTCCACCAGGCCAGCCCGAAGCTGCGCACAGGCGAGCAACTGCAGTGGATCGCCAGACTGGACGCGGACAACGAGAACCTGCTCGACGCACTGCGAACCTCGGTGGACTCCGGCGACGCGGGGACTGCGCTCGAACTCGTCAGTGTCCTCGGCGAGTACTGGAACATCCGCGGTCGTCCGGCAGAGGCGGTCAGCTGGTTCGAGGCGGCGCTGGCCGTGGACGGACCGAGCCGGCCGCTCGACCGGGCCGGCACGCTGATGATGTTCTCGCTCGGCACGATGTCCAACGGCGAGGACCCGTCGGCCAACTACGCGAAGGCAATCCGTGGACTGGCGTCGGTACGGCTGTTGAGCCGGCAGCACCCAGAGGTCGCCGGGTCGGGTGTGGGGCTGTTCACCAACGCGGCCTGGTCCGCGGTCCGCCGGGACAAGGCAGCCTGCTTCCGGGTGCTCGACGAGGCCCGGCAGCACGACGATCCGTGGACCCGGACCATGGCCGTGATGATGAGCGCGATGTTCCGGGAGAACGAGGGCGACGTCGACCAGATGGCCGCGGACCTGGCCGTCGCGCTGGACGGGTTCCGCGCGATCGGCGACCGCTGGGCCATTTCGCTCGCCCTCCGCGGGCTGGCCAGCCACCAGGCCGGCAGCGGCGACCACGAGGGCGCGCTGAGCTCGCTGACCGAGGCGTTGCGGTTGATCGGTGAGCTCGGCACGAACGAAGGCGTCTCGCAACTGCTCGCCCAGTGCGCGATCAGCCGGGCCGAGCTGGGCGACCTCGACGGCGCGCGGGAGGAGATGCACCGGGCGCTGCGGATGGCCGAGGAGAGCGGAAGCCGTGGTGGGCAGGCGATCGCCCTCGTGGGGCTGAGTGCCGTCGCCCGGCGGGAGGAGCGGCTCGACGTGGCCAAGGAGCTCGCCGAGCAGGCCTACGCGGTGCTCGACCTCGCTGCCGAGCGGCACGCGCCGCACGCGCAGGCGATCGTGCTCAGCCAGCTCAGCCGGGTGGCGGTCGCACGCGGCGACCAGCAGGCGGCGAAGGAGTACAGCAGGCAGGCGGTGGAGCTCGCGCTGCGCACCGAGGACATGCCGTTGGCGTCGGGGATCGTGGCCGCCGTTGCCGATGTCGATCCGCTGACCGGTGAGGACGAGGTGGCCGCGCGCGTCCTCGGACTCGCCGCCGCGATGCGGGGGATGCGGACCGTGCCGGACTCCGACGTACGGCGTACTGCGGAGCGGCTGCGGGTGGCACTGGGCAACGAACGGTTCGAGGCGGCGTACGACGCGGGCGCGGCACTACCCCGCGACGACGCGATGGCCGAGGTCCGCAAGCGGCTCGACCTCACCAGCACCGACAAGAACAGCTAGTCGAGCATCAAGGCGAGGGCCAGGTCGCGCAATGCGGTCTGGACCTGCTCCTCGGGTGGTCGCGGGTCGGTGAGCATCCAGTCGTAGACGACGGTGTTGACGGCACCGATGAAGCACAGGCCGAGGAACCTGAAGTCCTTCCGGCTGATCTCCCCGCGGTCGACTCCCGCTTCGCCGATCCTGACCACGCTGGAGACCAGCAGTTCGCGGAAGGCGATTCGCTGCTCCTCCACCGCGGGGCTGGTGCCGACCACCTCGACGAACGAGATCCGGGCCCGGCGCAGGTCGGCCATGATGGTGCGCAGGTAGCCGTCGACGGTCGCGACGATCCGCTCCCGGACCGGCGCCCCAGCGGTCGACGCGAGCGCCTCACCGGTACTGCGGACCGCCAGTTCGATCACCTGCGCGTGCACCGCGAGCAGCACGGCTTCCTTGTTCTGGAACTCGTGGTAGAAGTGCCGGGTCGACACTTTCGCCTGCGCACACAGGCGTTCCACCGAGGTCGCGGGATAGCCTTCGGTCCCGAACAGCTCCAGCGCGGCGTCCAGCAGACGCTCCCGTCGCGCCGCCTTCCACTCGTCGACCGAGCGTCCGGAATAACGGCGTACGGAGGGATCGCTCATTGCACCTCTTGTCGATACCCCGTGCCTGAACCCTTGTCATCTTAGCCATGACCGCTCCACATTACTGACCCGTTTCCAAGTGAAAACTCCTGTTTTCCTTTGGGTTCGGGGTCAGTGACGTGGAGCGCTTCCCCGCGGCTTTCATGCCAAGGGCAAGCAGCGGGTCAGGTGCGGCGGCGGTAGGCCCGGATCGCCAGCGGGGCGAAGACGGCGACCAACCCGACCATCCAGGCCAGTGTGATCAGCAGCGGCTTCTGCACGTCGCCGCCGAGCATCAGGCCGCGCATCGTGTCGACCAGGTACTTCACCGGGTTCACGTTCACGAACGCCTGCAGGAAACCGGGCAGCGTGTCGGTCTGCACGAACACGTTGCTGCCGAAGGTGAGCGGGAACATCACCAGGAACGCGATGCCCTGCACGCCCTGCGCGGTCTTCAGCTTCAACCCGAGCCAGACCCAGATCCAGCACAGCGACAGCGCGAACGCCAGCACGATCAGGCAGGCGAGGATCCCGTTCCCGACGCCGTTGCCGAACCGGAAGCCGAGCGCGAACCCGGTCCCCATCAGGATCAGGATCGACAGCGTGTACCGGACCGCGTCACCCAGCACGGCCCCGATCAACGGCGCGATCCGCGCGATCGGCAGACTCCGGAACCGGTCGAACACGCCCTTGGCGAAGTCGTCGTTCAGCGCGACCCCGGTCCCCATCGTCGAGAACACGACCGTCTGCACCAGCAGGCCGGGCAGCAGGAACGGCAGGTAGTCGCGCCAGGTGCCGCCGGTGGCGACCGCGCCGCCGAAGACGAACAGGAACAGCACCAGGAAGATGATCGGCTGGAACGTCACGTCCGCCAGGGCTTCGGGGTTCTGCCGGATCCGGACGATGTTGCGCCAGGCCAGCGTCAGGCTCTGCTCGACCCACGCGAACGGCCTGCTGCGGCGGGCAGCGTGCGCCGCGGGTGCCTCGACAATGGCGGTGCTCATCGGCTCGCTCCTTCCAGTGCGGCGGTGCTCTCTTCTTCGGCGACATGTCCGGTCAGGGCGAGGAACACCTCGTCCAGGCTCGGCAGCCGCAGGGACAGTTCGGTGACGGCGATGCCGGCCTCGTCGAGCCGGCGAACCACCACCGGCATCGAGGAGCCATCGGAGACCGGCACGCTCACCAGCGCGTTCACCACGTCCACGGTCGGCCGGGCCCCGACGGACTCCGACACGATCGCGGCGACCCGCTCGAGGTGACCCGGCTCGGACGGCCGGACGTCGAGGGACTGCTTGCCCGCCTGCGCCTTGAGCTCGGCCGGCCGCCCGGAGGCGACCACCTTGCCCTTGTCGAAGACCATGATCGAGTCGGCCAGCGCGTCGGCCTCTTCCAGGTACTGCGTGGTCAGCAGCACGGTGGTTCCGTCCAGCACGAGGTTGCGGACCGTGTCCCAGACGCCGTTGCGGGCGTGCGGGTCGAGTCCGGTGGTCGGCTCGTCGAGGTAGAGGATGCTCGGGTGGCCGACCAGGCTCGCGGCCAGGTCGAGCCGCCGGCGCATACCGCCGGAGTACGTCTTGGCGATGCGGTCGCCCGCGTCGGACAACTCGAACCGTTCGAGCAGTTCGTCCGCGCGGGCCCTGGCCTGGGTGCGGTTGCTGCCGAGCAGCCGGCCGATCATGACCAGGTTGCGGCGGCCGGACATGTCCTCGTCGACCGAGGCGTACTGCCCGGTCAGGCCGATGATCTCGCGGACCCGCGGCGCTTCGCGGACAACGTCGTACCCGCCGACGGTCGCGTGCCCGGCGTCCGGTTGCAGCAGCGTGCCGAGGATGCGGACCGCGGTGGTCTTGCCGGCCCCGTTCGGGCCGAGGACGCCGAGCACGGTGCCGGTCGGCACGGTGAGATCCACGCCGGCCAGCGCGGTGGTGGTGCCATATTTCTTGACCAGACCTTCGGCCGAGATGGCGACCTGGTTCGTTGTGGACATCGGACCCTCCCAGATGACTGTTCTGGGATCAACCGTGCGCGCCGGCACTGGTACCCGCCCTGGCACCCGACTGGTAGCCGGTGCCAGGGCGCTGTCTCAGCTCGGTCTCAGCGCTGCCTGGCGAACTCTCCGGTGTCGGCCTTCAGCGGCACGATCTGGTTCGCCCGGAGCGCTTCGTAGATGTCCGGGTTGTAGCGAGCCAGCGTCGCGCGGGCCCGGCGCCGGTAGCGGACGATCTGGATGGTTCCGATCGACCACAGCACGTACTGGAAGGTCAGCGCCCACTTGAAGTCGGTGAGGGTCTGCGCCGCGCCACCCGACGATGCGTCCAGCAGGATCCCGACCATGCCGATGCAGATCAGCATCGCGATGAAGCCACCGGTGTTGACCATTCCGTTCGCCGCCCCGAACCGGGTGGTCGGATTGAACGTCCGCGCGTAGTCCAGGCCGAGCATCGACCCGGGACCGCCGGCCGCCTGGACGACGATCAGCAGGAGCAGGACGGGCATCGGAGCCCGGCCGGGCCAGAGCAGGACGACGGTCCACATGAACACGGAGCCGGCGATCACGGCCAGCACGATCCACGAGCGGTAGAAGGGGAACCTGGCGGCGTACCGGCCGACCAGTGGGCCGTAGAAGAGCCCGGCGAGGACCGGCAGGACGAGCATGGCCGCCGCGGTTGTTGGCGCGACGCCCTGTCCTTGGACCAGGAACGGGTATCCCCACAGCAGGCCGAACGTGCCGCCGGAGAAGCTGGTGGTGAAGTGGGTCCAGAGGCCGAGGCGGGTGCCCGGCTCCATCCACGCGCGCCGGAGGTTCCGCCGTACCTGCGTGATCGACTGCTTCGCGCGGTGCAGCGGTTCGTCGTACGGGCTGTCCTTGAGGAGGAAGAGCACGGCGGCACCGGTGAGCAGGCTGAGCACGCTCGCGGCCGCGAAGGTCGGTGTCCAGCCGAAGGCGTGGAACGCGGCCGCCATCGGCACGGTCGACACGATCGCGCCGATACCGCCGAGCATGCCGGTCGCCTGGGACATCACCGGCTGCCGGAGCGCGGGGAACCAGGACATGACGACTCGGAGCACGCTGATGAAGACAAGCGCGTCACCGACGCCGAGGACCGCCCGGGCCGCGAGGGCTGCCGGGTAGGAGTCGACCAGGCTGAACGCCGACTGCGCGACGAACAGCAGCACCGAGGCAGCGATCAGGAGTCGCTTCGACCCGTACCGGTCCAGCAGGATGCCGACCGGCACCTGCATCGCGGCGTACACGGTCAACTGGACGACAGTGAAGCTGGCGAGCGCCGACGCGGAGATGTCGAACCGCTCGGCCGCCTGCAGACCCGCGACGCTCATCGAGCCGCGATGCAGCACGGTCACCAGGTAGGTGAAGACAGCAGTCGCCCACACCGCCCAGGCTCGACGACCGCCCAGGGGGAAGAGGAGTTCGGTCACCGCAGGCCCCGCAGATCGTTCGCGGCGACGTGGATGTGGTCGACGACGAGGTCGCGGAACCGCTTGTGGCTGTTGCCCCGCAGCGCCTCGATCATCTCCTGGTGCGCGGCGATGGACTTGTCCATCCGGGCCGGCTGCACCTCGATGCCCGGGACGCCCATCCGGACCTGCCGGTCGCGCAGGCTGTTGTAGAGCTTGGCGAGAATCTCGTTGCCCGCGGCACCGACAATCGCCTCGTGGAAGGCGCGGTCGGCCTCCAGGAAGGTCTTGGCGTCGCCCGCCCTGCGATGCGTGCGCATCTGCTCGACGTGCTCCTCGAGCGTCTCGACGAGTTGCCTGCGGCGGTGCCAGACCTTCGCGGCCGCATGCACCTCGATCAACTCGCGCGCCTCGAGGACGTCGTTGATCTCCTGCGCCAGGACCGGCAGGACCAGCGCGCCCTTCTTCGGATAGAGCTTGACCAGGCCGGACTCCTCCAGCCGCAGCAGCGCCTCTCGGACCGGAGTACGGGAGACTCCGACCGCGGTGGCCAACTCGCCCTCGGTCAGCAGCGCACCGCCGGGATAGACCCGGTCCAGGATGGCTGCCTTCACGTACGCGTAGACCCGCTCCGCCGCCGGGATCTTCTCCACTCCGGGCGCCGCTTCCGCGACGATCCGGGCGATCTCCGTCGTCTGGTCCCCCAGCTCGAACCCCACCTTCGCCGATTCATGATCGGCCGCCCCGCTACCCACTACACCCTCAGCTCTCGTATCTCTGTTGTATCTATCTTACACACAACACCTCGAGCGGCCGTTTGTTCCCGGCTGGGACACCGAGTTATCCACAGGTGGATCCACAGATGTGGGGTGCTGTGGACAGAAGTCGCCCTCAGGACCATGCTGACGAACAGGGGTGAGAGCAGTGGTGACTCTGGTCGTGGGCGCGACGGGTGAACTGGGCAGCCGGGTGATCGGGCATCTTCGCGCCCGGGGTGAGACGGTGCGGTGCCTGGTCCGGACGCCGTCGACGTCTCGTGATGCGATCCGCGGCGACCTCACCGAACCCGGCAGCCTTCCGGCCGCGTGCGTCGGGGTGACGGCTGTGGTCGCGACCGCGTCGGCGATCACCAGCAGGCTCGCCGGGGTCCGCCGCCCGACCATCCGCGAGGTCGACGAGGTCGGCATGGCCGCGCTCATCGCCGCTGCTGAGCGGGCCGGCGTCGAGCGGTTCGCGTACGTCTCCCACGCCGGTCTCGAGGCCGGCCCCGACTCGCCGCTCGGACGGGCCAAACTGGCGACGGAGAGGCGACTCGCAGCCTCGCAGATGCGAACGGTGATACTCCGGCCGGACGGCTTCCAGGAGATCCATCTGGGTCCCCGAGGTCGTTTCGACCTGGCCGGACGCAAGGTCGCCATCATCGGCAAGGGCGACAGCCCGCGGCGACTGGTCAGCACCGACGACGTGGCCGCGCTGCTCGCGACTGTCGTGCTGGAGCCGGATCCGCCGGCGGTGATCGAGTTCGGCGGGCCTGAGGCGCTCAGCCGGAACGAGGCGGTCGCTGTTGCCGAGGGACTGATCGGCCTGAGCATCAAGCGCCAGTACATGCCGCGCGCCGCGGCCCGGATCGCCAGTCGGTTGCTGGCCCGGCCCAACGACGCCCTGGCGTCGGTCTTCGCCAGCGGCCTGGCCATGGACCTGGTGCCGGCCGACTGGGATGACGCCCCGCTGGTTCGGCGCGGCATCAGCCCGCGCTCGCCCACGCAGTACCTGGAAGCTCAGGCAAGCGGCGAACGCGGACAGTGACGTCCTCGACTGTCGGTAGTGACTCGCGCAGGGTTTCCCGTGAGTTGCGCGTTCTTGCGGATTTCGGGGCTCGATGCGCTCTAGAGTCGCGGATGCGTTCCGTCCAGTTCGCGATCGCCCCGAGGAGAATGTCTTGTCCCGAACCTCCCGTTCCCGTCGGCTGAGCGCCGGCCTGGCCGCGGCGGCCCTCGCCCTCACCGCCGCCGGTACCGCGACCGCCGCCCACGCGGCGCCGTCCGCCCCGACCGGATCCACCGCCGCGGCCGCCGAGCCCGGCATCCTGATGAACTACGTGGTCAACACCAGGTCCGACAAGGGCCACGTGAAGAAGGTCGAGCAGGCGGTCGTAGCGGCCGGCGGCACCGTCGTCCAGTCGTACGACCAGATCGGCGTCGTCATCGCCCAGTCGACGAACCCCGACTTCCGCACCGACGTGCGGGCCGGCAAGAACGGCCGCAGCGTCCAGACCGTCGGTGCCACCCGCACCGCCGCCGTCAGTGAAGGCCCGGTCGGTACGGCGGCCAAGACCGCCGCCGCCAAGGGCCTGAACGCCGGTGAGGCGGCGCCGGTGCTCGACCCGGACGAGGCCAAGCAGTGGGACATGGTCCAGATCAAGGCGGACCAGGCCCATCAGATCACCGACGGCTCCCGCAAGGTCCTCGTCGGCATCAACGACAGCGGCGTGGACGACACCCACCCGGACCTGGCCCCGAACTTCGACGCGAAGAACTCGGTCAACTGCGTCGGCAACGGCGTCCCGGACACCACCCCGGGCGGCTGGCGGCCGACCACCAGCGCGCACGGCACCCACGTCGCCGGCACCGTCGCGGCGGCACGGAACGGCGTCGGCATCGTCGGGGTCGCCCCGAACGTCCGGATCGCCTCGGTGAAGGTCGTCAACGACGACGGCTACATCTTCCCGGAGTACGCGATCTGCGGGTTCATCTGGGCCGCCGAGCACAAGATGGACGTGACGAACCACAGTTACTTCATCGACCCGTGGCAGTTCTGGTGCGACGACGACGGCGACCAGGGCGCGGTCCAGGAGTCGGTCCGCCGGGCGGTCGACTTCGCCACCAAGCGCGGCGGGCTCGCGGTCGCGGCGGCCGGCAACTCCAACTACGACCTGGCCAACAAGACCACGGACACCAGCAGCCCGAACGACAGCACCGCGGTCACCCGGCAGATCACCAACGACTGCCTCGACATCCCGACCGAGCTTCCCGGCGTGATCACCGTCGCCAGCACCACCCAGGCCAGGGCCCGCAGCGGCTTCTCGAACTTCGGCCTGAACAAGATCGACGTGGCGGCCCCGGGCAGCACCATCCTGTCCACCCTGCCGGGCGGCAAGTACGGCACGATGTCCGGTACGTCGATGGCCTCGCCGCACGTCGCCGGCGTCGCCGCCCTGATCAAGTCGGCTCGTCCGTGGCTGAGCCCGCGCCAGATCGAGAACGCCCTGCGCGTCGAGGCCGACGACCAGTCCTGCCCCACCACCCCGGACCCGCGCTGCACCGGCACCACCGCCAACAACGCGTTCTTCGGCGAGGGCATCGTCGACTCCCTGGACGCCATCCAGCGCTGGTGACCCACGCACGATCTGTGCGCCGGTAACCCACCGCACGAACTGAGAGAGGGGATCCCCCGCCCGGGATCCCCTCTCTCCTTGTCTCCGGCAGCCCGAAGCCCCGGTGGACGGGGTCCGACCGGGGCTTCGGGGTGGTGCTCAGAACATCAGCGCGCGGGCTGGGTCCTCGAGGATGGAGGCTACGTCGGAGAGGAAGATCGAGCCCTTCTCGCCGTCGATCAGGCGGTGGTCGAAGGACAGCGCGAGCGTGGTGATCCAGCGCGGCACGATCTCGTCGTCCACCACCCACGGCTGCTTGCGGACCGCACCGAAGGCGAGGATCGCGGCCTCGCCCGGATTGATGATCGGCGTCCCGGCGTCGACCCCGAACACGCCCACGTTGGTGATCGTGAACGAACCACCGGCCTGGTCGGCCGGCTGGGTCTTGCCTTCGCGCGCCACCGCGACCAGGTCGTTCAGCGCCCTGCACAACTCGGGCAGCGTGAGCGAGTCGGCGCCCTTGATGTTCGGCACGATCAGCCCGCGCGGGGTGGCCGCGGCGATGCCGAGGTTGACCGCGCCCTTGAGCACGATCTCCTGGGCCGCCTCGTCCCACGCCGCGTTGATGATCGGCGTACGCCGGGCCGCCAGCGTCACCGCCTTCGCCACGATCAGCAACGGCGAGACTCTGAGGTCCCGGAACGCCTTGTCGCCCTTGAGCCGCTCGACGAGTTCCATCGTGGCGCTGACGTCGACCGTGATCCATTCGGTCACATGCGGAGCGGTGAACGCACTGGCCACCATCGCCTGCGCCATCACCTTCTGCACACCCTTGATCGGGATCCGGGTGTCTCCGCGCCCCGAAACCACAGGCGCCGCAGCCGGTGCGACATAACCGCCCGCCACCTCCTGCGAGCCAACCGCTCCCGCCGCAGAGCCGACTGCTCCAGCCGACGCCGCCGCGTGCCCCTCGACATCAGCCCGGGTGATCACACCCCCGGGACCGGTCGCGGTCACCGAAGCCAGTTCAATTCCCAGATCCTTGGCCAACTTCCGCACCGGCGGCTTCGCCAGCACGTGCACGGACCCACCCTCGTTGCCTTCAGCAACAAGAGCCTCGCGGGCGAGCTGCGCATCATCCGCGGTCGAGGGAGCATGAGCCGGCACCGCGCCAGCCCCTACAGCACCGTAGGCGGACCCGGCCGCACCCGCCGGCTGCGCCGGCGCGGGCGCATCTTGCGCGGACCCACCCTGTGCAGGCACGCCCTGCGAAGGCGCACCCTGCGCCGGGCCGCCCTGGGCGGGTGCAACCGCCGGGGCGCCCTTGCGGGGGCGGCGTTTGGCTTCGGTGGTTTTGGGGCCGTAGCCGACGAGGACCGCGGTGCGGCCGCCGGGGGCAGCGCCACCGATCTTGCCCGCTTCGATCTCCTCCCCCTCGGGGAGGGCCGGGACCATGTCCTCCTTCGGCGTGCCCTCGGCCACCGGCGGAGTCAGGTCGCCCGGAGCCGCCTCGCCGGTCTGGACGGAGATGATCGGCGTACCGACCGGCACCGTCTCACCCTCGGGAACAAGAAGCTCCGTGACGGTACCGGCGAACGGCACCGGGAGCTCGACCAGGGACTTGGCGGTCTCGATCTCGACGATGGTGTCGTTCAGCTTGACCGTGTCGCCGGGCTTGACCTTCCAGCTGACGATCTCTGCCTCGACCAGGCCTTCTCCCACGTCGGGGAGGCGGAACTGCTGGACGCCCATCAGTACCCCATCACCCGGTCGACGCCGTCGAGCACCCGGTCCAGGTCGGGCAGGTACTCCTCTTCCATCCGCGACGGCGGGTAGGGAGTGTCGAATCCGGCGACCCGCAGTACGGGGGCCTCGAGGTGGTAGAAGCACTCCTCGGTCACCCGGGCGGCGAGTTCGGAGCCGGTACCGAGCGACAGCGGCGCCTCGTGCACGACGACCGCGCGGCGGGTCTTCTTCACCGACTCGAAGATCGTCGCCAGGTCCAGCGGCGAGATCGCGCGCAGGTCGACGACCTCGAGGTTGCGGCCGTCCTCGACCGCGGCCTCGGCCGCCTGCAGGCAGGTCTTCACCATCGGGCCGTAGCAGAACAGCGTCGCGTCGGTGCCCTCGCGGACCACCTTCGCCTTGTACAGCGGGTTGGCCGGCGGGACGTCCTCGTCCAACTCCGCCTTCTCGTGGTACCGGCGCTTCGGCTCGAAGAACACCACCGGGTCGTCCGAGGCGATCGCCTGCTGGATCATCCAGTAGGCGTCCACCGGGTCGCCGCAGGCGACCACCTTGAGGCCGGCGACGTGCGCGAACAGCGTCTCCGGCGACTCCGAGTGGTGCTCGACCGCGCCGATGCCGCCGCCGAACGGGATCCGGATCACAATCGGCATCTTCAGCTTGCCCATCGACCGGTAGTGCATCTTGGCGACCTGGTTGATGATCTGGTCGTAGGCCGGGAAGACGAACCCGTCGAACTGGATCTCACAGACCGGCCGGTAGCCGCGCAGCGCCAGACCGACGGCGGTGCCGATGATGCCGGACTCGGCCAGCGGGGTGTCGATCACCCGGTCCTCGCCGAAGTCCTTCTGCAGCCCCTCGGTGACCCGGAAGACACCGCCGAGCTTGCCGATGTCCTCGCCCATGATCAGGACCTTCGGGTCGGCTTCCATCGCCGCCCGCAGGCCCATGTTGATGCCCTTGCCGAGACTGATCTTGGCCATGATTACCGTCCCTCGCCGTCAACAGCACTGAACGAAGCGGCGTACTCGGCGAACTGGCCCTGCTGCTCGGTCAGTTGCGGCGTCTGCTCGACGTACACGTGGTCGAAGAAGTCGGTCAGCGTCGGGTCGGGCATCGACAGGCAGCCCTCCCGCAGCCGGGCGGCGATCTGGTCGGCCTCGGCCTCGATCCCGTCGAAGAAGTCCTGGTCTGCCAGGCCGCCACGGACCAGGTAGGCCTTCACCCGCTCGATCGGGTCCTTGAGCTTCCAGTACTCCAGGTCCTCGGACAGCCGGTACTTCGTCGGGTCGTCCGAGGTGGTGTGGGCGCCCATCCGGTAGGTGTAGGCCTCGACGAAGGTCGGGCCGCTGCCCTCGCGGGCGCGCTTCAGCGCCTGCTGGGTGACCGCGTAGGTGGCCAGTACGTCGTTGCCGTCGACGCGGACGCCGGGGAACCCGAAGCCGGCGGCGCGCTGGTACAGCGGGATCCGGGTCTGCCGGTCGATCGGCTCCGAGATGGCCCACTGGTTGTTCTGGCAGAAGAAGACGACCGGTGCATTGAAGACGGAGGCGTAGATGAAGGCCTCGTTCACGTCACCCTGGCTGCTGGCGCCGTCACCGAAGTAGGCGATCGTCGCCTCGCCGGTCTCGGGGTCACCGACGGCGTGGTCGCGCTGCTGACCCATCGCGTACCCGGTCGCGTGCAGCGTCTGGGCGCCGATCACGATCGTGTAGAGGTGGAAGTTGTTGTCGCGCGGGTCCCAGGCGCCCTGGTCGACGCCGCGGAACAGACCGAGCAGGTTCAGCGGGTCGACGCCCTGGCACCAGGCGACGCCGTGCTCGCGGTAGGTCGGGAAGACCATGTCCTTCTTGTTCAGCGCGCGGCCGGAGCCGATCTGCGCGGCTTCCTGGCCGAGCAGGGAGGCCCAGATGCCGAGTTCGCCCTGACGCTGCAGGGCGGTCGCCTCGGTGTCGATCCGGCGGACCAGGGTCATGTCCCGGTAGAAGCCCTTGATCGCCTCGTCGTCGAGGTCGAAGGAGTAGTCCGGGTGCTCGACGCGCTCACCTTCGGGTGTCAGCAGTTGGACGAAATCGACCTCCTCGGAGGCCTGGGTGGGACTGACCGGCGCCTCCACGGGCGCGAACACTTCCGGGGCAATGCCCGGCACCGACTCACTCACATGCACTCCTCGGGTTCGAGCGCGGGATCGCCGCGACCGCAACGTTGCACGGGCCCCGGCCCAGCCAGCCGGGTGAGGCTTCGCAGGCAGGACCGCGTGGATCCAGGTTGATGCATACCGCTCGGCAGTGAACCTCCTCACTGGTATCACTGCCCATCTTGCCGGACACCGTACCGAGCAGGTTGCTGATCCGCTAACTGTCTGGACGCCGACTTGTACGCCGGTACCGAAAGCCGTCCTGCGATGAGACACCAGTCCAACTACTGGTCACCTTTGGACCCGGCCGCACGCGTGAATCCGGCCGATGTGACACCCTTCGCAGGATCAGTGCGACATGCGTCACAGCTGGATACCGATTGAGGCACGTCTTCGAGTCGTACCAGTTCGACAGTGGTTCCCTCCCGGTCGCCGTCACCGGGCGTGTTCCCCCCGTCATGCACAGCGAGCAGCCCGTCGGGGAAGCGCGGCCCGAGCGGCTCCCGCGGAGCTGATCGATCAGGACGGTGGCGCCGAGAAGTGGATCACTGCCGAGGCCTGATCCCCGCCCCAGTCGATCGGCGTACGGCCGAGTTCCTTCCAGCCGGCCCCCGCGTACAGCCGGATCGCCGCTTCGCAGTTGTCGGCTACTTCAAGCTCCAGCGGCAGCCCTTCGGACGCGGCCACCTCGACCGCGTGGTCCAGCAACTGCCGCCCGAGCCCGCGGCCGCCTCGCTGAGGATCGACGAACAGCCGCTCCACGAACGCCCGCCCGTCCTCGGCGCCGACGGCCACGTGCCCGGCGACCTCGCCGTCCACGGTCACGACCCAGCAGCCGAGCGCGTCCGGCGGCGTCAGCCAGTCCTTGGGATCGGCGGGCCAGTTCACCGGGTAGCCGGCCGACTCATGAACGTCGCGCAGCAGCACGACACAGTCGACGAAATCGGCATCGGTCCGGGTTCGGATCATTGCTCCACCCAATCAGATCGCAACCAGGCGTCGGAGTAGCGAGTGGTCAGTCCGTCGGCGCCGGCGTGGGGCAGGAGGTTGCCGGGGTGCCGGCTTCATCCAGAGGTCAAGACGTCCGCCTACCGATCCTTGTCGACCAGATCGCCCAGCACCTTCCGCCATTGGTCGGACGTCGGCTCGCTGAGCAGCCGGTCGGGTGTGAAGCTCCCACTGATCGCAGGTGGGCACTCGGTGTCGAGCCCCTCGACAAGTGTCGAAAGCACTTCCCGATGAGTGCGCAATTCGTACACCCGAACTTGGTACGTCGCACGCACCATGGCGATCGGCACTGACGGCGACCCGATCCCGTACGCACACATGCTGCCGCTTGTCGGCTCCTCATTGGTCACGGTCGCACAAGCAACGAGCTGGACCTCGTCCGAGTCCCGCGGATCGGACGGCGGCCAACTGGATCCGTCCGACTGGTACAGCGAGTTGTGCTCGAGGTGCCCCGCGTCGCTCTCCATGAAGACCGCGATCGGGTGCGGACCTCCGCCCGCGAACGGCTTGGCGCCGTCGTACGCCGTACCCGAGCAGGCCTTGTCGAGCTCGTACGGCTTGCCAGGCATCCGACCCTGCCACCAGTCCACGATCGTGATCCCACCGGCGACCAGAATTCCAGCCGCAAGGACCCACCCGGCCACGCGACGCTTCGACACAGACTCTCCTCGACCGACCGACGCCAACTCGCTTGCTGAATTATCGACGTGCCGGGTAGTGCAGCGAAGCCAGCAGCTGACTGTGCAGGACGGCGTTCGAGTACAAGCCGCCGCCCTGATCGCTCGCCCGGCCACCGGTTCGATCGGTGAAGCGACCGCCTGCCTCCTCGACAAGCAGAACCCACGGCGCGTGATCCCAGATATGGAAGCCCTCGGCCAAGAAGGCATCGATCTCGCCACGAACGAGCTCGACCAGCGGCAGAGGGCTCGCCGGTGGGCGAGCCGCGCTCGGTGGGAGACGAGCTCTGGACTCGTTGTCCAGAGCATCGAGCACGGCATCGGCGAGCGTCGCCGTCGTACTGACCTCGAGGCGCCGCGTCTTGCCCTCGTCGCGCGGCCAGGACGACTCGAAGGAACCGCCACCTCGGGTCGCCCACCAACAGCGCCGCAGCGCGGGAGAGGTGACAACCGCGACCTCTGTGGTCCCTTGGACCTCCAGAGCAAGGTGGATCCGCCAGTTCGGATCACCCCGACTGAAGAACCCGGTGCCGTCGATCGGGTCGAGGATCCAGACCCGATCGGACGCACCGAGCCGACCGAGTTCCTCGCCGAGGAACGCATCCTCCGGCCGTGCCCGCGACAACGTCTCCCGAAGCAACCGCTCCACTGCCCGGTCGGCCTCGGTGACCGGTGTGCCGTCCGCCTTCAGCGTCGCCGAAACACCAGCCTCGAAGTGAGCGAGCGCGAGTTCCGCCGCCAGGTCCGAGGTGTCGAACGCGAGTTGGAGATCATCAACGCCGGCCATCGCCGCCGACACTAACAGCCCAGCCCCACCCCTCAACTGCCGATGAGGTGAGGCCGGTTGCGTCACACGGTCGTCGTACGGCTGGCTCAGAGGCCGCGGATGTAGAAGACCTTGCTGACACCCGAGTGGAAGTTATAGCAGGTGGGGAAGTAGACCCGGTACGGGATCAGGCCCTTGTACGCCGGCTGGGCGGACACGGTGAACCGCCCGCTCTGCCGGATCGCGGCGGTGCTGACACCACGCCACTGGGACGCGCCGTACAGGCGTTGCAGAGTCACCTTGCAGGCTGCCGGTGAGCCGAGGACGTTGCCGTTGACCGGCACGATCGTGCCGACCTTCGCGCTGGTCGCCGACGGCACGGCCGAGACGATCCCGGGCCGAGCGACCACGAGGCCCAGACCGGTGATGTCCAGCGGTTTGCCGGCGATCCGAAGGCAGTTGACGGCTTGCGCGGCCGACGCCGGATACGCCTTGGTGACGGTCCCGCTCGAACTGGTGCGCAGGAATACGCCGGTGAGGGACTCGACGCACTGATTGTCGACGCCGAGCATCACCGCGAACCGGGTCGCGTAGGGCTTGCCGGTCGCCGAGTCGGTCACCGTCCAGGTGATTGAGTAGCCGGATCCGAACGGTACGAGCCGCGGAGTCACCGAGGCGGTGACCTTCGGCTGGTGATAGCCGGCCACGGACAGCGCCGGTCCGTCGAACGGCGTCGGCTCGATCTCGGTCCCGTAGACGGTCAGGCTGAACGGTCCCGTGGTCACCCCGATGACCTTGAAGGTGCCGTCGGCGGTCGAGGGAACGTTCACCACTCCGGCCCACTCGCCGTTCTGCGTGGTGCCCGACACCCGCGGCAGATCGGCCGAGACCAGGTACGTGAGCCTCCCAGTTCCACTCGTCCGCTGCAGATGGGCCACCAGGGGGATGTTCGCGTTCTCCGAGTCGGCGGAGTTGTAGCCGCCCTTGACCCGGACCCCGATCGGCACGGTGTTGAGTCCGGAGACCGCGACCGCGGTGCGGTTCAGGCTGACGTCGGTGATGGTCAGCTTCGGATCCGGTGCCGCCTGAGCCGACGGCATCGCTGCGAGCAACAGCCCCACCAGTGGCGCTGTGAGGAGCGCCGCGATCACTCGCCGGATGGCCCGGCCGGCGCTGGACGCAGCCGACGGTGGCGGCTCTGGTGCCGGTGCACCACACGGCGGCGCCAGTGTCGATGAAACATGCAACATCTCAGTGCCCTTCTTCTCAGCCTCGCGGGAGCCCCAGAACTCGCTTGTCTTCGGGCCGCGATATCGGCTGTGGTCAGTCAGGCAGTACGCCGGACCTTCCCTCGCCGCTATGGCACCCCCCTTGCTCCTCTAGATGCCGCGACCTGAGGGGTTTGTTATTGACCACCGAGGGCCGATGGGCGTTACCGGTACCGCCGGTGCACTCTGCGTGCACTCCGGCGTGGCCGGATCTGGCCGGTTCGGTGGCTGGAAAGTCCCTTGTGGTGGGCTCGGGGGCGGGTCTAGTGTCAGGATCGTCTTTGCATTACACCCATGACGCACGAGGGAATGATCGATGGCCGCCGCACCCGCGCCCGCAGTACTGCCTGAGACCGGCATCCGGCCCGCGTCGGGCGCGATGATCTGGTCGGCGCTCGCGGTGGTCTACGTCGTCTGGGGATCGACCTATCTGGCGATCCGGATCGTGGTCGACGCCCAGATCCCGCCGATGCTCGGGATGAGTGCGCGGTTCCTGGTCGCCGCGGTTCTGCTGGCCGCCTTCCTGGCGCTCAGGTCAGGTGTACGACGACTGCGGGTCAGCCGGCGTGAGCTGCTCGGCTCGGCCGTGGTCGGACTACTGCTTCTTGCCTTCGGCAACGGCACCGTGGCGGTCGCCGAGCAGACCGTGCCGTCGGGTCTGGCCGCACTGCTGGTCGCGGCGGTGCCGCTCTGGCTGATGCTGCTGCGAGTCGGCGGCGGCGAACGTCCTCGCTCGCTGACCTGGCTCGGCGTCCTGATCGGATTCGCCGGCGCCGCACTGCTCTCTCTGTCCGGCGGCGACACCAGCGCCAAGCCGATCTCGGTCGCCATCCTCGTGCTGGGCACAATCAGCTGGGCCGTCGGTTCCCGCTTCTCGCCCCGGCTCGGGCTGCCGAAGGACCCACTGGTGGCCACCTTGTACGAGATGGCGATCGGCGGCGCCGCGATGGTGCTGATCGGCGTACTGCGCGGCGAACCCGGGCGGCTCCACCTCGGCGCGGTCGACACCTCGGGCTGGATCGCTCTGGCGTACCTGGTCGCCTTCGGCTCGCTGCTCGCGTACTCCGCCTACTCGTACCTGCTGGCGAACGCCCCGATCTCGCTGATCGGCACCTACGCCTACGTGAACCCGGTCGTCGCCGTCTTCCTCGGCTGGCTGATCCTCGACGAGCACGTCACCACCAAGATCCTGCTCGGCGGTGCGGTCGTCGTCCTCGGCGTCGCGCTGGTGGTCAGCGCCGAGCGCCGCCGCGCCCTGTAGACGGCGCGCCTCGGAGAACTCTCCGGAAAAGGAAGAACCCGGGCTCCCATGAGGTGCCCGGGTCTCCCACCGCTGCCGATGCGCGCGGCAGCGGGCCTGGTCGCCGGTCGGCACCGTGCCCCGAAAAAACACGGCGCGCGAAACTCCGGCAATGGTGCGGCGACAATCCGTTCAACATGATAATGCCTGATTCGGCGACCACCGAGCCCGCCGAATAACACTCATGAATCACGGTCGAGCCGTCCGCCCGCGATCTGCTAACGACGAAGTCGGCGATCGGTTACGGGCTTATGGCAACGCCTGTCCGGACCGGTCGCTGATCGGCAGGTCAGCCTCACCGGCGCACAAGTTGCCTGGTCAGAGACCAGTTCCCTGCGGCGGAAGCGAACCCATCACCCGGCTGCTATGGGTCACCGAAGATTCCCGCCTGAACGAAAAAAGTGCCGAAGAAATTTGTAACCCGCCCCATCACCCGTCGTTACCCACTAAGACGAATCCGTCAAACCCGAAAGGAAACCTCGCATAATGCAGGTAACACGCAAGATCGCCGCTGCAGCGGCTGTGGCGACCGTTGCCACGCTGGGCCTGGCCACCGTCGTCAGCGCGAACATGATCGACGACAACACCAAGGCCACCAGCGGCCTTGCCGACGCCGCCTCCCTGGCCAGCAAGGGCTACGGCAAGGGTGGGAAGCACTGGTACTGGGTGAAGGGCAACGGCTCGCTCGTCTCCATCACCGACAACAACGTCGGCCCGTTCCAGGCCTGCCACAACTTCATCCCGGTCAACGCGGTCGGCGGCCAGGTGCCCGTCACGGACATCACCGGCATCCTGGGCATCGGCCAGGGCCACAACTCGGCGACCGCAGTCAAGACCTGCGAGCAGGACTCCGAGAACAACGGTGGCAAGTGGTACCGCGTGAGCGACGGCGGCCTCGTTGAGGTTGCCAAGAACAACGTCGGCCCGTTCCAGGCCTGCCACAACGACATCCCGATCAACGCCGTTGGCGGCCAGGTGCCGATCAGCGACGTGACGGCCCTCGTCGGCATCGGCCAGGTCGGCAACTCGGTCGACTCGCTGAAGACCTGCGAGCAGGACTCCGAGAACAACTGACCTCTCCCTGGTCAGTGATGCAGGACGCCGGACTGGTCGCCTCGGTGGGGCGATCGAACCGGTAGCACCATCTGAAGCGGCATCGGGAAGACAGCCTCACTCCTCCCGATGCCGCTTCTTCGTGGGCCGTGCGCGACTCTCACGGCCGACGGCCTCAGGCTCGAGGTTCTTGTACGACGATCGCCCGGCCCCCGTCCCAGCGGGGGCCGGGCGATTGCGTCTCAGCTTGTGCGTGACCGGCGACCGTGCGGTCGCGGGACGACGTGGGCCGGGGTAAGAAGGTCCACCTGGAAGGCGATCGATGGACCGGAGGGCCGGTTGGCGGTGCCCGTCAGCTGGGGAGGTTGCGGAGGTCTAGGACGCTGCCGTTGGGGAGTTGACGGGTCAGCAGGGACCAGATGCCGTTGGCGGCTTGCTCGGGGCTGGTCAGGCTGCCGGTGCGCTGGAGTTCGCGGAAGCGCTCGACGGCGGGAAACGCGGCTTCGTCCACCGCTCGGACCTCGCCCTGCATGGCGGTGTCGACGACGCCGGGCGCCACGGCGATCACCCGGCACGCGCGCACCGCCGTACCGGCGGGGCGCGGCGCAGTGGTGCCGGGCACGCCGTTCTGGGCGGTCTCCGCAGCGGCCTGCTGGGCGGCGTCGGTCTCGTGGCCTTGTTCGGCGCCGACTGTGCGGACCCAGTGGTCTAGGGCAGCCTTGCCGGCGTTGTAGGCGGACCAGCCGGGGTACGGGGTCTTGGCGGCTCCGGAGGAGAGCATGATCAGGTGCCGCTCGCAGGAGAGACCTGCGGTGGCTCGCAGGAACGCGCGGCCTAGGACCTGCGGTGCCGCGGAATTCAGCAGTACTGCCTTGGTGTAGACCTCGGCATCGACGGTCTCCGCCTGGCCGATCGGGACGACGGTGCCGGCGTTGTGGACGAAGATGATCCGCTCGCCCTCGAACCCGGCCGCTTCCCTTGCGAAGTGTTCCTCGACTCGTGCCCAGTCCGCCGGATCGGCCAGGTCGACCTTGAAGTGCTCGACCGAGCCACCTCGCCGGGACAGATCGATCACCCGGGCGTCCGGGAACGGCACGCTCGCGGCCAGCGCGGCGCCGATCCCGGACGAGGCTCCGGAGATCCAGACCAGGTTCTTCACTGGCGCCAGGCGCAGGCGATGGTCAGGAACAGGTCGTTGGCTTCGCGTTCGCCGATCGTGACGCGGGCGCCCTCACCGGGGAACGGCCGGACCGACACGCCCTCGGCCTGGAGTGCCTCGGAGAACGCTACGGTCTCCTCACCGAGCGGCATCCAGACGAAGTTCGCGTGCGTCTCGGGCACCTTCCAACCGGAAGCGCGCAACTCGTCGACGACCCGGGTCCGCTCGACCACCAGCGCCTCGACCCGCTCCAGCAGTTCCTTCTCGGCCCGCAGAGATGCCACCGCGGCCGCCTGGGCCACCTCGCTGACGCCGAACGGCAGCGCGCACTTGCGGATCGCGGCGATCACCGGCGGATGGCCGATCGCGTAGCCGATCCGGAACCCCGCCAGCCCGTAGGCCTTTGAGAAGGTCCGCAGCACCACGACGTTCGGCCGGTCCCGGTAGACCTCGACGCCGTCGATCGTCTCCGGCTCGCGGATGAACTCCCGATACGCCTCGTCCAGGACGACGAGCACGTTGCGCGGGACCACGTCGAGGAAGGCGAGCAACTCGTCCCGGCGGACCACCGGGCCGGTCGGGTTGTTCGGCGTACAGACCAAGACGACGCGGGTGCGGTCGGTCAGGGCGGCTTCCATCGCCTTGAAGTCGTGCCGCGCGTCGTCGGTCAGCGGCACCCTCACCGAGGTCGCGCCGGTCAGTTGGACCGCGATCGGATACGCCTCGAAGGAGCGCCACGCGTAGACGACCTCATCGCCCTCACCACACGCCGCCTGCAGGAGGTGGTAGAGCACGGCCACGGACCCGGTCCCGAGCGCGAGGTCGCTGACCGGTACGCCGAACCGCTCGGACAGGGCCTCGAGCAGGTCCAGAGCACCCATGTCCGGGTAGCGGTTCATGTTCGCCGCGGCGTCGGTGGCGGCCGCGAGCACACCCGGCAGCGGCGGGTACGGGTTCTCGTTGCTGGACAGCTTGTACGTCGGCCGGCCGTCGGTGCGCTCCGGCGGCTTGCCCGGCTTGTAAGCCGCGACATCGTCCAGCACGGAACGGAAGCGGACCTCGTGGTCAGGGGTCATGCCCGCAGGCTAACGCCTGTCCCGCCCGGGTAGAACAGCCTGTTCGAGGACCCTACAAATTGCCCAGCACCACTCGGCTGACTCCGTCCATTCGTCCAGCACGCCCGGCTGCAGGTGGGCAATTCGTGGACGAATGGACGGAGAGATCAGCTCAGGCAGGCAGCACGACCTCGCCACCGGCAACGCCGGCAGCGGCGAGGTCGAAATCGAGGGGATTGGTCAGGCAGCGCGCCGAGCCGCCACCCTTGTGGAACTCCGACAGGTCCAGGACGACGACCCGCAGCCCCAGCCCGGTCATGACCTCCCGCAGCCGCGGCGAGCAGGCCGGCATGATCACCGTCTGATTCACCACCAGCGAGTTGCCGCTGAAGGCGAACGCCTCCTCGTCGGTCAGCACGATCGGGTCGGGCACGATGCCGAACAACTCGGCCTGGCCGGCCGCGTCGAAGGCGGCCGGGTAGACCAGCGCGTGGGTGCTGTCGATCGGGCAGAACGGCAGGTCGAGGTGGTACATCCCCTCGTGCGCGATCCGCAGCCCGCGGACCCGGATGTTCCAGTCGGTCGCGAGATGCTTCAGCGCGTCCGCCTCGGTGCGCGGGCCGTAGCCGACCACCAGGCTGTCGCCGAAGACGAAGGCGTCACCGGACTCGAAGTGCGGGCCCACGCCGTCGCCGCCGGTGCGGCCCAGCTCGAAACCATGCTCGGTGAACCACTCGGCCGCGGTCAGCGACTCCTTGCGGCGCGGCTCGAACCGCATGTGCGAGAGCATCGCCCGGCCCTGCGCGGTGCCCAGACCGAGGTTCATCGCGTACACCATGTCCGGCGAGTCGGCGCGCTGATCCAGCACCTCGACCTCGCCGCCGGCGTCGATGATCGCCTGCCGCAGCGAGTCCCACTGCTTCAGCGCCAGTTCGGGGTCGGGCTGGTCCTGGGTCGACATGTACGGATTGATCACGTAGTCGATCCGGAAATGGTCCGGCCGGACCATCAGATAACGGCGACCCCATGCCAGCGGCTGACCCATGTACCCACCTCGATGCACTCCGATCGGTAATTGACCGATCCTCTGATTGTCCGACAATCAGTCAGTGTGCAGTCCGGCGGAGGCGTCGTCAACATGACCCGTACGCCGGTACGCGCGGGCCGGGGTGAGTCCGGTCGTCGGGGAGGCGGTCCCCAGGGCTCAGCGGGTGTAGATGAGTTCCAGGTTCGCGGGGTCGAAGCCGTGTCCGGTGAGGTACTCAAGGGCCTTCTTCTTGCCCTCGGAGTCCGTCACCTTGATGTAGAACGCGAGCTGCTCGGGGTCGTCCGGGTGCGCCTTCGAGATGCCCTGGTTGATGGTGAACCCGGGCCCGATGTACGGCAGTTCCTGGAGAATCGGGTACTTCGCCTGCAGGCGGCGGTCCATCTCGCTGTACCGCCGGCCAGCCTCGGACTCGGTCTGCAGCGTCTGCTCCGGGTGTTCCCGCTCCCAGGCGCGGCCCTCGGCGCTGTTCGAGAACAGGTACATCTTGAGCGACGAGTCCTCCTCGACCTCGATCGTCTGGGTGTGGGTCTCGAAGCCCTTCCGTGCACCGGTCACGGTGTGCTTGCCCTGCTTGACCTTGACTTCGCCGCTGGCCGCGATCGGCTTCCCGTCCAGGGTCAGGATGAGGTCGTTCGGCACCGAGGTCACCGTCAGGGTGTGCTCGGGTCCGCCGCGGAGAACCAGGAAGCCACCGATCACGACCAGCGCGATCACGGCCACCGTCCCGCTGAGCAGCCAGAGCCGCCGGTTCTCCTCCATCGTGGCGCTCCTAACCGCTCTGCTTGATCCGGGCCACGGTGTAGTGCCCTCGGGAATCTGAGAAGTACACGTGCGTCGCCTCCGGCACGTGGCCGTAGAGCGAGGCGGAGGCCGCGTTGTACGTCTGGCCGTTGCTGCCCTCGTACGGACCCGTGTAGATGAACGTGTGGCCGTTGTGCACGAAGATGTCTCCCGGCCTGAGCTGGCTCTCGTTGGTGAGGTTCTCGAACACTTCGTACTTCGACGAGCCGCGCACGTAGGCGCGCTGGCTACTGGTCAGGCGGCGCACGTAGTCCGGGTCGACGCCACTCATCACCATCACCGTCGCCACGAAGACGCCGCAGTCGGTGAGCTCGTCGTAGCCCTTGGACCCGTTGTACTGCCGTTGGGCCTCGGGATACCCCGGCTTCGGGTTGTGGCCGTGGTCCGGGGTGTCCCAGGCCAGCTGCAGCGCCGTCGCGACGATGTCGCCGTTGCCCGCGCCACAGCCACCCGTTGCCTCGCCGCCGCCGGCGCCACCGCCGAAGGTGTCGAACACCTCCCGGGCCGCGGTCTTGCGCTGGGCGTACCGCGGGTTGCTCAGGTCCTCCGAGCCGGCGAAGCGTTCGTAGTACTGGCCGAAGGCAACGGCTGCGGCCTCGACCGTCGAGGTGGCCTTCAGCTTGGTGCCGGCGTTGGCCTCGGGGATGTCGGTGCCACCCTCGAGCTGCGACTTCAGGAAGTTCAGCTGGAACTCCAGCGACTCGATCGTCGCGTCGTCGTGACCGGCCTCCAGCGACGGCTTGATCATCTTGCCGGCCGGCGTCCACTGGACGATGCCCCAGCCGTTCGGGTTGTCCTTCGCGTCGCTGGCGTGGGTGATCGTGCCCGGCGGAGTGCTCTGCAGCCGGGCCGGCTCCACGCCGGACTCGTGGATCATGTTGCCGACGATGCCCGCGGCCTGTTCCTTGCTGTAGCCGTTGGAGGCGAAGAAGTTGAAGGCCTTGGCCTGGTTGTTGCTGCCGACAAGTCCGTCGCAGCCGCAGGCGCCGCCGCTGCTGCTCGAGGCCGACGTGTCGGCCTTCAGGGAGTCGGTCGGGTCCACCTGCTTGAGGGTGCCGGACTCGTCCTGCTGCACCCACAACTCGAAGTGCAGGTGCGCACCGCTCTTGCCCGGCGCCGACTCGCTGCCCTCGCCGGAGGTGCCGATCTGCTGGCCGCGATCGACGGTGGAGCCGCGCCGCACGGACTTGGACTCGAAGAACTTGTACCAGGTCTGCAGGCCCGGGGTGTGCTCGATCTTGATCCAGTCGCCCTCGACCGAGATGACCTCGCCCTCCTCGGCGGCGTACACCGGGCTGCCCTTGTCGACGGTGTAGTCGAAGCCCTTGTGCTGCTCGTCACCCTCGTCGTCCCAGCCCTGGTCGGGCGGGCCCTTCAGATCGGTCGGAAAGGCGAGCGCGGCCTCCTGCGGCGCGGGCGGCGTCGTACAGGCCGCGGCGTCGTCCATCGAGGTCAGGACGCCGAGCAGCAGCGCGAGGACGATGATCAGGGGCAGGAAAAGGACGAGCATGACCCCACCGGCGAGGGGCAGCGCCTTGCTGTCACTCAAGATGCTCTCCTCGCGTGGTGGGCGGCCGCTGAGGAAAAGACTGCCCGAAAACCAGGTCATTATGTCGAGAGTTATCCACAGCTGGGCCGTCGACCCGTGCCGCGCGCGACAACGGACCCTGACTGGACGAGAATCTCCCCATGTACGAACGGCTGCGAGTGGACCGCTCGACCACGGTGGACCGGGTGGTCGACGCGCTCCGCGCCGCCCTCTTCGCCGGGGACCTCGAACCAGGCACGCCGCTGCGCGAGCAACCGCTCGCCGAGGCGCTGGGGGTGGCGCGCAGTACGGTGCGTGAGGCGATGACGATGCTGGTCACCGAGGGCCTCGCGGTCCGCGAGCCGAACAAGGGCGTCAGCGTCGCGATCCTGCATCCGGCCGCGGTAGAGGACATCTGCCGGGCCAGGTTCGTGCTCGAGTCCGCCGGGATTCGGGCGTGGTTCGACGCGGACGAGGCTGCCCGGGAGCGCGTCCGTACTGCGATGCGCACGTTTGCCGCCACGGCCAAGGAAGGCGCTGATCCGGAGGCGATGACGGAGACCCACCTGGCAATCCACCGCAGCCTGGTGGCGCTCACCGGCAGCGAACGGCTGACGGCCACCGCTGACTCGATCACCGGCGAGGCCAGGCTCGCGCTGGCCCGGGTCGACGCTCTTCGCCAGGACGCTAAGCAGCAGGTCGCCTCGCACCGCAAACTCGTCCGCCTGCTGGAGAAGGGCGATCTCGACGAATGCGTCGAGGAGCTCCGCCGCCACCTCGCCGGCGCCCAGGAGTCCCTCCTCGAAGCCATCGCCACCCCTCCGTCCTGAGCCACCTGCCGCCATCCCGAGTCACCTGCCCACCATCCCGAGCCAGCTGCCCGCCATCCCGAGTCACCTGCCCGCCGTCCTGAGTCATCTGTGGATAACCGCCGACCGCCGCGGGCCACGCCGATACACTCGAAGCGGAAGGACAGTAGGCGAGTCCTGCACCTCCCGTCCGACGCACTACCCCCCTCCCCACGGATCCGTCGTAGCGGCGTGTTGGTCTGGGTGGGGTGGTCGAGGTGTGGCGGGGTGGCAGGATCGGGGTATGAAGAACTTGATCATCAAGTTGCTCGCCAACGCCGTGGCGCTGGCGGTCGCGAGCTGGGTCGTCGGCGGAATCACGCTGGAGGGCGCCACCACCAGCCGCCGGGTGCTGACCCTGTTGATCGTCGCGGCGATCTTCGGGATCGTGAACGCGGTGGTGAAACCGATCGCGAAGCTGCTGTCGCTGCCGTTCATCATCCTGACGCTGGGGTTGCTGATCTTCGTGATCAACGCCCTGATGCTGCTGCTGACCTCGTGGATCACCGGCAAGCTGGACGTGCAGTTCCACGTCGACGGGTTCGTCGCCGCGCTGCTTGGCTCGCTGGTGATCACCCTGGTCGGCATGCTGCTCAACCTGGTGCTGCCGGACAAGGCCGAGATCCGGTGAGTCGTCGGTGAGTCGCGCGGTGAGGCATGTCGAGGTGGTCTGCACCGGCAACATCTGCCGGTCGCCGATCGGCGAGGTCGTATTGCGCGCGAAGCTCGCCGCCGCGGGCCTCGACGACGTGGTGGTGACGAGTTCCGGTACGAGCGGCTGGCACATCGGCGACCCGATGGACTCCCGCGCCGCCGCCGTGCTGGCGCGCCGCGGGTACGACGGCAGCGCGCACCGGGCGCAGGAGTTCCGCAGTTGCTGGTTCGCCGAGCGGGATCTGGTGCTCGCGATGGACTCGGGCCACCTGTCGGCGCTGACCCGGCGCGGCGGGACGGAGCTGGCGATACCGGTGGAGCTGTTCGCCGACATCGACGTACCGGATCCGTACTACGGCGAGGACTCCGGCTTCGACGAGGTGCTCGACCAGATCGGGAAAGCCGCCGACCTCTGGGTCGAGCGGCTTTCCCGATAGACGATCAGCAGTACCGACCGACGCCGGTCAGCACCGGCCGATGTCGGTCAGGACTGGCCGATGTCGGTCAGACCTGGCCGATGTCGGTGAGGAGCTTGCCGAACCACTCCACTGAGGGGTCGAACTCCTTGCCGCCGGCGATCCGGGGGAACTCGATCGCGCGGAGTTCGTCGCCGCGTTCCTCGTCGTGGCCGACCACGCCGCTCTCGCCGCGCAGGGCGGCGTCCACCGCGTAGTCGGTGCACTGCTTGATCAGTTCCAGGTCGCGGTCGTTCGCGGCGGCAGAGCGGCTGAAGTACCCGCTCTTCTGCACCATCGTCTTCTCCGCGCCGATCCGCTCGGCGAACTGCTTGGCGAACCAGGCGCCCGGGTTGATCGTGTCCAGCTTGACGTGCCCGAACGGGTCCCGGCCGACCTCCTCGCCGCGGGCCTCCATCTCGGCCACGATCGACGGCACCCCCGCGCCCTCGGACAGGAAGATGTTGACGCAGTCCTCGGTGTCCATCACCGCCTTGAGCCGCTCGGCCTCGGCGTCCAGGTCGATCGTTGCCTCTGGCACGTAAACGGCGTCGATGTCCCAGCGTCCCGCGGTCAGCCCGATGCCCGGGTTCCACTCCTGCTGCTGGAACCAGTCGCGGTAGGCCAGCGCCGTCGCCGCGGTCAGCCAGCCGCAGTTGCGGCCCATCACCTCGTGGACGATCAGCATCCGGGGATTCGAGCTGTGCTCGGCGACGATGTTGCGGGCGAACAGCGCGCCCTGCTCGGCGGCGGTCCAGGCACCCAGGCTCTGCCGGATCGGGATCACGTCGTTGTCGATCGTCTTCGGCAGGCCGACCACGGTCAGGTCGTAGTCATGCTCGTGCAGGTACGCCGCCAGGTCGGCCGCGGTGGTGTTGGTGTCGTCACCGCCGATGGTGTGCAGCACGTCGACGCCGTCCGCGACCAGGCGCTCGGCCGCGACCTGCAGTGCGTTCTGGCCGTCGGCGATCAGCCCGCGCTTCACCAGGTCCGCGGTGTTGGTCAGCTTGACCCGGCTGTTGCCGATCGGGCTGCCGCCGAACTTGTGCAGCAGGCCGGCCTTGGCCCGGACCTCCGGGGTGACGTCGAGGTGCCGGCCGCTGAGCAGACCGTGGTACCCGTTCAGGTAGGCGATGATCTCCACGTCGGGCGCTACTTCGCTGTAGCGCTCGATCAGCCCGCCGACGGCGGACGACAGGCAGGGCGCGAGCCCGCCGGCGGTGAGCAGGGCAACTCTGCGGACAGACTTGTCGGCAGCCATGGGTCAGGGTCCTTCCAGAGGTCGCTGAATCGCCACCAGCGTAGTGATGCAGACCACTCAGAACGCTGGTTGGGGTTCACCTGCCGGACAGCGGCGACTGAGGTATCGCGTCGATCCGACTTTGGTCTCCGACTCCGGCCAAGCCCTACCGCCTGCTGTGGAATGCCCGCGAGACTGCGCAGATGACCCTGCAGATCCGCGGCATCTCCTACGTGCCCGCCGACGATCCAGACGCCGTACGCCGGGATCTGCGCGCCATCGCGGACGACCTGCACTGCACCACGGTGATGCTGATCGGTACCGACATCGAGCAGCAGCGGGCGGCCGCGGAGTACGCGCTCGAGATCGGCCTTGACGTCTACCTCCGGCCGTATCTCGCGGATCGACCGCGATCGGCGGTGCTCGCGCATCTCGAGCAGACCGCCGTCGCCGCCGAGGGGCTTCGGAAGCGCTATCCGGACCGGGTCACGTTGCTGGTCGGCAGCGAGTTCTCGCTCACCTCGCGAGGGATGCTGCCGGGGCGGTGGATCTTCCTCCGCGTGCAGGTGCTGATCCGATGGCGCCGCTTCTTCGACCGCCGCATCACCCGCAAGCTCGCCGTGGTACTGAAAGCAGCGCTGGCCACGGCGCGGCGAGAGTTCCACGGCCCCATCACGTACGCCGCGGGCTATTGGGAACAGGTCGACTGGTCCGGCTTCGACGTCGTCGGCGTGAACCTGTACCGGTTCGGAAACGACCCGACCGGGTACGCCGAACGCCTGGACCGGCTGGTCGCGGAGTCCGCCAAGCCGGTGGTCATCACCGAGTTCGGCTGTGGCTCCTTTGTCGGGGCCGACCAGCGGGGGCCGGGCTCGTTCCTGATCGTGAACTGGTTCGCGACGCCGCCTCGCCTCAAGGAGGGATTCGTCCGCGACGAGAGCACGCAGGCGGCGTACCTGGCAGACCTGATCACCCTGTACGCCGACCGCGGCGTGCACGGCTGCTTCGCCTACACCTTCTCGATGGCGGACTTCCCGCACAGCCCGGACCCTCGGCTGGATCTCGACATGGCTGGGTTCGGCGTGGTGAGGATTTCCGCCGACGACCCCTCCCACTGGGAGCCGAAGAACTCATTCACCGAGGTCGCCAAGCTGTACTCCCGCTAATACCGAGGTCAGGTCTTGGTGGCGTAGCCCATGTAGGAGAGGCCGAGCCTCTTCACCTGACCGGCATCCATGCGCCGGCTCAACTCTCCGAAGGTCAGCCGCCCCCGTCGAACCCGGGCGAAATCCCGGAGCAGGCGGAGCTTGTTCGCCCGGGGCGCCAGGCCGGTGATCTCGTCCACATGCAGGCCGTGCCGCCGCAGTACCTGGGTCAGCTCGTGAGGCGTGATGAACAGGTCCCAGACGTGCAGGTCCGTGTCGATCATCCGGGTAGGCCGCCACTCCTGCATCACCTTGATAGCAAGCAACTTACTGGCCGTCGTCCGATTGACGGTATCGAAGAAATAGAGCCCGTCTTGCTCGAGGACGCGAGCCGTCTCGCTGATCACCGCGTCCAAGTCCGAGACGTGCTCCAGTACGTCGCAGCAGTACGCGAAGTCGACGGCCGAGTCCCGGACAGGCAGGTGTTCGCCCACCGCTACGGCGTACGCGATCTCGAGGCCGGCCGATTCGGCATGCCGCCGGGCCGCGCGGATCGACACGGGAGACGGGTCGATGCCGATCACCCGATTGCCGAGCCGAGCGAACTCCTCGGCCAGGAAGCCACCGCCACAGCCGATGTCCAGAACCGCCGAACCTTCTAAATCCCGGTCGAGACGAGCCAGCACCTGGCGGAAGTAGGCGAACCTCCCGGCCGTGAAGCTCCCATGCAGCACGTTCAGCGGGTTGCGCTCGTCCCACCAGCCGTCGCCGAGGCGGTTGTACACCTCGTTGTCGATCGGCACGGCTGCCACCTCCTCGCCCGGCTCAGGGCAGCGGGACCGCGCGGGGTTCGACAGGCGTGGAGACGATGAACGAACTCGTCGTCTGGCCGTGCACGAGGAACTTGTCGAGCACGTCTTCCAGGCTGGCGATCGCAGCGACCTGGACGCGGATCAGGAAGCAGTCCTCGCCCGAGATCCGGTGGCACTCGACCACCTCGGGCGTGCGGGCGGCGAGTTCGATGATCCGTGGGATCTGGCCCGGGCCGGGCCGCAACCGCACCCAGGCTCCGACCGGCAGACCCAGCGCGGCAGGGTCGATCTCGAGCCGGTAGCCGCGGATCACCCCGGACTCCTCCAGCCGGGCGACCCGCTCGCGCACGGTCGGCGCCGAGACTCCGAGGCGGCGCGCGAGTTCGGTGGTCCGCAGCCGGGGGTCGGCCGTCAGTTCGGTCAGCAGCCGGACATTCAGCTCGTCCAGTGGCGGTTTGTCGGTCTGAAGACTTTCCGCCCGTACTGCGTTCGTTCCGGTAGGCATCGACGCCATTGCTCGCTCATTTCGCCATGGGAAGTCGCTGATTCCATTCCTAGAGTAATCAGCGTGACAACCATCGTGGAAGCTTCACCGAAGACTTCGCTCGCGACCGGTGCGGCCGCCGTCACGGTCGTCCTGTGGGCCTCCTCCTTCGTCGCCATCCGGCACGGCGGCACGGAGTTCTCGGCCGGCGCGATGTCCCTGGCCCGGCTGCTCATCGGCAGCGCGCTGCTCGGCGCCTTCCTCTTCCTTCGCCGCAGAACCACCGACCCCGCAGTACGCCGCTGGCCCGCCAAGCGGGACTGGCCGCCGCTGCTGGCCTGCGGCCTGCTTTGGTTCGGCGTCTACAACCTCTCCCTGAACGAGGCCGAGCGCCGCCTCGACGCCGGGACCGCGGCGATGCTCGTCCACATCGCTCCGCTGCTGATCGCTCTGCTGGCCGGCCTCACCCTCGGCGAGGGCTTCCCCCGCCAACTGGCGATCGGCAGCCTGGTCGCGTTCGGCGGCGTCCTGCTGATCGGTACGTCGACCTCCACCGGCCGCGCGGAGACCTGGGGCGTCGTGCTCTGCATCACCGCCGCCATCTCGTACGCCGTCGGCGTGGTCACGCAGAAGCCGCTGCTGAGCCGTCTCCCCGCGGCCGAGGTGACCTGGCTCGCCTGCACGATCGGCGCGCTCGTCTGCCTGCCCTTCACCTCGACCCTCATCGACGAACTGCGGACCGCGAGCGCCTCGACGATCTGGTGGGTCGTCTACCTCGGCGCCTTCCCGACCGCGCTCGGCTTCACCACCTGGGCCTTCGCGTTGCGCAGGACGAGTGCCGGCCGGATGGGCGCGACGACGTACCTGGTGCCGGTCGTCGCCATCGGTCTCGCCTGGCTCTTCCTCGACGAAACTCCTCCAACCCTCGCCCTGGCCGGCGGTGCGCTCTGCCTGGTCGGCGTCGCGATCTCCCGTCGAAAGGCCTCCCGATGAAGTTCGGCGTTTTCGTACCCCAGGGCTGGCGGATGGACCTCGTCGAACTCGACGACCCGATCGAGAAGTGGGAGGCGATGACCGCTGTCGCCCGGGCGGCCGACGCCGGTCCGTGGGACACGATCTGGCTCTTCGACCACTTTCACACCGTCCCCGAGCCGGTCCGCGAGACCGTCTTCGAGGCCTGGACGGCAACGGCCGCGCTCGCCCGCGACACCACCCGGGTGAACATCGGCCAGATGGTCGGCTGCAACGGATACCGCAACCCGGCCCTCTACGCGAAGATGGCCGCCACCGTCGACGTCGCCAGTCACGGTCGGCTGTACGCCGGGATCGGCGCCGGCTGGTCCGAGCACGAGTGGACGGCGTACGGCTATCCCTGGACCAGCCTCAAGGACCGGATGGGGTCGTTCGCCGAATCCGTCGAGCTGATCCACCGGCTGTGGACCGAGGAGGACGTGGTCTTCCAGGGCAGGTACCACTCGGTCGACAGGCCGTTCGTGGAGCCGCGACGCAAGCCGCCGCTGTGGATCGGTGGAGGTGGCGAGAAGGTGACCCTCAAGCTGGTGGCGCAGTACGCCGACGCCTGCAACCTCGGCACCGGCAGGGTCGACCTGATCAAGCACAAGCTCGCAGTACTGCGTACGCACTGCGACGCGATCGGCCGTGACTACGACGAGATCGTGAAGTCCACCAGCATCAACGTGTTCCCGGTGGACCCTGGAGCCGACCCGGTCACCGCCACCGCGAGGGCCCGGGGCCGCTACACGCTGGACGAGTTCACCGAGATCGGTGCCGGCGGAGGGTTCGAGGGCGCCCGAGCCGAGATCGTGACGGTCAAGCAGGTCAGGGAGCACCTGGAGCAGTTGGCCGAGGTAGGGATCGAGTACGTGATCGCCTACATCCCCGGCGTCGCCTACGACCATGAGCCGATGCAGCGGTTCGCCGAGGACGTAGTACCGGCTTTCAGCTGAGGGTGGCGGCCAGGTCGCGCAGGTGTTGGTGGATGTCGCTGTAGACTTTTGCGCCCGGCAGCAGGCGCTTGGGGACCTTGGTGACGACGCTGTAGTTGGCGTCGACGACGTTGGCCAATGGAACCTCGCTGATCTGGCTGAGCAACTGGTAGGCGTCCAGCTTGTCCAGGCCGTACAGCTCACCCAGCCAGCCGACCATGTCGACCTGACCGGCCCGCCACGCGTCCTCGAGCGGTCTGCTCGACCCGACCACGGCCAGGTAGTCGTCGTTGACGATCCGCGGCCAGGCCGGCCCCGGGGTCTTCAGGAGCTCCACGATGAGCACGACGTTCATGGAGCCCTCGACGGCCGTGCCGCACGACTCGCCCTCGCCCTGGCGGTAGTGGCCGTCCCCGACCGAGAAGAGCGCTCCATCGACGTTGACCCGGAGGAAGCAGGTCGCCCCCGCCTTCATCTCCGGCGTGTCCATGTTGCCACCGAACGTGTCCGGCACCAGCGACGACCGGACCTCCCCGGCCGCCGGAGCCACTCCGACCGTGCCGAGCATCGTCTCGATCGGCAGGGCGATCTCCAGGTCGCTGCCCTGGGCCTGGAACCCGACGGTCTGCTTGTCGGTGTCGACCTCGTAGATCCAGGTCCGCTCCGGCAGCGGGTCCTGCAGGGTCGCAGTACGGTCCGTGCTGGTCAGGCCGCCGAAGAACGGGATGGTCGCCGACGCGCCCCAAGTGCGGGCGGGGGTGAGGTCGACGAAGTGCAGGACGAGGGTGTCGCCCGGCTCGGCGCCCTCGACGTAGAACGGGCCGGTCTGGGGATTCACGAACGGCATGTTCAGCGAGGCGCTGGCCAGATCTGCCGTACTGCGCAGCCGGCCGCAGAACGCGTCCTCCGTCCACAGCCTCATCACCGATCCGGGTTTGACCCGGCGGATCGGGGCGGCGCCGCCGAACGTCCAGGTGAGCTGCTCTGTCTCAGGCGTGAATTCGACGATGTCCACGCCGGAAACCTACGCTGGCGGACCCCTTCTTCGCGAGTGATCAGCGGGTTCTCAGCCGATTCTCAAACAGACGGCATAACCTCGACACGCGGACACCCGGACCCCGGGCCCGTGCGGTGACGACTCGAAGCGGGGAACGACATGCGGGTACTGGTGGTGGACGACGACCGGGCGGTCCGGGATTCGCTGCGCCGTTCGCTGGAGTTCAACGACTTCGAGGTGGTGACCGCCTCCGACGGTGCCGAGGCGCTCGCGGTGATCGGCAACGTCGAGCCCGACGTGGTCGTGATGGACGTGATGATGCCCCGCCTGGACGGGCTGGAGACCACCAAGGCGTTGCGTGCCGCCGGCAACAACGTGCCGATCCTGGTGCTGACCGCCCGCGACGCGGTCGCGGACCGGGTGGACGGCCTGGACGCGGGCGGCGACGACTACCTGACCAAGCCCTTCGCGCTGGAGGAACTGCTGGCCCGCCTGCGCGCGCTGCTGCGCCGCAGTACGACACCGGGCGAGGGCGGCGCCCGCGGCGAGGTCCTCCAGTACGCCGATCTGGTGGTCGACGTGGACGCCCACGAGGTGCACCGCGGCACCACCCCGATCCCGCTGACCCGGACCGAGTTCTCGCTGCTGGAACTGCTGATCCGCAACCCCCGCCGAGTGCTCGAGCGTGCGGTGATCCTGGACGCCGTCTGGGGTTACGACTTCCCGACCACCGCGAACTCGCTCGAGGTCTACATCGGCTACCTCCGCCGCAAGACCGAGGTGGACGGCCTCCCCCGGCTGATCCACACGGTCCGCGGCATCGGCTACGTCCTGAGAGACACCCCACCGTGACCACCCAACCCCCCTCCGGCGACTTCCCCCGCTACACCGGCCAGTCAGACGAAGAAGCCCTCGAGCTAGGCCCGAGCCACAACCCACCACAGCCCGGCGGGCACAGCCCGGGCGCTCCTCAGCAGCCCGGCGGGCCCAGCCCGAGCACCCCTCAGCAGCCCGGCGGGCACAGCCCGGGCGCTCCTCAGCAGCCAGTCTCGGCGCCGCCACCAGGCGCAGCGCCGACCGGGACGCCGCGGCGCTACGCGGGTCCGCAAGGACAGCCGCAGTCCGGCCCCCGCCCGGCCCAGCCGGGCCCGGGCGGCCAATCGGCCCCGAAGCCCGAAGCGCGGCTGCCCCAGCCAGGCGCCGGCGCTCCCCCCGGACCACCCCGCAACGGCAACGGCAACGGCAACAACGTTGTCGTGGCGACGGCTGCCCGGACGCAGGACTGGTGGCAGGAGAAGCTGCACAAGCTGAGCCTGCACGCCCGGGTGACGCTGCTCGCCGCCGTGGCGGTCGGCCTGGCGGTAGCCATCGTCAGCATCTCCGCCTACGTGACGGTCCGGCAGCAGATGTACCGCAACCTCGACGCCAGCCTCGTCGACCGCGCCCAGCAGGCCGCGAGGAGCGGCGCGCTGACCAACCCGACCATTCTCCGGGACGTCCCTCCGGAGGCCCTCGGCCTGAGCGACATTCAGCTGGGGCTCTTGACCTCCGGCGGTGAGCCGGTCGGTTCCGCCGACGGAACCTTGCCTCCGATGGCCGCCCCGGAGCTCGCAGTTGCGCGGAGCCCGGGCAGCGAGCCCGGGATCCGAACAGTCGGCGTGCGGAACGGCGCCCACTACCGGGTGGTCGCCGTGCCCGCCCGGTTCTGTCCACTGAATGATCAACGCGCCTGTGGTTCGGGCGACTACGAGGCAGCCGCGCTCGTCGTGGCCCAGTCGTTGAAGCCAATTGACCGGACGCTCCACAACCTGGGCATCGTGTTGTGGGCGGTCGGGTTGCTCGGTGTCATCGGAGCTGCGCTGGCCGGGAACGCGATCGCGCAGTCCGGGCTCCGGCCGTTGGCCCGGTTGACCGGGGCGGCGGAGCACATCGCGCGGACCGAGGATCTGAAGCCGATTCCGGTGACGGGATCGGACGAGATCTCCCGGCTTGCGCTTGCCTTCAACGCGATGCTGGCCGCGCTGGCTCGGTCGCAGGATCGGCAGCGGCGGCTGGTGGGCGACGCGGGGCACGAGTTGCGTACGCCGCTGACGAGCATCCGGACCAACCTCGATCTGCTCGCCCAGGCGGACAAGCGCGGCGGGCTGCGACCCGAGGATCGGCAGCAACTGCTGGACGACGTACGTGCGCAGATGGACGAGTTGACCACCTTGATCGGGGACCTGACCGAGTTGGCGCGCGATACGCCGCAGGTGCGGAACGCGGAGCTGATCGAGCTGGCGAACGTGGTCGAGGACGCTGTGATCAAGGTTCGGCGCCGCGCTCCTGGGCTGGAGTGGGACGTGCAGATCTCGCCGTTCCCGGTCTGGGGTGACGAGCGGTTGCTCGGCCGGGCCGTGACGAATCTGCTCGACAACGCCGCGAAGTACAGCATCCCCGATGGCGCCGGGGTGCCGCGGCCTGAAGGCGAGATGTTTGGGACGGTCACCGTCAGGTTGCTGGACGGTGTGCTGACCGTCACCGACAGTGGGCCGGGGATCGCCGACGCGGATCTGCCGCATGTGTTCGAGCGCTTCTACCGCTCGAGCGAGGCTCGCAGTCGTCCCGGCTCAGGGCTCGGGTTGGCGATCGTGAAGCACGCGGCGGAGCAGCACGGCGGCATGATCTACGCCCGCAACGCCCCCACCGGCGGAGCCCAGTTCACCCTGTGGCTCCCCCACGCCGCCACCCAGTCCCGCTGACCCACCACCCCGTACGCCGTACGGAGGCGGCGCTCACGTCGTGCTGGTCGAACTGCCGGACCTCCGCCATCACGGCTGGCTCCGCGACCGCACCACCCGCTGCGCCGGCGCCCGGCTGCGCTACCGACCCCAGCACCCGGCACGCAGTACCGGGGCGGGGTCAGGGCTGCTGCTCGTCCGGGCCGCGGAGTTCGGAGTTGATTCGCAGGGCCTCGGCTAGCTGGTCTTCCAGGATGATGATCCGGCAGGCCGCCTCGAGGGCCGTTCCGTTGTCGACCAGTTCGCGGGCGCGCGCGGCGATGCGGAGCTGGTAGCGGGAGTACCGGCGGTGGCCGCCTTCGGAGCGCTGGGGCGTGATCAGCTTCGCCTCGTCCAGGCTTCGCAGGAAACCGGGCGTGGTGCCGAGCATCTCGGCAGCCCGGCCCATCGTGTACGCCGGATAGTCCTCGTCGTCGAAGTTCGCCGGCGCTGTCTCGGGATCTGTCGTCATCGTCTGCTTTCTCTGCTCGGCTGGGGTCATCGCACCTCCACGTCGAGGGCCCCGGTGCCGTAGCACCAGGGCCCTGGGTTTGGATTTTCACCATCTACCGGCGGTCAGGCCGGTATCTACTGCTGGGATCGCTGAATGCGTAACCGAGGACCACCTTCCAATCACGAAGGGACTGCGGTACCCGCCCGGCGAAGAACACGGCCACGGCGGGCGATCCTGATGATGTAATCCACTCCCTTCTTTCGGGTTCAGACCTTGATCTTCTGCTTACAACACCAAAAACCCTAGCCACCCAGGCTCCGAATGTCTACCTCCGCCAGCGGAGATTTCCCGCCCGCGCCGCCTGATGTGTGCGTGAGCACACCGGTTCTTCAGGGGATCTTCATGGAGTTCTTCGCTGGCTCTGACGGGATCTTCAGGGCGTTCTCAGGTCCAGCCGCCAAGGTATTGCCCATGACCGAGAACCAGCCGCACCAGCCGCAGAACCAGCCCGGGAACGACACCCCGGCGCAGGGTTCGACGTACGGGAACCAGCCTCAGCAGGCCGCGTCGCCGTCGTTCGGTTCGGGTTCACCCGAGCGCACGCAGCAGCTGCCGCTCTCTGGCTACGGCCAGCATCCGCAGCAGCAGTACGCGCCGCAGGGCGGACAGCAGCGACCGGGTCAGCACCCCTCAGGTGGAGGTGCTTACCCACAGAGTGGGCAGTTCGGGACGACCGGGGCGCATCAGGGGACGCCACCGGGCTCGAACTGGCCGTTCGGCCCGCAGCCGGCCCAGTCAGAGCCTCCGAAGCCGCCCAAGCGGCGCGGTCTGGCTCTGATAGCGGCCACCGCGCTGCTGGTCGGTGCCGCCGGCGGTGTGGGCAGTGCGGCTGTGTACTCGGCGACCAACGACTCCAGCGCGACTCCGTCGGTGACGGCACCGCTGAACGGCGGGCAGGCCGCTCCGGTCTCCGCGCCGGACGGCTCGGTCCAGAACGCGGCGGCGAAGGTGCTGCCGAGCGTGGTGAAGATCGGTGTGGTGACGTCGCAGGGCGCGGGTACCGGCTCGGGCATCGTGATCAGCAAGGACGGCCTGATCGTCACCAACAACCACGTGGTGGCGGGCGGCGGCAACGGCGCCAAGATCCAGGTGATGCTGAACGACGGCCGGACCGTGTCCGCGACCATCGTCGGCACCGACCCGCTGACCGACCTCGCGGTGATCCGGGCCGACGCGGATGATCTGACCCCGGCGGTGCTCGGCAAGAGCGGTGACCTCGGGGTCGGCCAGGGCGTGGTCGCGATCGGTTCGCCGTTCGGCCTGGAGGCGACCGTGACGAGCGGCATCGTCTCGGCCCTGAACCGGCCGGTCACCTCGGGCGACCAGCAGCAGGACAGCACCACCGTCTTCCCAGCAATCCAGACAGACGCCGCCATCAACCCCGGAAACTCCGGCGGCGCCCTGATCGACCTCGCCGGCCAGGTGGTCGGAATCAACAGCGCGATCAAAACCGCCGGAGGATCGGGACAATCCGAAGGCGGCAACATCGGCCTGGGCTTCGCAATCCCGATCGACCAGGCCAAGCCGATCATCGACGAGCTGGTGGCCAAGGGCAAGGCCACGCATGCGCGGCTCGGAGTGACGGTCGGCGACGCGCAGTCTTCCGACGGGTTCCAGCAAGGAGCCACCCTCGGCGAGGTGACGTCCGGCGGTGCGGCGGACAAGGCCGGCCTGAAGAGCGGTGACGTGATCACCGCGATCGACGGCAAGGCGATCGCGTCAGGGGACGCGTTGGTCGCCGCGGTCCGTTCGCACCGCCCGGACGAGGAAGTCAGCATCACCTTCACCCGCGGCGGCAAGTCGCAGACCGTGAAGGCCAAGCTCGGCTCGGACAACGGCAACCCGACCGGCTGACCCCCGGTCTCCGTCGCCCTCTCCCCCCGGGGCGGCGGAGCACCTCCCTGGTAGGGACTGCGACCGCCCACCGAGCGGCCGCAGTCCTGTTTTTTGGACCTGCAGCGACAGCGACCGACTCACTTGCCCATGCCGGTGTTTACGCAGGTCAGAGGCCACTTTCGACGACTGACCTGACCACACAGGGATGCCCCGCCCGCAACTCGCGGGAGGGGCATCTCTGCGTTGGGTCTCAACGAGGGTCTCAACAGCGCCTCAGATCAGGCCGGAACGAGCGCTCCAGCAGCTCCGTCGCCGTCCTCGTCGTCACCCTTCGCCGGTGGCTTCTCCACCGGGGTCGCCCACAGAAGCCCGCCGACACGGTTCGCGATGTCGCGTCGTACCGGTGCCGTGATGTGCTGGTAGCGCTTGGCCATTGCGGTAGTTGCCCAGCCCATCGCATCCATCACTGCCCGCTCGGGGATCCCCAGCAACAGCATCACCGTCGCTGCCGTGTGCCTGGCGTCGTGTAGTCGCCCCTTGCGGATCCCGGCCGCCTTCAGCAGGTCCTTCCACTCCTGGTGATCAGTGCGCGCGTTCAGCGGCTTCCCCGTGCGACTCGCGAACAACCACCCCTCGTCCGTCCAGAGCTGCCGAGCAGCTTCCTTCTCCCCCGCCTGTTGCTTCTGATGGGTGTGCAAGATGCCCACCAGCTCGTCGGGCAGTCCGATTGTTCGCCGTCCTGCTCGGGACTTCGTGGGTGCAGCGTCCGGCCGCGTGGACACACGCTCTGGGCAGTGGCCCGGAATCTTGCGGCCGCAAGGCTTATCTCCACAGCCGTGGACATAATGCGGCTTGTTCCGACTACGCCGGACTTGCAGAATCCCGCCGTCAAGATCGACATCCGACCACTTGAGACCGAGCGCCTCGCCCTGGCGGAGACCGAGCGCAAGGGCGATTGCCCATCGAGCACTATTCCGCCCCTTGTCCGCCTCGCGAAGAATGGCCTGAATTTCCTTCACCGTGTAAGGCTCGATCTCCTCCTCTTGCTCGATATCGGATCGAGGCGACTTCGCCTTGGTGGCCGGGTTGCTCTTGATGTGGCCTCTTGCCTCAGCCACACCAAGCGCCGTCCGGATCGTTCTGTGAACCTGATGCGCAGTACCCGGCCTTGCTCCGGCGTCCTGCATTCGGGTGTAGAGCCGTTCGAGGTGTTCGGGTTGAAGCTTGTCCAGCTTGTGCTTCCCAATCCCGGGAATGAGGTGAATTCGTGCGGCGCTCTCATATGCCCTGTATGCACCGAATCGAAGGTTTGGCTGGACAATCGTCAACCAGTGCAAGAGCCAGGTTTCTACCGTCCACTTCTTCTCACCGACCGGCCGGACCTTGCCGGAGTCTCGCTCTGTCTCCAACTCCTTCACGCGCGCCACCACGTCTTCCTTCCTTTTCCGCTTGACGTGGGGCCGGTCTGGCGAACCGTCGTCCTTCAACCCCATCGTGACGCGCCCATGCCAGTAGCCATCCGAACCGAGGTAGATCGTCGACCGGCCGTCAGGATTCTTGTGACGCTTGTCAGTCTCTTCGCTCACTGGAAACTCCTTCCTAGGCAGCCTTGCGGCCATCGCGGGCGGCGGCCCGAAGACGATCGATGTACTCGGTCAAGCACTCGGCAGGGATGCGCCGTAGGCGACCGAGTGGCACAGACTCGATCTCCCCAGCCGTCATGAGCGCGTAGAACGTCGTGCGGCCAATGCCAAGCCGTTTGGCGGCCTGCTCGACGGTGAGCAGCAGCGGAGCGGCTGAGGTTTCCTCTACCAGTGACATGCGGTTTGAACTCCCTAGGGATGCCGGGTGCAGCGCTTCGGGGGTGGCCTGGTTGGTAGCCGTTGCAGTCATGGGTGTCGATCTCCCTTGTAGGGCTGAGGGTCGAGAGACGGTGACAAAAGTGACAGAACCTCTGTCGCTGGGGGTTTTGTCACTTTTGTCACTGTGTGGCGAGGACTGTGGGGTGGACTTCGTAGACGCCTGGGGGCCTGCCGCCCCGGCTGGTCTTCTCGGTGGCTCTGGGGCGGATATGGCCGTGGTCGGTGAGGACTTCGAAGGCGGGTTCGAGGGCGGTTGCGGTGGCGAACCGGGGACGCCCGTGGAGGCTGCGGAGGGCATCTCTGCGGGAGAAGGACTCGAGCCCGGTTCTCTTGCAGTGGTTGGTGATCCAGGTCAGGACTTCGCGGGCGTCGTCGAGGTCGGGGTGAGATCGGCCCATGAGGTCGTACACGGCCAGGGCGTGATCGAGGTAGTAGCGGCCGACGCGTTCGGCGGCGCGCATGGTGTCGGCGGTGATCGCGCTGGCGTAGCCGGTGGTGAATGTGTGGGCCAGGTGGAGCAACGCGGCGATCCGGACGACGGCACCGGCGAGCTTGGACGCCCAGTCCGTGATGGGCGCGAGCTGCCCGGTCTGGGGATCGAGTCGGGGTTCGATCCAGTCTTGAAAGTCGAGCAGGATTTGCCGGGCTTCCGGCGTCAGGTCGAGATGGTGCGGGGTCTCGTTGTCGTCCAGCAACAGGACGAGGGTGCGCAGCGCATCGCGGTAGCTGGTCTCGATCGGTTCGGGCACGGACGCGGCACGGTTGTTGCGGCTGCCGACCGTGTTGACGGGCAGGCTGTAGAGGATCCGGGCAAGGACACCTCGGTCACGGAATCCGGGCTGTGCGGCCAGACCTTGGAGAGTGCCGGGCTGAGTGGTGACTCCGAGAGTCAGCGCGGGCCGGTCGATCGACTCCGACTCGCGCCCCTTGCGATCAACTTGCAGCTTGTCGCCTGCGTGGCCCTTGAGGAACACGCCAAGGTTGGGCGCGGCCGAGTAGCGGGTGCCGGTCAGGGTCGCGAACACATCCCCTTCGGCCGACAACACCGCGATCCGTCCGCCGTGGGCAGCCATCAGGGACACGCACGACTCGGGGGTGACGTCGTCAGTCATCAGCCGGGGCAGCACCGGCACAAAGATCTCGGCGGCTTCTTTCGCTGCCGCTGTCGCGTCTGCTAGCGCCTCCTGCGGGTTGGCGGTGGCGCGTTCGGCCTTCTTGGCAAGGTCTTCCGCGCGGGCGTGTGCGATCCGCGCGGCGATCTCCAGCTCGTGCCGCTGCCCTGCGGTGTCGTCCTGCAACGCCTGCTCGGCATCCGACAGTGCGCCGGCCATGGCCCGGAACACCGGCGACTTACGAGAGCCGGGCGGCAACGCGGTAACGGTGTAGAGGTTGACCTGTTCCAGCCAGGACCGATCGACTTGCACGAGCACCTTGCCCCCGGCCGCCGTGGACAGGCACGCCAGCGCCACCGACCCGGCGAGATCGACCGGGGTCTGAGTGGCCTCCGCAACAGCGCTGACCTGGTCAGCGAGCCAGCCGGGGAAAACCTCGACCGGGAATGGCCGAAGGAGCCGGTTGGTCTTCAACGGCACCGGATCGCCATCCCACACCGGCCCGGCATCTGCGGCGGCGGGCGTCTCCACCTGGTCGTGATGCCTGGGTGTGTGCTGAGATCTGATCGGTGTCGGTGGGGTTGGTTCCCATGGGTCTTCGGGTGGCTCGGTGAGTGGCGGTAGCCAGTCGGGCAGCGGTACGGCGCTCATGCTGCTGCGATCCCTTCGTCACGGAATCCGCCGGTGATGGCGGCTCGGATCTCTCGTTGGCTTTGGGCGGCTTGGAGTCCTACGTCGGTGAGGGCGGCGACGGCGTCGGCGTGGTCGATCACCCCGGCGGCGACCATCCGCGCAACGCCTCTCGCGGCTCCGTAGAGCGTCGTTCGGCGCTTGCCCCTCGGTGCGGTCCGGACGGTGTCGAGCAGGGCGCTGAGCAGTAGTTCGGGATGGGAGATGCCCCCGCCCGATCGGGTGGTGGGGAAAGTGCCGGCCAACTGGGCGACGGCGGCCGGTGGTGGCTGACAGGCGGCGATCAGAGCGGAGGGCATCTCCGCCAGTTCGGCGGCGCTGCCCCATCGGTACGGCTGGTGGGTGCGGTGGTGGATCGACGGCGGGAGCACGAGGTAGCCGCCGTCTGCCTTGATGTCGATGCCGGGCCGGTTCGGCATCGGCCGGGAGGCGATGTGCTGGCCGGGGTGGCGGTAGTACAGGTGCAGCCCACCGGATCCGGTGTGGACATGCAGGGTGCGCGGAACAAGCCGGTCAGCCATCAGCGCTGCCAGGCTGTGATCTCCACCGTGGGCCGGGTCCACATCGACACCGACGAGGCCGGACACGGCGCCGGTCCGGACGGCGAGCTGACCACCGGGAACGGCGGCGATGATCGCGGTCAGTCGGTCGGGGTTGGTGGTGGCGGCGTAGAAGCCGTGGCAGGTCAGGTGACCGCAGGCGGCCGGGTCGTGGTCGGGGTCGAGGCGGCAGGGTTCGCAGTTGGCTACGGGACGCTTGGAGCGACCGAGTACGAACACCGGCCAGCCGCGTTCGGCGGCGTCCAGGGCGGCGATCAGCAGATCCGACACGGGCAGTTTCCTCCTTGCAGAGTTGGTTAGGCGGCGGTGGCGTACCGGTCGACGTACGCGGCTATGCACAGGTCGCAGCGGCCATCAGAAGTGGGGATGCAGTAGTCACAAACCCGGCCGCATTGCCCGCAGCGGCGCCGGGCTTCCATCGCCTTGTCGAGGGCGTTGAGCTGCGCCGGTGACGGCACTCGCGACAGGCGGGCGAGGTCGAGCCGGTACAGCCAGGCCCAGCGTTGCCCGTTGCGCCACACCAGAACCGCGTACGGTTCCTGTCCGCCCGGACACATCCGCATCGCGCGGAGCTGTCGGCGGGTGGCGAGCCCACCGGGTGCCCACCGGAACTTGAACACCGGGGTTCCGTGCAGATCCCACCCGAGCGCCTGCTTGCCGTTCCACAAGGTGATCCAGCGCGACGCGGCCGGGTGCAGGCTCGCCCTTTCCATCAGTCGCCCGGCCATCAGCGGTTCCACCAACGACGCTTGCGCTCCGCCTGGTCGAACTGGTCGCGGGCTTCCTGGGCCTCGCTGGTCTCGTTGTTGTGGGAGTAGTTGTTGAGGTTGTCCAGGGCGGCGCGGTACTCCTCGCGCGGCGTCAGCGGCCTGTCTGGGTTTTTCTTGCCCTTGGCAACGGGCTTGCGTGGGGTGGTCACGGCAGTTGCTCCTTCGGGTCAGCGGTTGCTGTGGCGGTCGAGCAGGCAGCGGCCGAGCCGGGTCCGGCGGCCGGTGCCTTTGCAGCGCGGGCAGTTGCGGAACGACTTGCGCGATGGGGATCCGGACTTGCCCGAACCCGTGCAGCGCGGGCAGTCGGCGTAAGGCCAGATCCGGCACCCGGCGAGGTAGAGCACGGCCAGGACGACGACGAACGCGGCGAGCAGCAGGACCGATCCGGCGGTGACGAGTGCGACCAGCGGCGGCACAGACTCAGTCATCTCTGTCACTTTCTGTAGTCGGGTGAGGGTGTGACGGGGCGGGCCGGGCACCATGTGCGGTGGCCGTCCGGGAGGTTTCGGGATGTAGTTAGCTGCCGGTGATCGGGTTAGGTTTGTCACTCGGCGGGTGAGGTGGGCTGATTGTGGCTCTGACCTGCGGAAAGTTACGGAGTGAGCCGAGTTAGCCGGGGATCGGAAACCGCTGGTCAGAGCCGCTCAGAGCAGTGTTCCGACCCCCGGCCGTGGGTTAACTCGCGAGCTGACCTGCGCCGTCGTCGGCCTCGTCTGCGGCCTGTTCCCGCTGGACGATCGCGTCACGGACCGTAGCGGGATCGATCGGCCAGCGGTTACCGGTCGAGGGGACCTTGACCCCGTGCTCCTTCGCGAGCTCGTCTCGCAGCGACTTGCCGGTCATACCCAGGTACGGCGCCCAGGTCGGCGCGAGCCGCTTCAGCAGCGCGGGCACATCCGCGCTCGGCACCGGGTCATCCCCCAAGACCTCGTCCAGGTCGGCCAGCAGATCGCGGGTCTCGATCTCGATCCGCGCCGTGCCGGGCTTGGAGCCGCCGCGTTCGGCGATCGCGGCCATCGCCCGCTCGATCAGCGGTGTCACTTGGTCGTTCTCCTTGGACACGTCGAGGAAGTACCACTGCAAGATCTCCGACCGCTCCCCGCTGAAGCCCTTCACGATCGCGGTTCCCCGGTCGGTGCCGGGGATCAGCTCGGTTGCCCGGTGGCCGGCGGTGTAGGCGCCCTGCCCCAACAGCGCGTCGTTGGCGACGTGGTCGGAGACGGCGAACGCGATGCCGTTGGAGCAGTTGCGGGTCACGTCACGCGGCATCGATGTGGCCGTGGGCGCCTGGGTGGAAACGACCAGGTGAATGCCGCGCTTGCGGCCGAGCTTGACGATCTCGATCACGTACTTCTGAATTTCCTTGCCGTACGTGTCGTCATACAGCGCCACGTGCGCCTCTTCGAGCAGCCCGACGAGCGGGTGCAGACCGACGCCCTTGTTCGCGATTTCCCTTGTGACAGAAGGGATCTCGTACTTCACCAGCAGCGCACCGCGCGCCTGAACCTCGTCGTACAGCTCCTTCAGGTCGTCGCGGATCTTCTCGATCGCTTCGGCGTCGGAGCCCATCACGTAGCGCGAGCAGCGCGGCCGGAACACCTCGAAGTCGTAGTTGGTGTCCGGCACCCAGATCCGCAGCTCGGCGGTCGGGTCGAGCGCGGCACCGATCATCATCACCCGCGCCGAGGCGGACTTGCCCTGACCGGGAATGCCGCCGGTGATGGTGTTGCGCTCGGCCATCGGCGCGAGCATCGGTTCACCCCGCAGCGTCCGACCGGCCGGAACGCCCCTGAAGAAGTCGACCAAACCGCCCTCCAGCAAGGGATACGCGCCCGCCCCCTCAGCGAGTGCGCCCTTGTCCGCGACCCACAGATCCAGGATTCCGGCCTCGCTGCCGGTGGTCGGCCAGACCTCTTTCGCGGCCCGGCTGAGCCCCGTGGCCAGCTCAGCGCGGCGCCGTGCGACCTTCTCCGCGGTGACACCGGCGGGCAGCCGCACGACCGCGTGGGTGCCGCGCCCGTCGACGCGGGCCGGGGTGATGAACTGCAGCTTGAGACCGGACTTCAGGTACTGCGTGATGGACGGGATCCGCAGCGCGTTTAGCGCGGACGCGATCGTGGTTTCATCGATCGCGACATCCCACGCCTGATCGCCGGTCGTGACCAGCCACGACGGCGGTTCAGCGCGCCGCTTGCCTTCGCGCCACGCGGCCAGCACCACCAGGAACGGCGCGGCGATCGAGAATAGCCCCCACACGAAAGCGACAGCGGCGATCGTGAACCCAATGACGGCGAAGAACCCAAGCCACACACCCGTGAACGATCCGTTGCCGGTGGCCTTGGTCAGAACCGCGATCACGAACACCGCCAGCGGGACACCGATCAGCACCGCTGCCAGGACCTTCACGACACCGACGAACAGCTTCGGCAGATCCATCAGACGGCGGTGACGGCGCTCGGTGGCCATCTCCTTGCGGTCGGCCCACTCCTTCAACTCTTCACGGTCACCGGCCGCCTCAGCGGCCTTGATCTGACGCCGGTAGACACCCATGGTCGAGGCATCCCACAGCCGCTTAGCCCACGACTCGACGCCCTGCACGACCGTGAACGACTCCCGCAGCACAACCTTGCCGACCGTCTTCGTCTTGTCGTGGGTGCCGACCTTCACCACGGCGCGGGTCGCGACCTGCCCGGTGCTGACCGCGCGGCGCACCAGCGCGCCCCGGTTCGCCAACCGGCGGTCCAACTCGGCCGACTCATCATCGGTCAGGATCTCGCCCTCGATCACCTGAGCATCCACCGCGCCGTGAACACCATCAGCGACGACAGCGGGCACCCGCTCGGCGTCCTCGTGAACGATGCCCGGAACGCCTTCCTGAACGTCGCCCTGAACACCCTCGTGAACGCCGTCGTGAACGGTCTCGTGAACCTCGGCGCGGCTGTTGTCGTGAAGCTTGTGAACGTTGTCCATGAACCTGCCTCCTGTCTCGATCAAGCCGCCGCACGAGCGAAGTCATCGCCCGTTGCAGCCGCGTCGTCAGTGGTGGTCTCGACAGCCACCGGGGCAGCCGTAGTGGTCTTGGTGGTCTTGCTCAGCTCGTCGCGGACAGCGGCGGCGACCTTCACCGACAGGCCGGCCGAACAGCCACTCACCCGGCGAGCCCACGCGGGTGTGATCTCTACGCCCGGCTCAACGCCCGCCAGGGCGTCGGCCACGTAGTCGGCCAGCAACTTCCGGCCGTGCTTCGCGGCGGCCTTCTTCCGGGGCTTCGGGGGCTTGCGCGCCACGTGGCTAGAGGCGGTGTCGGCGAGCGCGGCAGAAGCCGACTCCAGGGCTGCCGGAGCATCCGGGATCTGTACTGCGGGGCGGGACATCTCCAACGGCTCAGCGGCCTTCACCGGGTCAGCCAGCGCAGCCGCCTGCTCGGCCCGCAGCACCGCTTCGGTCAGCCGGTCCCGCAGAACTGGGGCGGTCTCGGCAGCGCAGAACACCAGCAGTGGCGGCACCGAGTGCAGCACGATCCCGGCCACGTCGAGCGTGAGGAACGACGACCACGTGTTCATGGCGTAGGTCGCGGCGAAGGCGAACCGCTTTGTCCGGCCGATCCACGGGCCAACATCGCTCACCTGATACCGGGCGGTGATCTGCTCAGCTCGCAGTACTGCGATCAGCACCAGCGACACCATCGGGTCGAGCAGCCAGGCGGCGAACCAGGCCAGGGAGAACACGGCCGCTCCACGGGCGGCGAAGTCCTGAACGTTCACCATCGTGAACGCCAGACCGAGCACGATCCCCAGCCACATACAGCGATCTACCTGCGTGCGGATCGCCTCGACCCGCAGCGCAACAACGTCAGGGTGAGTGGATAGCGCCCGGACCTGCGATGCCTCAGCCGCGGCTACTCGCAGCCGCTCGACACCGGACCGCTTCGCCTTGCCGGACTCGTTGACCTCAGACGTAGGAATCAGGGTGCTCATGACCGGGCCTCCCTGATGGCCAGCTCACGGCGAGCGTCGTCGTAGAGCCAGCCCAACGCATACAAGTCGCCGTGAGCGGTGGCGATCTCGGCGGAGTCGGCCGGCGCGTCACCGGTCAGGGCGGCCAGCAACGACCCGAGCCGGGCCTCAAGCTCGTCGTGCAGGTTCGGCTCATCAACACCGAGCCGTGCGGCCAAGATCTCGGTAAAGGTCATCGTCCGGTGGCGGTTCATCGGGAACCCCCAGCCAGTAGCAGGGTCCAGCCGACGAGGTTGGTACCGACAACGGTCCCGATCAACGCGAGCTGCGCAAGCCGGACCCGCAGCCAGCTCCGGCGCGGCCGCAGAATCGGCAGCACCACCGCGATAGACATCACGATCGCAGCGACCATCAGCGCCACGCCGACCCACAGCAACGGTCGCCCGATACCGCCGAGCCCGTGCAGATCAGCAAAGGCCAGAACGACCAGCAGCGTGGACTCCAACATGAATACGATCCGGGCCCTGTGCTCGGCGCTCGCCGTGGCCTGCCGGTCCGGAGCAGTAGGGCGGCTCATGCCGCACCGTCAGTCAGAACATCGCTGTCGGCCAGCTCGCGGGTGACGGCCAAGACCTGGCGCTCAGCGCGGCGAATCCGGCGACGGTCGAGAGCGGAGGCGGCCGGACCGGCGTTGATGTACGCGATCTCGGCGTCCAGCAGGTCCAGCTCGGCCGCGATCAGCGGCCATTCCTGCTGAATCTCGGCCAGCTCGGCAGCGGTCGGACCCTCGCTGTCGGCGGCCTGAAGGTGGATGATCTTCACGGGTTGTGCTCCTCTGCTGAAACGGAATGAGTGCGACCCAGACGCCTCGGCGGGTGCCACCGCCGGGGCGTCGCTTGTCTGGTTCCTATGGGTCTTGGTCTGCTTATGTGGCTTGTAGGAACAAGTAGCTTGAGTGACATGTTGGAACAAGCCGCATAAGCTTGTCAAGCACCAGACGAGAGGAATGTGGGATGCCAGAGACGTTGCAAGAGCGAGTGGCGCGCTTGATCCGCGACTCACTCGGTGAGCCGGGCTCAGCCCTGCCCAGCGAGGCGGAACTAGTGGACCGCTATGGCGCGAGCCGCAACACGGTTCGCGCCGCGCTAGCCGCTCTGGAGGCCGAAGGTCTGATCACCAGCAGCCAGGGCCGGACTCGTCGCGTGCGGCAGATCCGCCGCTGGGAATGGAAGATGGCCGAGTGGGAGAAGGCCCACAACAACGACGGCGACGCCTGGGCCAACACCATCAAAGCTCAGGGCGGGACCCCCAGGAACGACCTGCAGATCCTCACGATCCAGGCGCCGGCCGATGTGGCCGAGGCGCTCCAGATCCCCACAGGAACAGCGATCCAGGCACGCAACCGCCTCCGCTGGGTCAACGACGAGCCCCACCAGCTCAGCGACTCCTACTTCCCGCCGTTCGTGACGGACGGAAACGACCTGTTTTGGAATCCCAGCGACCTCGGCGTCAACGGCGGCCTGTTGGCGGCAACCGGACACACGCAGGTCCGCTGGCATGACACCCTCACTGCTCGGATGCCAAGCTCTGAGGAAGCGCAGCGCCTGATGATGGCCCCCGGCACACCGCTACTCGTCCACACTCGCGTGGGCTTCGACGCGGAAGGTCGCCCCGTTCGCTACATGGTTTCCCGCATGGCGGCCGACCGCGTCGAAGTCTCATACGACGTGGACGCCTGATGCTCATCACGCTCGACGAATCCCACCGCAAGCTCGTCCACCAGGTCCGCGACGAGGCCGGGGAGTGGCTAGCGACAAAGGCCACCGACCAGTACCGAGGCGGCCTCGACATGGCCCAGGTCCATGCCAACATCGACCACGACTTCGACGAGTACCCATTCGTCGGCTGGCTGATCGACGGCGAAGTGGTCGCGATGATGGCACTGATCGAGCCAGAGGCTGACTTCTGGTCTCCCGAAGAGCTTGCAGAGCCGCAGACCTACATCAGCCGATTCTTCGTCGTAGAGCACGGCAAGGGGTACGGCTCAGCCCTTCTTGACGCAGTGATTGAACAGGCGCGCCGCGACGGCAAGCGGTGGGTGCGCCTGAACTGCTGGAGCACCAACACTAGGCTCCACGAGTACTACGTCGCTCACGGTTTCGAGCACGTGCGCACCTGCGAGATACCGGGCCGAATGAGCGGGGCTCTATTTCAACGGAAGTTGAATTCGTGAGGTCGCAGGTATCGCAGTAACCGCATCGGTAAGGCAAAGTGTCCGCTATGAGCAACAGCCCCGACACTCACTCCGACGACAGTCTTGTCGTTCAGGCCGAGTCGCCTCGGCCTGAACAAATGCTTGCCGTGGTCACAGGCCTGGTTCATCCGAACCGGCTCGGATGGACCTATGATGAGCCCATCCAATACACGTTCGACGGAGCTCGTTGCCAACTCTCCGTCATGCTGGGCCTTTTCAATGTCTTCATCGAGGCAGATAGACCGGATGACTTCGCTACATTCCTGAATAGGATAGGCGCAATAGTACAAGGATGCCTCGACTCGCTGGGATTCTTCCTGGCAGCGCCTCTTCGAGGAGAAATCCTATCGATGATCGTTGACGGCAAGGAACTCCACTACCGCAAGCTCCAGTGGGACGAGTTTTTACCCAAAGGCTCCGACGAAACACGCGTCGAAGCCGTGAAGCTTCAGCCCTTCACACGCATGGCGATTGAAGAGCCGCTGGTTCGACTGGCCCTCGCAGACCTGCGCACCGCCCTGGACCTACCTGGCGAAACCGTAGTGCTCTGCTATCGAGCAATAGAAAGCATCCGCCAGTGGTTCTTGTATGGCGATGCTGACGATGACTCCGCTCGAAAGCAGTCTTGGATCGACCTGAAAACTCATCTCGACATTAAGCGCGAGGAGATCAAACCGTTAGAGGCCATGGCGACGTCTCGCCGCCATGGCGCCGACACAGCCGCCACCGAGCGGCAGCGAGTAGAGGCATTGACTCTGGCACGGAAGGTTGTCGAACGCTTCGTAGCCTATCGCGTGTCACTCACTGCCCCACCACCCAGCTCCGACCAGTAGGGAAAGCACGGCGGCCCGGTGCGGATTATCTCCCCTGATCCTCCGAGACCTCACGAAGGTTATTGAATTCGTCACGATGCCACCGGCATGCCAGCATTGTCCCGGAATGAGAGTCTACATACCAGGATATTGTATTTTGGATAAGAAAACGCACGTATGCGTTCCGCAGTAAAGGAAGCATCTAACGCGCCGCCGGGAGGGAGAACAGAACGGCGCTCGGTCTCGCGAAAGCTCTCCCAATTCCCTGCCGTGTTCAAGCTCCCGATTTCAACCTCTACGTCGCTGATTGCGAAAGGGCTGCTGTTCAGGACATGCGCGGCCGCATACCAAGGGCTCCCGATTATGTTGCGGGGTGGAACGTCCGGGTACTCCGTCTCACTCGTCGCCCACGCCGAGACCTGCGACGCTTGGCCACGTCTACGGTCGTTCGCCTCGGCGGCGAGCAGTCGGTTGACTCGGAGCGTGTCTCTAACGGCGACGAACAGAGCGACGAGAACAGCAACGGCCGTGAGCATTGTCGAGACGGCGCTCCAGCCAACTGACCACGGATCCGGGTTCATGACTAGCAACGATGAGCGTACGAACCGAACGGACTCGGCTGCCACGCCGAACCAACTCACGACTGTACGGACTACGTGCGGCGCGGGTGTCTCAGAGCCCGCGCAGATCGGCATTCCCTCACTTCGTATTGGGGATCCACACCGATAGGTCAGTCACTCCGCCACATTGCTGACGCCAATGAGCATGGGCCAAGGCAAGACCGACACTGGTAAGACGTATCTGATTCATGAGCGTACTTGGCCAGAGATTTACGAACGCTTCTAATTCTGGGACATTACGCTTTACCGCGTCCTCAATTTCATTGGCTGGCTGCACAAATGTTTTTAGTAGGGTCTTGGCTTGCTCGACAGCAACGGGCACATAGCCATCCTGGACCATACTGCTAACGACTGCGTCGGAATCCCGAAACTTGAGCTGCAACTTCGTGCTGTCATTTATGCATGGCATGAACAGTTCAGGCTTGCCTTGCAACTCTAGGGGCAGTTCGAGCTCGGAAAATCCCCTCGGAAACAATCCAGGATATGTCCCCGACAAGAGGGATCCAAAGGTGCTTGATGTAACTTCGATGCTCGCGCAGCCCGTGTAAGCCAAGTGTTCATAGTCAGCGCCATGTGTCGCGACATGAGCCGCCACCGGAACAAGGTTTTCCCGGAGCCAACTAAAGATCATCCCCGGGGTTGCAGCAGTAACTGACCGGATTCTGGTCGAAACGAAGACCGCAGTGAGTGTATTGATCTGGAGCGGCGTGAGCCGTCCTATCGTTGCTATAGCCTCATTGAGGACTATCGCAGTCAGGGACATGGTCTCATTAGCGAAGCGATCCACGAGCATGTCAATCAGAGAGCGCCCAAGCTCCTCGGACCCGTTTTTAGCGAAAACATTCTGCGCCGCGTAAAGCGTGCTCTGAATATCCGGATCCTGAAGAGTGTTGATCAATTCAGGCGCTTCGCGAAGCTTCTCGAAAATCTGGTCATTCAGCCATGAAACCCTCTGGTCGACCAATTCCTGTGCGTAGCCCTGCATTTCAAGCATATTCCGCTTCGCGACCATCTCCATCATCTTGATGGCTGTATCCGCATCCAAGCCCTGATTGATCACCACTTCCATCGACTTTCCTGCCTGCAAGTTGACGGATCCCTCAGCTCCCTCCTGCTGCTGATCTGGTTTCACTTGCCATCACGCCGATACTTGATGTTCTTTCCGGCTTGGAGATTCACGCTCCCCTTTCCGCCCTTCTGATCCTGTCGTCGCGAGGAACGGAAACGCGCGCTCGCCAATAGACCGCAGATCGCAACGAACGTTGCGACCGCTCCGCCGACAATCCATTCAAGGTTGTCCCTAATCCAATCCATTCTGCGATTGTCGCAGAGTCTTGCCTCGACGCCTACATACCGCCAACACTGCCTCTCGTATGCCTCACACCGGCCAGCAGGAGGCAGCAGGCCGGCCTGCCAGCGCTGACACTGTCCGTCTCAGTTTCCGTCTCATCCGTCGTCGTTCGCGACCGTTCACGACGACCAGGGCGACGCTCACCCACGCTGCGCGGACGTCCAAACAGCCTGCTGAACGGCGATCCGAGGACTTGGAAAGCATGTTGGAGCGGTCGACACACCAGCGGCTAGCGGCGCAGGGGAAGGGTCTCAAAGTGGGTCTCATCCGTCCCCGTTCAGACCCGTTCATTGGGGGTCCATCTCATCTAGTCGATCAGGCTCAGCGACCACTTCGAATCTTGCCGAACACCAATACGACGACCCACCGAGCGGCCGCAGTCCCGCTTTTCTGATGGGGTATTACTAGAGGGTGGACATCCGCCGGGCCGACGACCGCTTTCGTACGACGTCCGGCTGGCTGGACTCGCACCACTCGTTCTCGTTCGGCCCGTACTACGACCCCGCGAACGTCGGCTTCGGCCTGCTGGTGGTGCACAACGACGAAGTGGTTGCCCCTGGCACCGGGTTCGACACGCACCCGCACCAGGACCTCGAGATCGTCACCTGGGTACTGCGGGGCGCCTTGGTGCACCAGGACTCCGAGGGCCACAGCGGCATCGTCTACCCCGGGCTCGCTCAGCGGATGAGCGCCGGCAGCGGCATCCAGCACTCCGAGCGGAACGACGCGGGCGAGCCCGTGCGGTATGTGCAGATGTGGGTCCGGCCGGACGAGCTCGACCTGGACCCGTCGTACCAGCAGGCGGAGGTGGGCGACAGCCTCGCCGGGGGTGACCTTGTACCGATCGCGTCCGGCCTGCCGAAGCACGCCGACACTGCCGCGATCCGGATCAACCAATCCAAAGCCGGTCTTTATGCGGCCCGCCTGGCTCCAGGCCAGGCCGTCCAACTGCCGACAGCGCCGTACGTTCACCTATTCGTTGCCCTCGGCACCATCTTGCTCGAGGGCGCCGGATCACTCGGTACTGCGGACGCGGCCCGCCTGGTCGCCGCCGACGGCCAACGCGTCACCGCCGGCCCTGGCGGAGCCGAGGTACTGGTCTGGGAAATGCTGGCCTAGATCGCGGGACGAGATCCACGTCACGTCGGCCGCCATCCACCTCACAACTCGCTGCCAGTGTTCGTCGGTAGAGGCAGATATCCCGACAACGGCAGAGGAGTCCCTCATGGATGCCCGTTCGAACATCTTCGGCAGCCCGGTGGCAGGCAAGGTCGTGAAGTACCTCGCCTCGGCCGGACACGCGGTCGCCGAGAGCACGCTGCCCGCCGCGACGCAGGAGTTGATGAGGCTGCGCGCGAGTCAGATCAACGGGTGCGGATTCTGCACCGACATGCACACCAAGGACGCGCTCGCCGCCGGAGAGTCGCCGCTGCGCCTCAGCCTGGTCGCGGCGTGGCGCGAGGCCACCGTCTTCACCGAGGCCGAGCGGGTCGCGCTGGAACTGACTGAGCAGGGCACCCGCATCGCCGATGCGGCCGGCGGGGTGACGGACGAGGCCTGGGCCGCCGCCGCCGACCACTACGACGAGGAGCAACTCATCGCGATGACGTGCCGCAGGGACTGGCCGGCCAGTCCGTCGGGATTCTGGGCGAAGCTCTCCACGAACTGGCTCATGTGCTGCTGCCAGCGCTGGTCCACCGGGTCGTTCGCGAGCCGGGCCACGGCGGCCTCGTAGTCGTCGCACTCGACCAGGTGGAACAGGTCGCGGCCGCTGCGCCAGATGGTCCAGTCGTGGATGCCGGCCTGGTTCATCACCGCGATCAGCTCGGGCCAGACGCGGGCGTGCTCGAGCTCGTAGGCCTCTTCGGTGCCGGCGATGAGGCGGCTGTGGAGTGCTAGGCGGGTCACAATCGTGCAGGATACGCCCGGGAGTGACCGAACCGTTACCCGATCTCACGGCGAACTTCTCGACGTGGCCGATGGTCCCTGGCAGGTTGGGGGGCTGTTCTGGACAACGCATTCCAGCGGAAGGACTTTCATGGTCGAGCGGAGCCTGCCGTGGCCGCCGGGGACGCCCAACTGGGTGGACCTGGCCGCCGACGACACCGCAGCGGCTGCCCGGTTCTACGCCGACCTGTTCGGGTGGGACTGCCAGCACCAAGGCTCCCGCGACTACTGGGTCTGCAAGCTGGACGGTGAGAACGTGGGCGGCATCGGCCCGAAGCAGCCCGGTACCGAGCACCTGCCGAGCCGCTGGACCACGTACCTCGCCACTGACCACCTGGATCGCACCCTGGACGCAGTGAAGGCTCAGCAGGGGCAGGAGTTGGTGGAGCCCCGCGAGGTGGCACTGCACGGCCGGATGGCGATCGCGGCCGACCCGAACGGCGCGATCTTCGGGCTCTGGCAGGCGGCAGAGAACCTCGGCACCGACCGCAACACCCACCCCGGCACGCTGGTGTGGAGCGAGGCGCTCAGCGAGGACTACGAGACCTCCCGGGCCTTCTACATCTCCGTCTTCGGCTACCGGGCCGAGGAGATCGGCGGCGACACCCGGTACGCCGCGCTCTACGCCGCCGACAGGCCGGTCGCCGGCACCGGGCAACTCCACCCGGACTTCCCCGCCGGTACGCCGCCGCACTGGCTCCCGTACTTCGCCACCGGCAGCACCGACGGCACCGTCAGCCAGGTCACCGGCGCAGGCGGGGAGTTGGTCAGCAACCCGCTGGAAACCGACTTCGGCCGGATGGCGGTTCTGGCCGACCCCGAGGGCGCCCGCTTCGCGGTGATCCAGCTCGGCTGAAGGCCGATTCCTCTTGTAAATCAGGGGGATTCGCCCCGGCAATCGTCGGACGATTTGCCGGTTCCGGCCAACTTCAGGCGGCGGTCGCGCGTCGTAAACGTGTCCCGGACCGGCCGCTGCTGAGTATTTTTGCTCTCGTGGCAGGCTGGCCACACGCCGAAGACTGTTCCAGGTGTGTACCCGTCGCCGTGCGAGAGTTGAGAACGTGAAGCGAACTGCTGCCATCGTCTGTCTGAGTACCTTGCTGGTCACCGCTGGTTGTACCGACAGCAAGTCGGAGGGCGGAAAGCCGGACCCGAACAACGAGAAGCAAGCATCCGCGGAGGTCGTGAAGAACTTCGCCGCCGCCTGGGTGAAGGCCTGGGCGCCGGACGGCAAGCCCGACGAGGCCGCCGCCCTGAGTGACACTCCGGCGACCTTCGGGAAGCGCCTGGACGAGGTCGACACCGCGCTGGTCGCCCAGTCCGTGACGGTGACGCCGAAGGACGAGCCGAACTGCTCCGACGACAACACCTGCACCCAGGATCTCGACGTCGAGGCTGTCCTGCGCGGCATCGGCACGATGAAGTGGACCAGTACGGCGACCGCCGTGAAGACCGGCGACGCCTGGAAGATCAAGGCGTCGGGCGACACCATCTACCCGGGACTGGGTGAGGCGAACTACCTGAAGCGGGTCCGTGCCCTCCCCGCCCGCGCCTCGATCCTGGACCGGAACGGCAAGGCACTGACCGCGAACCGCCCGGTGGTGATCGTCGGAGTCGCCGCCGGCACCAAGGCCACCGCGGCGACGTACGCGGCCTTCACCAAGAACCTGCAGGTGGACGGCGCCAAGCTGAAGGCGCGCGCCGTCGCCGCACCGGCCGGCCAATTCGTCGACGCGATCACCATCCGCGCCGAGGAGTGGGAGACGCTGCGGCCGACGATGGGCAAACTGCCCGGCGTCCTCACCATGGGTGGCACCCAGTCGCTGGCCGAGAGCCCGACCTTCGCTCGCTCCGTGATCGGCACGATGAAGACCGCGACCGCCGAGACGCTGAAGAACGCAGGGCCGACCGCGTCCGCCGCCGACCAGGTCGGCACCACCGGCCTGCAGTACGCGTTCCAGCAGCAGTTGGCGGGCACCCCCGGCGGTACGGTCACGCTTCGTGACGGCAAGACCAAGCTGTCGATCAAGACGGTCTTCTCCCAGCAGGGCAAGGCCGGTGCTCCGGTCAAGACCTCGCTGGACCCGGCGCTGCAGCGCGCCGCCGAGGCCGCGCTGGCGACGAGCAAGCTGAACGCGTCGTTGGTCGCAGTACAGGCATCGACCGGGCAGGTGCTGGCGGCCGCGAACGGACCGACCCCGACGAACTACAACCGCGCCTTCCAGGGCCGCTACGCGCCCGGGTCGACGTTCAAGATCGTCACCTCGGCGGCGCTGATGGGCACCGGGCAGAACAAGTCGACGCCGTTGCCGTGCACGAACACCATCAACGTGCTCGGCAAGACCTTCAAGAACTACGACGGCCTGGCGGCGTACGGCAACGGCACCATGGAGCAGGCGCTGAACCAGTCCTGCAACACCGCCTTCATCTCCCAGCACGGGCGGCTGCCCAAGGACGGGATGACCAAGGCGGCCGCGCTGTTCGGCTTCGGCCAGGACGTGAAGCTGGCGATCCCGGCCTACGGCGGCGAGGTGCCGGCCCCGAAGGACGACGTCGCCGAGGCGGCCTCGATGATCGGCCAGGGCACCGTGACGGCCAGCCCGCTGCAGATGGCGATGGTGGCCGGCGCGGTCCAGCACGGCACGGCTCTCAAGCCCGTTCTGGTGCCCGGCAAGGACCCGGCCGGCGCCGCGGCCAGCCCGTTGCCTGCAGCAACCACCGCGGCACTGCGGACGATGATGCGCACCACCGTCACCGGCGGCACCGCGAAGGTGCTGGCCGGCAACGGAGCCGTCGCGGCCAAGACCGGTACCGCCGAGGTGGTCTCGAACGGCAAGGTCATCACCAACGGCTGGATGGTCGGCTACCGCGGCGACGTGGCCTTCGCCGTGATCGTCGAAGGCGGTGCCTCGGGCGCCAAGGCCGCCGGCCCCATCCTGAAGAACTTCCTCTCCAAGTTCAGCTAGGCCAGACACGCCCCTAGTACGCCGTAGGCCGCGGTCAGAAGCTGAGTACTTCGCCGACCGCGGCCTTCAGGTCGTTGGCGTCCAGGGTGACGAGGTCTTCGTCGGTGGGGATGCCGGGTGAGTTGAAGAGCCGCAGATCGCGGTGCTTGGCGGCCGACTCCAGGATCGTACGGATGAAACGGGCGTTGCCCAGTTCGTCGATCCGGCCGCTGGAGCAGACCTGGTCGAGGACGGCCGTGAGGCTTGCCATCGCGCCCGGGGTCAGGTGGTCGCCGCGGTCCGCGACCAGGCGGGAGGCGATCTCGCGAAGTTGGTCGGCGGTGTAGCGGGGGAAGTCGATCCGGGTGGAGAACCGGCTGCGCAGGCCGGGGTTGGCCTCCAGGAACTCGGCCATCGGTTCGGAGTAGCCGGCCACGATCACCACCAGGCGGTCCCGGTCGTCCTCCATCCGCTTCAGCAGGGTGTCGATCGCCTCGGTGCCGAAGTCGTTGCCGGTCCGCTTCTTCCGCAGGGCGTACGCCTCGTCGATGAACAGCACGCCGTCCAGCGCGGAGTCGACCACCGCGTTCGTCTTCACGGCGGTCTGACCGATGAACTCGGCGACCAGGCCGGACCGGTCGGTCTCGATCACCGTGTCCGCGGCGAGCAGCCCCAGAGCGCAGTACAGGCGGGCGACGACGCGGGCGACGGTGGTCTTGCCGGTGCCGGGTGGTCCGGCGAAGATCAGGTGGCCGCCGAGCTTGGGCATCGGCAGGCCGCGTTCGGCGCGCATCAGCCCGGCGCGGACCTGCGCGGCGACCGCCGACACCTGGCGTTTCACGCCCTCCATGCCGACGTTGCGGTCGAGTTCGTTGAGGATGCGCTGCACCGCGGCCCAATCGGGCTGTCGATGCAACGACGGCCTGGTCGGCGCACCGCGACGGACCACCGGCCCACCCGTACTGCGGGGCGCCGGGCTCGTGTCCAACCGCAACTCGGAGTCGGCAAGTGCCTCCGCGACCTGCCGGTGCGCGTTGTTCCGCTCGTAGACCCACTCGAACTGGCGCAGGGCGTTCTCCTCGCGGTTCGTGCCGCGATAGACGAACCCCAGGTAGTACTCCGCGTCGAGCCGCACCAGGTCGTTCAACTGTTGCCCGGCGGCCTGCTTGAGTACGGTTTCCGCCTCGCTCCACTGCTCGACCGTGGCCAGCAACATCCCCAGCCGCAGGATCGCCTCGACCCCGAGGTGCCCGTCCTGCGGAACCAGCCGGAGCTCGCGGATCGCCACGTCGTACTGCTTGCGCAGCGTCGCCACCCCGGACTGCAGGAAGTGCCGCCGCGTGTCCTCGATGATCTCCGCGACCGCCTCCCCGGCCCGGTCCGCGTCCCCGGCGGCGAGTCGGCGAAGGGCCTCCGCGTGCCAGACGTGGTCGGTGGTCTCGAGCTGATGGGTGAACCACCAGCCCGCCTGGAAGGTCGAGCTCAGCCGCCGCTTGTCCGCGTCCCGCTCCTCACCGAAGCGGCCGAGTCCTGTGACCAGCTTGTCCAAGGCCGTGTCATGGTCCCCGCCTGCCGCGTGGAATCCGAGCCACGCGTCCGTCATCCCCGGATCCAGCTCGAGCGCCCTGGTGAACGTGTCCAGCGCGGCGGGCTTGTCCGCGGTACCGGCCGGCTCGCCGGTCTTCGCGAAGCCCAGTTGCCGAGCGCCGCGCACCCACAGTCCGCGCGCCCGCCGCCGGGCCAGCAAGCCCGCGGACTGATCGGCCATCGTTGTCTCCCAGGTCGCAGATCGTGTCAGCCCAGTCTGGCGGTTCAGCGGTTCCTAAGAAGTCGCTGAGGTCCCGGGGTTCTGGGGTTTTCGTCACCTAGAGTGGATGGGATGGAGACCCTGACCTGCCCCAAGTGCCGAGGCTCGATGCGAACGTACGAGCGCAGCGGCGTCACCGTCGACCAGTGCACGGAGTGCCGCGGTATCTTCCTCGACCGCGGCGAGCTGGAGAAGCTGGTCGACGCTGAGATCGTCCTGAACGGACCGCAGCCGGTCCACCCGCAGCAGCAGCCGCCCCGCCAGCCGGGCTACGACGCGCCTCGCTACGAGGAGAAGCGCTACGACGACCGGCGGTACGAGGACAAGCGCCGCTACGACAACGACCGCGACCGGTACCAGCAGTACCCGCAGCGCAAGAAGAAGAAGTCGTTCTTCGACGAGCTGTTCGACTGACCGAGCTCTTCGACTGACCGAGCTCTTCGACTGACCGGGCTGCTCGACTGACCGGACCGTTCAACTGACCGGGCTTCAGGCGCGGACGGCGATCACCGTGCCCTGCGCGATCGCGCAGAGCGTGGCGACGCCGTCCTCGTCGAGCACGGCCAACTCGCAGGTGCACGTCGCCTGCCGCTTGCTGGCGTGCGCCACTCGCGCCACAGCCCGCAGTACCGCACCCGCCGCCGGCCGCAGGTAGGTGATCGTGAAGCCGCCGGTCAGCACCGCCGGCCCGAGCGCGGTCCCGCCCGCGAACGTGATCGCGTTGTCGGCGGCATAGCTGAGCACCCCGCCGTGCAGATATCCGTTCTGCTGACGCAGGTCTTCGCGGATGTCCAGCTCGAGCGTCGCTCCCTCAGCCCCGAACGCCGTCAACCGGGTCCCCAGCAGCACGCTGAACGGCTGCGAGGCGAGCACCTTCTCCGCCAGTTCCAGAGTCAGCTCCATGCCGCCCATCGTAAACCGATGGGTAACTTCCAGGTCGGGCTCAGCGCTGCCGGGCGTGCAGGGCGGGCTCGCGTTCTTCCTCGGTGACGCCGCCCCAGACGCCGTACATCTCGCCGACGGCGGCCGCGTGGGTGGCGCATTCGCGGCGCACCGGGCAGGTGCCGCAGAGGGACTTGGCCAGCAGTTCCCGGGCGCGTTTTCGCAGGCCGCGTTCGGACTCGGCGGCGAAGAACAGCTCCGGGTTCACGTCCTTGCAGGCGGCGCGGTCCTGCCATTCCCAGTTCTCGAGCAGGGGCGAGGGCAGGCCCTCGGGCGCCTTCGAAACCGCCCCTGCGGGCGGCTTGCGCCTCATCGGCCAGTCCGGAGTTGGTGAGCCATCACAGACACCTCGGGGTGATCGGGTCCCGCACGGCTGTCTGTCTAACCGGCGGCACCCGACCTGGTACCCAATGTCAAACGTTCATCAACTCGTGATCAGGATCCGCAGGGACGTGCCAAGCTGCGTCAGCACCCGGATCTTCACTCCCGCATGCGGCACCTTCACGCCGTACGACGGCACCGCCTTGGACCAGAACTCCGACCGATCGTCGAACGTCGGTACTGCGCCCGCCCCACGGACGGGGTTCTTCTTCCCGGCCACGGTCAGGTCGAACGAGTCCGACCTCTGCAGCCCGAAGGTCGAGTCGTAGCTCTGCACCGAGCTCTTCCAGAACGAGCCGTCCAGCCTGGTTCGGAGCGTGGGGTTCGCGTCGATCGGCAGCCACTGGCCCTGGCCCGGGTGGACGGCCGTCTCGTTGTTCGACTGCGAGGTGTCCCAGTACGACACCAGCAACCCATCCTGGTACGGGAAGTGCTCGACCCAGTTCGGCCGGGGCGTGCCGACGAAGCTGTACGGCCCGTGCCGCAGGTACTGGTTGAACGAGTTGTAGGTGTAGTTCGAGGCCAGGTAGTAGTTGTCGTGCTCAGTGGTGATCGAGTCGCCCGCCGCCTGGAAGCCGGTCGCGGTCCAGCCGTTCGGGCCGCTTTCCGCTCCGTCGTCGACGAGCGTCTGACCACCCGCGGTGAGCCTGATGTCGTCGGCGAAGAACCCGACCTCGTGCGCCGCCGCGTCCGTGGCGTACCGGAACCGCAGGTCGATCGTCTGGCCCGCGAAGGCGGTCAGGTCGAACTTCGCCGGCTTCCAGCCCGCGCTGTCCCCGTCGATCCCGTTCGCCTCGGCGGCCTTGGTGATGCTGCCCGGGATCGACTTCCACCCGGACCCGGTGTTCACCTCGACGTACGCGTAGTCGCAGGGGTCAGGGCCGCAGTCCTCGATCTTCCAGTTCGCCTGGAAGTCGAGGGAGGCCGGCCCGGCCGGCAGGGTGACCTTGCGACTGAGCGTGTTCGCCAGCTTGTCGCCCTTCCCGCTCCACCAGGACTTTGTGCCGGCGGCGGGCTGGACCAGTTGCGTGGTCACCTTCTTCTTCGGCAGCACGACGACCACGCCCTGCGCCTTCTTCGAGTTGTACTCGTGCGGGCCGAGCTCGATCGTCTTGGTCTGACCGGCCTTGACCGTCATGTGGTCGAGCCAGCCCAGCTGCAGCTTGTCCCAGGTGCCGAGGTCCTGCGGCTTCAGCCCGATCCCGGCGTCGCCCTTGGCACCGGACCGGGACTGCGCCATCACGCTCCACCAGTTCACCGGGTTGTGGCTGGCCAGCCCCGAGGTGTCGTAGTGGTCCGGCAGGCCGAGATCATGGCCGTACTCGTGCGCGAAGACGCTCAGGCCGCCGTTCTCCGGCTGGATCGTGTAGTCGCCGACCCACAACCCGGTACTGCCGATCTGGGTGCCACCGAGCTTGTTCGCCGATGGGCCGCTGCTGCTGTTCTGGAACGCGTACCAGCGGTGTGACCAGATCGCGTCCTCGCCCTGCTGCGGATCACCGTCGGCCTGATCCCCGCCGGCGTGCACGATCTGGAAGTGGTCGATGTACCCGTCCGGTTCATTGAAGTTGCCGTCGGCATCGAAGTCGTAGCGGTCCCACTGGTCGTAGGACCGCAGGGTGGACTTGATCTGGCCGTCGGACCTGCCGGCCGTCTTCTGAGTGGCGACCCACTGGCTGACGGCATCGGAGATCAGGTTCCAGGTGTTGCCGCAGATGTTGCCGTCACACGGGTAGCCGTTGCTCCGGCCGTACCGCGCCTCGTTGTAGGGCACCTTCACCCAGTCCGAGACCATGCCGTCCACGCTGTACCGCCCGGACGACTGCTTCTCGTAGTACGTCTTCACGGACTCGCCCTGGCCGAAGTACAGCTTCCGGAAGTGGTCCGGCGAGTAGTCGGCCTGCCAGACCGTGGAGTTGTCCGTACTCCGGTCCGGCTGGGGGATCGCGTTGTGCAGCGGCCCGGCGAAGGTCGCGGGCCCCTCGGTCTTCGGGTCCGTGTCCCTGTCCGGGTAGTCCGGATGCCGCTGGTCGCCGAACTCGGCCAGGATGACGAAGATCTTGTCGGTCTTCTCCCGGGCCGGCTCGACGTACTGGTCCTTGCGCTTGGCTGCGAGCTTCGACCGCCCGGTCACCCCGTGCACCGCCGGTACCGCGACCTCCTGGCCGACCTTGACCACCTTGCTGGTACCTCGCTGCTCGACCTTCGACGCTCCGTTGAGCACGTTCGCCACGGCCCGTTCGCGCAGGTCCCGGCGTTTGTCCTCGAGCGGGTTCGGCAGTTCGTCGGGTCCGGCCTTGACCGCGGCCGGGCCGCTTGATCCGGTTCCGTCCGCGGGAGCGGGACCGGCCGAGGACTGCGGGAGCTGGTTGAGACCAGCCACCACCGCCAGGCTCAGTACCCCGATGGCCGTCGTTCGTGCGGGTTTGAGGCGCACGCTTCCTCCTCCTGGTATTCGCGCGGCTTCATGCCTGAGGCGCAGCGGCGGCTCCGCGCCCCGGGGATGCCGGTGGCAACTATCCCGGCGACGGTACCGCACGCACGGTCATCGGTCCGTGACGATGCGCAGTCGTGGTCGCGCAGTGACAGTGTGTGGATAACCCGGCTGCCCCGACGGGCCGGCGGCGGTATCTTCGGTGGGTGAGCAGCCCCAAGGCACCGCCTGTCACCCTCCGCCCGCTGACCGACGACGAGTTCGGCGACTGGGTCCGGCGCAGTGCCGAGTCCTTCGCCGCCGGAATGGGCCCGGCCCGCGACCTCGACCCGGCCACCGCTCTGGAGACCGCCTACCGGGAGGTCGGCAAGCTGGTCCCCGACGGCCGGCACACCGAGAACCACCTGATCTGGATGGCGTGCCACGAAGGCAAGCCGGTCGGAAGCCTGTGGATCAGCACCCAGAAGCCGATCCCGTTCATCTTCGGGATCGAGGTCGACGAGGACCAGCGCGGCAAGGGCTTCGGCCGCTCGATCATGCTGGCCGGTGAGGAGGAGTGCCGCCGACGGGGGTACGAGCACCTCAGCCTGAACGTCTTCGGCAACAACAGCACGGCCATCGCCCTCTACGACTCCCTGGGCTACGTCGTCACCTCCCAGCAAATGCGCAAGGCGCTCTGATTCCACAACCAGCGCCGGTGACGGTCGCGGCGAGCATGTTCCCGCCGCGGCTGCGCGGAGGAGCTCAGGCTAGCGGCCTGCGGCGAGGTCGGCGGCTGCGTCCTGGTGGGCTGGGGTCCAACCCAGTTCGCTGTGGGCGCGAGAGCTGCTGAGTTGCTGGTCGAGGGCGTACGCCTCCGCGATCGGGCCCATCTGCTCGAGGGCCTGCTCCAGGCTGATCTGCTCGACCTTGCCCGCATGACCAGCCGCCAGAGCCAGCGCCGACGCGATCTCGGCGAACGGCAGATTCTGCGCGACCCCGAAATACACCGCCCCGGCCGGCGCCCCCAACGCGAGCACGTACAACTCCGCGATGTCGTCCACATGCACCAGCGTCGTGTGGTTTGACCCGTCCCCGATGATCCGTACTGCGCCCGCCGCGCGCGCCGGCTCCACGAAGAACGCCTCGATCAGCCCGGCCGACCGCCCGTAGACGAGTCCGGGCATCACCACGACCGGGTGAGAGCCGTTCGCCGCCGTCGCGAGCACTCGGGCCTCGTTCTCCAGCCGCCACGCGGTGATCGCCGGTGGGTTGGTTGCCGCACCCTCGTCGACCACTCCGTCGGTGTCGCCGTAGATCCATACCCCACCGGTGTGGACGTACGGTCCGCGCTCGCCGAGGCCGTCTAGCATCGCCTCAGCCGCGGCCAGGTCGATCGCGGCCGCTTCCTCGCCGTTCACCGCGCCCAGGTGGATCACGCCGTCCGCCGCGGCCGCGCCGGCGCGTAGTACGTCGAGATCGGTCAGGTGGCCGACGGCCGCCTTCGCGCCCAGCGCGGTGACCGTCTCGACTGCCCGGGCGCTCCGGGCGAGCGCGGTGACCTCGTGCCCGTGCCTGCGCAGTGACTCGATCGTGGCCCGGCCGAGGTAGCCGGAACCGCCGGTCAGAAATACCTTCATCGTTGCCTTCTCCCTTCGGTGCCTCCAGCCTCCCTGCGGTCGGCACTCGCGGTCCAAGACCTGTTCTGCCGTCTGTGATACCCCTGAGGTATGAGCTGGTGGATTCTCCATGTCGACATGGACCAGTTCCTTGCGGCAGTGGAGATCCGGCGGCACCCCGAACTGCGCGGGCTGCCCGTGGTGGTCGGCGGCTCGGGTGACCCGAGCCAGGCTCGCCAGGTGGTCGCCACCGCGTCGTACGAGGCGCGTGAGTTCGGGGTGCACTCGGGGATGCCGCTGCGGGCCGCGGCGAAGAGGTGCCCGCAGGCGGTGTTCCTGCCGACCGACCACGCGACGTACGAGGCGGCGTCCGCCGAGGTGATGGACATTCTGCGCGAGTTCCCGGTGATCGTGGAGGTGTGGGGCTGGGACGAGTGCTTCGTCGGCGCCTCGACCGACGATCCGGAAGAACTGGCTGAGCAGTTGCGGGCGGCGGTGCTGGAACGGACCGGTTTGTCCTGCTCGATCGGGATCGGGGACAACAAGGTTCGGGCGAAACTCGCCACCGGATTCGGTAAACGCGACAGCGGTTCCGGGGCCGGGATCTACCGGCTGACCGCGGCGAACTGGGCCGAGGTGATGCACGATCGACCGGTCCGGGAGCTCTGGGGAATCGGCAGCCGGATGTCGCAGAACCTCAACGAACTGGGCCTGTTCACCGTGGCGGATTTGGCGGCGGCCGATCTCGAGGTGCTGAAGAAGCGGTTCGGTCCGAAGATGGGCACCTGGTACCTCGCGCTCGGGCGCGGACTCGGCGACACCGAGGTGACCGACGTACCGCGCGAGCCGGTGTCGCGCAGCCACGAGGAGACGTTCGCCACCGACCTCGCCGAGCGCGCCGAGATCGAGCGCGAACTCCGGCGGATCGCGGTCGAGGTGACACGCGAGGTGGTGGCCGACGGGCGCAGCATCCAGCGGATCGCGGTGAAGGTGCGCTTCACGTCCTTCTACACTCCGATCAAGAGCCGCAAGCTGCCCGAGATCACCCAGGATCCTGAGGTGATCGCCGCGGCGGCGCTGGTCCTGCTCGAGAAATTCGAACTCCGCCGCCCGGTCCGCCTGCTGGGCGTCCGCGTCGAGTTCGCCACCGACTGAACTTCCTGCCCCCACCCGGCGTCAGACCTGCCGCGGTCACCAGACCGTCCGAACCCCAGGGACGCAGATGAACCTCAGCCGCTCCGCACTCGCCGCCGCAGCCGGCGCTGTCCTACTCGCCGCAGTAACAGTTGGCTGCACCGCGGCCGGCGCGCCCGCAGCCGTCCCGCCCGCGGCCGGCGACTCCGGGGCGACGCCCGGAACGGGCGAGACGCCCGGCGGTACGGGAACCAGCGGTACGGGAACCGGCGGCACGGGAACCGGCGGCACGCTCGGGAGCGGCGCCACCCCCGGGACCACGCCTGAAGCTGCAGGCCAGGTGCCGGCGTTGGCGGCGGAGCGGGTTTCTTATGTGCAGAGGAACTGGGGCGATCCGAAGACCGAAATGGGGATCGTCATCCAGGCACCCAAGGACTGGAGCATGGCGAAGCTGTCGACCTTCGAGGTTCGCTTCAGCAGCGCCAACAAGTTGTGGAATCTGCGCGTGAACGGCTGGGCGACCGACGACCCGGTGAAGACGCTCGCCGACCGCAAGTACCGGAGCGTGCAGTCAGTGCCGGGCTTCCAACTCATCTCCCGCGTCAACGGCAGCACCAAGGCAACGAACCCGGCGTTCAGCGGCGTGGTCTTCCACCACACGACCCTGACCTACTCCTACCTGGAGCCGGCCCGCGGTCAACGGCTGGTCGTCGAACGGTTCGTCGCCTTCAACGATCAGCCTCACACTCTCTTCCAGCTCAGCGCAGGCGGTCGCCCTCAGGACGCCGCAGCCCTCAAAGCGATCACCGACAAGGCCACGGCCGACTTCATCAGGCTCCCCTAGGACGTCAGGTCATAGACGCGCCGAGCGGTGTCACCAAAGACCGCATCCCGCTCGGTGTTGTCGAGCCCTGACGTAAGTTCGACCGCCGCCTGCACAACCTCGCCGTACGACGCCGCGAGCAGGCACACCGGCCAGTCCGACCCGAACATCACCCGCTCCGGCCCGAACGCATCAAGCACCACGTCTACATAAGGCCGCAGATCCGACACCTTCCAGTCGGTCCATGACGCCTCGGTCACCATGCCTGACAACTTGCAGGACACGTTCGGCAGAGCGGCCAACTGCCGAAGCCCCGACGCCCACGGCTCCAGCTCTCCACCGATCACCGGCTTCGAGATGTGATCCACCACGAACGACAACTCCGGCAACGCCTGCACGGTCTCCACCGCGGCCGGCAGGTGCGGCGTCTTCGTCAACAGGTCATAGACGAGCCCCGCCTCGGCAACCGCCGCAAGCCCGCCCCGTACGTCGGACCGGCACAACCAGCGCGGGTCCTCCTCATCGTGCACTTGGTGCCGGATCCCCTTCAGCCACTCACCGTCGGGCCGATCCTTCAACCCGGCCAGGGCATCCGCGACATCCGGCGCGGTCAGGTCCACCCAGCCGACCACGCCCGCCACCAGTTCGGTGCCAGCAGCAACTTCCAGGAACTCGGGCGTCTCCGCCGGGACGCCGACCGTCTGGACCAGCACGGTCGACGTGACATCGGCAGCGGCCGCGAGTGGCGCGAGATCGTCGATCGAGAAGTTCCGCCGCACCGGATCAAGCTCCGGCCCGACCATCCAGGACTGCTCCCGGACGCTCAGATCCCAGATGTGATGATGCGCGTCCACCCGCCCACTCATGCCGTCCTCATCCCGTCCGCAGCCGACCGAACCCGTCCCGGCCTCACAACGCCGTCCGTCATACCGGTTCCAGTCCTTCCGCGTGGATCAGCCGGATCACTCGCTGGCTCATCGTGTCGTAGTCGTGGTCGTTGGCCACCTCGCCCTGGACCCGGTGGTCCCGCATCACCACCACCCGGTCGGCCAGCGTGATCATCTCCGGCAGGTCCGAGGTGATCAGCAGGATCGCCAGCCCGTTCGCCGCGAGATCCCAGATCAGCGTGTGGAACGCGTCCTTGGTCCGTACGTCGATGCCGACCGTCGGCTCGTCGATGATCAGGATCTCGGTCTTCGCCGCCAGCCACTTCGCCAGCGAGACCTTCTGCTGGTTGCCGCCCGACAACGTCCCGGCCAACTGCGCGGGTGAGGCGATCCTGATCCCCAACTGCTCCACATAGTCCGCGACCATCGCGGTCTCCGCCTTGGCCGGCACATACCCGAGCGCCTTGCGGAGCCGGTCCCATACCGTCACCGCGATGTTCCGGCTGACGGACTGCTCGAGGAAGACGCCTTCCTCCTTGCGGTTCTCGGTGACGTAGCCGATCTTGTACGTCTTCAGCGCGTCGCGGACGTTCTTGATCCGCACCACCTCACCACGCACCCGCACCTCACCGGCGGTGATCCGGTCCAGCCCGAGCAGCGCCTTGGCGAGCTCGCTCCGACCGGCGCCGACGAGCCCGTAGAGACCGACGATCTCGCCGGGCCGCACGCTGAGATCCACGCCCGCGTGGCCGGTCGCAGTACCGACTCCGGACAGTTCGAGCAGGGGCGCCACGTCGGAAGGAACCGTCCGCGGCGGCAGGGTCAGCGCCTCATGGACGCGACCCACCATCAGGTCGACAACCTGGTCGCGGGTCAGCTCGCTCAGCGCCCCGGACTCGAGCACCGAGGAACCGTCCCGCAGCACGGTGACGGTGTCGCAGATCTGGAAGACCTCTTCGAGCTTGTGGCTGACGAACAGCACCGAGCGGCCGTCGTTCTTCAGCTTGTCGACCACCCGGAAGAGCCGCTCGGCCTCGTTCGGCGTGATCGAGGCGGTCGGCTCGTCGAGCAGCAGCACCCGGCTCTCCACCGACAACGCCTTCGCGATCTCGACCAACTGAGCCTGCGCGACGGACAACTCCGTCACCGGCTGGTCCGGATCGATGTCCAAGTCCAGCTCGGCCAGCCATCGCCTCGCCTCGGACCGGATCGCCGCGCGATCCACCAGCCCGCGCGAGGTCGGCAGCTTCTGCAGCAGGATGTTCTCGCCGACGGTGAAGCCGGGGATCAGGTTGCGCTCCTGGTGCACCACGCCGATCCCCGCGGAGGCGGACTCGTGCGGCGACCCGAACTGGACCTCCGAGCCGTCCAGCAGCAACCGCCCGCCGTCCGGCTTGTAGAGCCCGGTGATCACCTTGATCAGCGTGGACTTGCCCGCGCCGTTCTCACCGAGCAGCGCGTGCACCGACCCGGCTTCCAGCTTCAGCGTCACTCCGTCGAGCGCCCGGACGCCGGGGAACAGCTTGTCCACCTGGGAGGCTTCGAACAGCGTCATGAAACACCTCCGGCCACGGCCGCGTCCGGCGCTTTCACGACCGTACGCCGCTCCTGCCGGCGGGTGCGGACCTGCCCGAGCACGACCGAGCCGAGCACCACGGTCCCGACGACGAAGTTCACCCAGCTCGGCTCGAGCGAGAACTCCGCCCGGGCCGTGTCGACGAAGCGCACGATGAAGGCGGCCAGCACAGTCCCGAGCACCACGGCCGAGCCACCGGTCAGCAACGCACCACCGATGATCGGCGCCGCGAAGCTCGGCAGCAGCCAGTCACCGCCGATGCTCTTGTTCACCCCGGGCGACGAGGCCACGGTCAGGATCGCGGCGACGCCGAGGATCGCGCCCGACAACGTGTGCGCGAGGATCACCGACCGGTCGTTGGAGATCCCGGAAAGCCTTGCGGCGATGGGGTTCCCACCCGAGGCAAGCAACTGCCGCCCAGGCACCGTACGGCGAAGCATCACCGCGAGCAGCGCGGCAACCACCAGGGCCACCAGGAAAATCAGCGGCAGCACCCCGAACACGGCGTACGAGCCGAAGTCCTTCAGGCCCTGGGGATAGCCGTCGACCGTGCGCGTGCCGACCAGGCGGTACTGGACGCCGAGCAGCACGGTCATGGTCGCGAGGGTGACGATGAAGCCGTTGATGCGGGTGAGCACCACCAGCAGACCGTTCAGCAGGCCGGCTGCCGAGGCGAGCAGGAAGCCGATCAGCAACGCCAGCGGAACCGGCACGCCGTGATCGGCCATCAGCACGCCCATCGCGCACGCGGCGAAACCGCCGACGGCACCGACGGCGAGGTTGAGTTGACCCACGGCTAAGACCACCATCTGAGCCAACCCGATCAGCACCGGAACCGCCAGGAACTGAAGGAGCACTCTCAGTGAATTCGCCTCCAGCAGGTCCCCGCGCGAGGCGATCACCAGACCGATGAAGAAGACCACGCAGATGACCAGCAACGTCATCTCGGTGGTTCGGGCGAAGCGCCTCATCGTTCTCGCACCCCCTGCCGGTCGGACAACACTGTTCGGAACCGGTCCGTCGACAGCGCGACGAGCAGGATCAGCCCGAGGTAGATGTTCAGGCTCTCCAGTCCGACGCCCAGCAGGTCGAGGCCCTTCCGGATCACCGTGGTCAGCGCGGTCCCGAGCAGCGTGCCCCAGATCGAGACGAACCCGCCGGCCAGCAGGGTGCCGCCCAGGATCGGGCCGAGGAACGACGGCAGCATGAACTCCTCGCCGATCGTCGCCTTGATCGACCCGGTGCTGACGGCCAGCATGAACCCGGCCAGCGCGGCCAGGCAGCCCGACATCGCGTGCGCGGTGATCACCCGGCGGGCGGTCGGAATGCCCGACAGCTCGGCGGCCTTCAGCGACGTCCCGGTCATCAGCAGTTCACGCCCGAGCTTCGTCCGGCTGTAGATCCAGCCGACCACGATCATCGCGATCACCGCGAACATGGCCAGTTGCGGCACCGCGGGCGAGCCGCAGACGTTGCCGATACAGACGTCGGCGAGCGAGTAGTTGCGCAGTTCCCGCATCCCGTCCGGCTTGGTGACGAAGGCGGCGTTCTCCGTCAGGCTGGTGTAGACGAGCGGGATCATGCCGAGCAGCAGGAAGTCCAGCGCCAGCGTCACGACGAACGAGTTCACCCCGGTCCGCGCGATCACCCAGCCCGCGAGCGCGCCGATCGCAGTACCGGCGACCAGGCCGACCACCAGTCCGGCGTACAGGCTGAAGTGCCACAGGTCGTAGGAGATGCCGGTGATCATCATCGAGAACGCGGCCATCCGGCCGACCGCGAGGTTCATGTGGCCGATCGACAGCACGCACATCTGGGCCAGGCCGACCACGGTGAACATCGCGATGTCGCGCAGCAGTGGGAAGACGACCAGTTGCTGGTTGAAGAAGGCCGGCCGCAGGATCCCGAACAGTGCCGAGAGGGCGACCACCAGGAGGAGCAGGCCGATCCGCTGGTTCGCCCACCAGGGCGTCCGCCCGCCGCGCGGCGGTTCGACCGGGGTCTCCGGCTCCTGCAGGGCCGCGGTCGCGGTCTCCGAGACGGGTGCGCTCACGAGACCCGCCGGTCGTCGATCGCGTCGCGGTCCCAGTCGATCCCGAGCCCGGGCTCGTCGGGGGCGACCGCGTGCCCGTCGGCGATCTCCATCTCCGTCGAGGTGATCGCGCGCAACTGCGGGATGTGCTCGACGTACCGCCCGTTCGGTACCGCGGCCGTCAGGCTGACGTGGATCTCCATCAGGAAGTGCGGGCAGACCTCGAGGTTGAAGGTCTCGGCCAGATGCGCCACCTTCAGCCACGGGGTGATGCCGCCGACCCGGGCCACGTCCACCTGGACGATCCCGGCCGCACCGGACGCGACGTACTCGCGGAACTGCGACACGGAGTACAGCGATTCGCCGACCGCGATCGGGATCGAGGTGGACTCGGCCAGCCGGACATGTCCGCTCAGGTCGTCGGCGGGCATCGGCTCCTCGAACCAGCTCAGGTCGAGCGGCTCGAAGGCCTTCGCGCGCCGCTTCGCCTCGGCGTACGTCATCGACTGGTTCGCGTCGACCATGATGTCGAGCGCCGGCCCAACCGCATCCCGTACTGCGCTGAGCCGCTCCAGGTCCTCGTGCACGCGAGGCTTGCCGACCTTCAACTTCACCCCGGGCCAACCCGCCTTTTGGGACGCGAGGGCCCCGGCAACCAACTGGTCGGTTGTCAGGTGCAGCCAGCCGCCCTCCGTGTCGTACAGCGGCACGCGCCGGCGGAATCCGCCCGCCAGCCGCCACAGAGGTTCGTCCGCGCGACGGCAGCGCAGATCCCACAGCGCGGTGTCGACCGAGGCCAGCGCGAGCGACGTGATCGCGCCGACCGTGGTGGCGCGGTTGGAGGCGAACAGGTCGAACCAGATCGCCTCCACGTTGCGGGCGTCCGCGCCGATCAGCCGCGGCAGCAGGTGGTCCCGCAGCATCGCGAGGACCGCCGTACCGCCGGTGCCGATCGTGTAGGAGTAGCCGAGGCCGACGAACCCGTCGGTGGTCTCGAGCTCGACGAAGACCGTCTCCTGCTTGAGGAAGGCCTGCACCGCGTCGGTCCGCTCGGTCTCCACCTCGAGATCGACGAGGAAGGCCTCGGCCCGGCTGATGGTTGTCTTAGGCAAGATACGCACCTGTCTGGGGGATCCGCGTCACGAGCAGGACAGCTGACCGGCGAATTCCTTCTGGAGCTCGGTCGTCTTCGCCTTGCGCTCGGTGTCGTAGCTGTCGACGTTGGCCTTGGTGACGACGAACGAGCCGGAGTCGACGATCACGCCGGGCGTCTTCATCGTGCACTGCTTGGAGCCGAGCAGGGCCAGCAGCCAGCCGCCGACGTACGCCTGGCCGACCGGGTTCTGGGTGACGGTCGCGGCGACGCCGCCGGACTTGATCCCGGACAGGATCTTGGCGTCGTCGTCGATCGCGACCACCTTGATCGGCAGCTTGCTGCTCGCAACACCGTCGGCCGCGGCGACCGCCGGGTTGTAGGCGGTGGTGACGATGCCCTTGATCTCCTTGCCCTTCGAGGCGAGCAGGTCGGCGACCGCCTTCTGCGCGGTCTGCAGGTCCTTGTCGATGTCGGTGATCACCGGCAGTTCGGTCACCTTGCCGCCGGTCTCGCCGATCGCCTTCTTCACGCCGGCGATCCGGCGCTGGGTGTTCGAGTCGACGTTGTTGCCGGTCAGGTGGACGATCGTGCCCTCGCCGCCGATCGCCTCGATCGTCGCCTTGGTCGCCTTGTACGCCGCCGCCTCCACGTCGGTGGACAGGCAGAAGTCGGCCGAGTTCGTGTCACCGGCCGGGCAGGAGGCCAGCGAGCCGACCGCGAACCCCTTCGCCTTCAGGTCCTCGAAGGTGGAGTTGATGTCGGTCGGCGACACGCCGAAGATGCCGAACGCGTTGTACCCCTGGGCGGCCAGCGAGTTGATCACGTTGTTCTGCTTGCCCTGATCCCACTCGCCGGTCTCGTTGAAGGTGACACCACCGAGCTTGAAGTCGGTCTTGTCCAGCTCGGCGGTGGTCTTCCAGGGCTGGAAGTACGGGTGCGCGCCGCCCGGGATCAGCGCCAGCTTCACCTTGGAGCCGTCCTTCAGCTCCACCGGACCGGTCGACGTACCGGTGGAGGCGTCGTCACCAGCGGTGCCTCCCGCGGCGTCGTTGGAACTCTTGGTGCTGCAGCCGGTCGCGGCCAGCGCAACGAGGGCCAGCCCGACGGCGGTCTTCCGGTACAGCGACGAATGAACGGTCATGGAACCGGCTCCTCAAAGATCCTATAGGATATTGCGTAGCTGATGCTGCCGCTTCACACTGGTGGCGTCAAGGCTTGTACTCATAACGACTGTGCACACCGTGGCCGGGCGGGTCGGGCATGATGGGGGCTTCGGGAGGAGCGACTGTGACAGATGCGCATGTGGGTCTGGCGGGGCAGCTCGCGCGCCTGCCCCAGCGACAGGTGCTGAGCGACGACGTCTACGAGACCGTCAAGGGCCTGATCATGGACAGCGTGGTCGAGCCGGGCACCCGGCTCAACATCGACGCCCTGACCCGCGAACTCGGCATCTCGCAGACGCCGATCCGGGAGTCGCTGGCCCGGCTGGAGTCCGATGGCCTGGTGATCAAGGAGCCACTGCGCGGCTACCGGGTGTCCTCCCGGCTGACCCGAGCGGAGTTCGAGGACCTCTTCGAGTACCGCCTGCACATCGAGCCTTGGGCCGCCGGCCGCGCCTCCGAGCGGGCCGCGCCGGACGACCTGGCCCGGCTCAAGGACGAGATGCTCAGCTACACCGACGTCCCGGACCGGCCGGACTACGACAGCTACAAGGCGATGGCCGCGCACGACCAGCGGTTCCACGACCTGGTGCTGGAACTGTCCGGCAACGAGACCGCCCGGCAGTCCTTCGCCCGGACGCACTGTCACCTCCACCTGTTCCGCCTGTACTACGGCGGCGGCATCGCGACCAAAGCACTGCGCGAGCACAAGACCATCGTCGCGGCCGTCCGCAAGGGCGATCCCCAGGAGGCGGCCGCCGCGATGCGTACCCACATCGAAGCGTCCCGGGCCCGGTTGCGGCCCGTGTTCGATCAAGAGTGATTTTCGTCTGAGGAGAAGTCTGTGGAACTGCTGCGCCTCGGCGCGGTCGGCGAGGAGCGCCCGTACGTGCGCGACGCCGACGGCACCGTCTATGACCTGACCTCCGTCACCGCCGACATCGACGGCGCCTTCCTCGGCTCCGACGGGATCGGCCGCACCCGCGCGGCGCTGGTCGCCGGTTCGCTGCCGGTCGCCTCGACCGAGGGCCTCCGCGTGGGCGCGCCGATCGCCAGGCCGGCCGCCGTCGTCTGCGTCGGCCTGAACTACGCCGCCCACGCCGCCGAGTCCGGCGCCGAACCGCCGAAGAACCCGGTCGTCTTCTTCAAGCACCCCAACACCGTCGTCGGCCCGAACGACGACGTCCTCGTCCCCCGCGGCTCCGCCAAGACCGACTGGGAGGTGGAACTGGCCGTGGTGATCGGCAAGACCGCCCGGTACCTGTCCTCCGACGAGGAGGCGCTCGAGTGCATCGCCGGCTACACCGTGTCGAACGACGTGTCCGAGCGCGCTCTCCAGCTCGAGGTGTCGGGCGGCCAGTGGTCGAAGGGCAAGTGCTGCGAGACCTTCAACCCGCTCGGCCCGGCGCTCGTACCCGCCGACGAGGTCGACCCGCAGAACCTGGACCTCAAGTCCTGGGTCAACGGCGAGATCCGGCAGGACTCGAACACGCGCGACATGATCTTCTCGGCGGCCGCGCTGGTTCGCGATCTGTCGCAGTACATGACGCTTGATCCGGGTGACATCGTCAACACGGGCACTCCTGAGGGCGTGGCGCTGTCCGGGCGCTTCCCGTACCTGTCGCCCGGCGACACCGTCGAGTGCGAGATCCAGGGCTTGGGGAGGCAGAAGCAGACCCTCGGGAAGGCTTAGTCTCTGGCGGGTGACCGACGGCTCTTACTTGCAAGGCATCCGTACCTCATACGACACCGTCGCGGAGTCGTACGCCGACTTGGTCCGGCCCAGCGAGCCGTGGGAAAGCAGCATGCTCACCGCCTTCGCTGAGCTGGTACTGCGGACTGACGCGGGCGAAGCGGATGCCTCGGCTGAGCGTGTTCTCGGCGCGGCGCTGGTGCCGGATGCCGGGCAGGTGCTCGGTGCCAGGCAAGTGTCTGGGCGGGTGCTCGATGCTGGGTGTGGGCCGGGGCGGGTGACCGCTCGGCTGCACTCGCTCGGGTTGCCCGCCTTCGGCGTCGACCTGTCGCCCGGGATGATCGAGATCGCTCAACGCGACCATCCAGGCGTGGAGTTCGCGGTCGGCTCGATGACGGACCTCGACCTGAAGGACGGCGAACTCGCCGGCGTCCTCTCCTGGTGGTCCATCGTTCACCTCCCCCGCGAAATCCTCCCGACCGCGTTCGCGGAGTTCCACCGCGTGCTGACACCCGGCGGGCGCCTCCTCGTCGGCTTCCACGTCGGCGACACCCACAGCCACAAGGACTCCGGCTACGGCGGCCACCCCATGTCCCTGGACGTCTACCGCTGGCAGCCCGACCAACTGGCCGCCTTGGCCGCGGAAGCCGGCTTCACCCTCCACGCCCAGGTCGTGATCGACCCGACCGCGGCAGTGCCCGGCGCCTGTCTCTTCTTCCAGAAACCAGTAGCGGCAGCTTGAGCATCTGCGCCACGCTCGCCCCATGACTTCCGTTGTCCGCACCGTGACGTTCGACGCCCACGACCCGTACAAGCTCGCCGGCTTCTGGCTCCAGGTACTCCGAGCCGAGCGCCCCGCCGACGACGAGCCCGGCGACCCGTACGCCGCGGTCAACACCGACTCGGTCAAACTTCTCTTCGAACAGAACAACGACACCAAAGCTGCCAAGAACCGAGTCCACCTGGACCTCGAACCCGACGGCTCCCGCGACGAGGAAGTCGAGTGGCTCCTCACTCTCGGCGCCACCATCGCCCACGACCACCGCGAACCCGACGGCACCGGCTTCGTCGTCATGCTCGACCCCGAAGCCAACGAGTTCTGCGTACTCCGCAGTGCGGCCGAACGCGCCGCTACCAGTAGTTGAGCTCGTACTACGTTTGCTCGGGTGTCTGGCCGGTGAAGGTGATTCGCCAGTCAGTAGCCCAGGCATGGACAGCGACGTCGAAGCCATTGCGATAAGCAACTACTCGGTGATGCCCGTTCTCCTCCGGAGCGATCTCGGCGGTCCAGCCGCGAGACTGCAGAGCGTCGGCAGCGGCGGCGACCGCGGACGCGGGGTCAGACTTCGGGCTCCCGGTCTCGACGGTGATGCTGCAGACCGTCGCCGGACCTCGACCGTCGAACAACGCGCCGGGATTCACCGGACCAGGATCATGCGTGACGACCCCCCGCTGACCCGGCACGACGATCGCCGCGACCGCCAGCAGTTCTTCGCGGAGGAACTCCCTCGCATCGGTCATCGCGCGGGTCCTCCTCGTCGCCTCGTCGGATCGGATGATCGGGAACGGATCCGAGCGCCGTCCTGGCCGGCAGCGTGCCGGGCCGCCTCCCCGGCACCCCGGGCCTCCCCGGCACCCCGGGCTGTCTCCCCGGCAGCCCGCCGGGCTGCCTCACGGGAAGGCCGGCTCACGGACACAACTCCGTCATACACCTTCGACGCAGCCCCGGCGATGTTCTTGAGGCCGTCGCCCCAGGACGCGCCAAGGAGCAATTTGGTCTCCTGGTGACGGCTCGTGCCGGTCGTGGTGATGTTGGCGAGATCCCCGCGAACCACCCGGCCGATGTTGCGCAGAGCCTCGCTGTTCGGGCGGTAGTACTCGTTGTGCCAGTGCACCGACACCGCTTCGTCGTTGGCCAGTTGGCTATTGGTGGCCATCCGGATCGCGTCCGGGAAAGTCGCCGGGTCCGGACCGTGCCACTGGGTGTACGACACGTAGTCACCCGGCGCGCGTTCGACGTACACGCGGGTGGGCGGCGGGACCAGGTCACTCGCCTCGTCGACGTACTTCGCGATGCCGGGGCTGCCGGTGAGGACCACACGACCCGGCCGGGCGCCCTGCAGCAGCGCCTGGCCGACCACCTCCGAGCCGTAGCTGTGGCCGATCAAGGTGACGTTTGCTCCAGGCGACTTCTCAGCGTCCACCTCAGACAGGAACTGAGCGAGTCGAGGAGCACCGGCAAGAGCCGCCTCCTTGCTCATCGCGGCCGGGATACCCTGCGGTGATTCGTAGCCGAGCCACACCACCGCGGCGGTTCCAGGCCCAGACTCATGCCGGATCAGCCCACCACGGTCGGACTGGCCGCGGAAGGTCTCGAGGTTGTTGCCCATCCCCGGCACCAGGACGGCGACGTCGCGCGCCCGGGAAAGATCACCCAGTACTTCGACCGCCTGACCCTGGCCTTCGAGGTCGACGTCGTAGAACTGCCGATACCGCCGTACCTCGACGACGTTGCCCGAGGCATCGAGCTCGGCGGTGGAGACCGGAGTGAGGAGTTCCTGCACAGTCGCGAGCCTGGTGCGCTCGTGGTCGGTCGCGGTACCGGAGTCCACCGCGGACTGCAGGCGGTCGCGGGCGGCGACCAGCTTTCGGTGGCCGGCGCGGAACCGCGCTTCGAGCTGATCTGCCATCGCGACTCCCCGTCAGCGCGCTCGGTCACCCGAGCCTCACCCCGGGTGACGGCAGTCTGACATCGGAAACGCCTGACGGGAAGACCTTCTCAGCCGAAAGTCAGCGACCAGGACCCGTGGTGAGCGGACAGCCGTACCACCGACAGCGGCCGGACATCGACGTGCCGCAGCGACTCGGCCGGCGCGTCGAGCACGTACAGAATCGCCGCACGCACCACCGCGGGATGTACTACGGCCGCCACGCTGCGACGGCCTTCGCCCTCGGCCTTGACCAAGTCCCCAAGCCAGTCGCCGACCCGGGTGATCACGTCATTCTCGGTCTCGCCGGCCGGTGGCGCCGTGTGCGGCCGCTCGAGCCAGGCGCCGACCTCCTCCGGCGAAGCCGCCAGCAACTCCTCCAACTCGCGCCCGGCCCAGTCGCCGTACTCGCGGTCGCGCAGCGCCGGGTCCACCGTCGGGACCAGGCCGATCGCTTCCGCGGTCTGTACGGCGGCCGGCTCCGGGCCGGAGAACACCTGGTCGGCCTCGATCTTGACCTCGCGGGCCGTGTCGACGCTGGCCGGATCCGGCTGCGCCTCACCGCCGAGGACCAGGCCGCGCAGGGCAGGCGTGAGGGCGTGGGCGATCAGCGTCAACGCGGTCAAGCGGCAACCACCTCGGTCTTTGACGTGGCCGTCCTCCGACGGTCCACCAGTGCGGCGTACCCGAATCCGAGCAGCAGCCACAGCGTCGCCTGCGTACCGAGCGAGGCGAACCGGAACTGCCACAGCAGCGTAGCGGGGAACGACCCCGGAACCTCGTTGATCGACGGCAGGATCAGGTATGCCGCGACGACCGTCGCCAGGAACGCCGCCGCACCGAGGCCGAGCCGGATCCACGGCGCGTCGCCGAACCGGGCCGCCCAGCGCGAGGCGGCGACTCCGGCCCAGACGGCGAGCAGGCCGATCACCAGGCTCAGGAGGTAGGTCACCGTTCGTTGGGTGATCGTCTCGGGGTCACCCACCGCGGGTGGGTTCGGTGGGTACTTCACGAACGGCACGAGCACGATCCCGACGAAGCCGGCGGCAGCCAGGCCGAGGGCGGCGTACGAGTCGCTGGACGTGCGCAGCCGGCGTCGCAGCAGGGCGAACCCGACCGCGAAGATGCCACCCAGCGCCACGCCGTACAGGGTGGTGGCGAGGAACAGGCCGAAACGCTGACCGTCGCGGCTGACGAGAGGCTCCTCGTCAGGCTCAGCGGGCACCGCCTTGCCGTTGGCGTCGTGGGTGTGCGCGGCACCGGCGGCCTCTTCGATGGCGATCGCGGAGTCGATGTGGGGCTCGCCCATCACGTACGCGAAGGTTCCGGCCAGCAGGCCGGCGAAGAGTCCGACGATCAGTCCGCGCACCAGGAGCGATCCGAAGGTGCGCATCGGGCTAGTGGCAGGGAACGCCGAGGAGATGGCGCCCGTCGTGCATCAACTCGTGCAGGTACATGCCGGACTGCGAGATGGCGCCCTGGTCGAAGGCGACCAGGTAGGCGAGCATCAGCAGCGCGCCGACGGTGAGCAGAGCGAGCGCGAGCAGCCGCGGCGAAACGGCCGGTACGGCGACCGTGCGGGCAGGCGTGGGTGAAGACATTCGGTACCTCCTGGGGAAGTGCGCGTCCCCTTCGAAAGGCTGCTGGTGCCCGAGCGTCCTGACTCACGAGCAAGCTCGCTCACAGTGGCGCGGCCGTACCGGTCTCTCACCGGTTTCCCTCATGGCACCGCAGGTTGTCCCTGGCAAGGTAGCGGCCCGCTTCCACCGGGGTCAACGCACCGGACCCACCCGGTGATGTTTCCCACCCGTTAGGTCTACGCCCTGGTGCGTCGCGCGGCGAGCACGCCGACCAGGGCGAGCACGGCCGGCAGCCCGAACGCGGTCAGGTACGCCGTGGTCGCCGAGTGCGGCTCGATCGCGGCGAACAGCGAGCCGCCCACCGCCAGGACGGTTGCCGTAGCCAACGAGTCGCTGAGTTGCAGGGCCGACGTGTTCGCGCCCTGCTGCTCGCGACTGGAGTACTCCAGCACCAGCACCGAAACGGTCGGGAAGACCGTACCCATGCCGAGTCCGGCCAGACCCCAGCCGAGGATGCCGACGAGCACGGGGACGTGCGGGTTCAGGGTCAGCGTGGCAGCCGCGATCCCGAGCACCATCGAGACCATCCCGGCCTGCAGGAAGACCGCGTGCGAGAACGGCTGCTTCGGCCTGCCGCGGTACCAGGAGGCGGCGGTCCAACTGAGCGCGCTGATCGTGAGCACCAGCCCGGCGAAGGACGGAGAGAGCCCACGCTCGCGGGTCAGCATCAGCGGCAGGAACACCTCGGCACCGAATCCAGCCGCCGCCACGAGCCCGCGCAGCGCGATCACCGCGGGCAGTCCCGTACCCATCGAGAATGTTCCCTTGGGCAACAACTTGGGCGCGAAGGCCGCGACACCGAGCAGCCCGGCAGCCAGCAGTACGCCCTGGAGAATCCCTCGCTGCTGACCGCCGTAGTGGAGGAGTCCCACGCCCACCGCAGCCGCGATCGCCCACATCGCACGCCGATCCCAGAGTGATCTGTGTGCCTGCTCCGGCGTCCCGCTGTTCGCCCTGGCAAGACCTGGCCGCATCACCAGCGCGGCAGGAATCGCCAGCGCCGGCACTGCGAGGAACACGATCCGCCAGTTTGCGTGCTCCACGATCAGGCCGGCGATCGCGGGACCCACCAGGGACGGGACCACCCAGCCGGCCGCGAAGGCGGCGAAGATCCTCGGCCGGAGCGCCGGCGGGTACAAATGACCTACGACGACGTACAGGGCGACGGTGACGAGACCTCCGCCGAAGCCCTGGATGATGCGGCCGGCAACCAGCACCTCCATCGAGGGCGCGGCACCGGCGATGATCAGCCCGGCCAAGAACCACGCCGTGCCGTACCAGAGCGGGCGGCTCGGACCCTTCAGGTCGCTCCAGGTCCCGGAGACGACCATCGCCACCACTCCGGACGCGAGCGGCCCGCCGAAGGCCAGCGCGTACAGGGACAGCCCGTCCAGCGCCTGCGCGACCGTCGGCATCGCCGTCGTGACGGCGAGGGACTCGAACGCGACCAGGGTGATCAGCGCGACCATCCCGACCGTCAGCGCCCGGTACTCCGGCGCGAGGACGCTGCCTGGCTTGGGTTCTGCCGCGGTGGTCGGGGGCTCAGCGGTAGTCGTCATGCCGAGCACCTTCGGACATGAAGTGCACTTGAAGTCAACCCGGCGACTTCAAGTGCACACGAAGGTTCAGAGGACGGCGGCGAGGATCAGACCGATGATCGGCGGGCCGGCCTGCAGCGCGGCGGACCGGGCCATCCGGCGGTCCGAGGCGATCAGTACGAGCCCGGCGCCGGCCATGCAGGCCGCGGCGAACAGCGCGATCGCGTGCCCCTCGTCGCCACCGAAGATCAGCCCACCGAGGGCGCCGAGAGCGAGGAAGAGGTTGTAGAAGCCCTGGTTGAACGCCCACGGCCGCACGATCTCCGCGTCGGCCTCGGTGCGGATCAGGAACCTCTTGTAGGTGCTCGGCTTCTTGAAGAGCAGGCTCTCCAGGGCGAAGACGGCGAGGTGGAAGACACCGGCCAGGGCGATGAAGATCTGCGCGATCGTGTTCACCAGCGAACCGTACCGCCCGCGGCTCACGATCCGGCGAATAAGAAGGGCCCGGTCAGGCAATGCCTGACCGGGCCCTTCAAG